>JAAELC010000674.1 GCA_024227135.1 Gammaproteobacteria bacterium
CCTGCATAAACCAGTGGATAGCACTCCCACAACATCCCCAGACTGTCATCCTGGTTAAGGTAGACCTCCGATCGTTCGTCGTATGCCACATAGTTTAAAAATGACGAGAACGGTGTTCTTTTCGTCATCTTCTCAAGATCGGACTGTTTCAGGTGGTCACGGCCACCGAGTCCGTAATTTTGCAAGAAGTTAAGCAGCATGATTATTCCGGGTTTTCACTGATATCGCTGAGTATCCAGTCAGATTCCTCAACCTTAAGATACACGTAGCGGGTCATGAACAGTTCATCACCTTCTCCTTCGTAGGGTAGCAGCAATACTCGCATAATTTTCGGGGGCTGCAGGATGGGCTTTTGGGGTTCTTCCAGGAGGCCTGCTACCATTTGGTATCGTTGGTCCGCTTTATTTACCCTTGGGGTCTCGACTGCAGGGGCAACCTGCTCAACACCGGGGTACCTCGCGTCCTGGTAGGCTGAAGGCGTATCGATGCATTTACCGGTATCATCGTCGGCTCGGCATTTGAAATCTTCCTCGTATGGATTGACGGCATTTTCCAATGGTGCACAGGCCGAAAGCCCCAGGATCAGTAAAGCCACCACGCTCTTAAATCGTTCCACTGTCGATCTCCCTTATCTGCAGGTCTTTCCCTTCGGATATGATCACGGTAATTTTCTTGGTTGCTCCGACTTCAATAACAGGAGTGGTTTGTTTGGCTAGATCCAGATAAAAATCTTTCAG
>JAAELC010000675.1 GCA_024227135.1 Gammaproteobacteria bacterium
ATTCTAACCCAGGCATTTTCCGCTGTTTCATCCATCCGGGATGTCACCGACAACTCCCCTCCTTCGGGCATGGAATCAATGGCGTTGAAAATCAGGTTCAAAAAACATTGCTGAAGCTGGTTGATATCCCCCACAAGCATGATCGGGGTCGGGTACAGCTCTGTCCTCAGACTGATACTCCCGTGTCTCATCTTGTGGCTGGTCAGGGAAAGTGCCGCATCCAGGGCATTGTTTATATCGACATGGGTATGTTCCACCCCCGATTCCCGGGCAAAGGAGAGTAGTCCGGAGGCGATACTCCCCACACGCTCCAGTTCCGTG
Source organism: Gammaproteobacteria bacterium (assembly GCA_024227135.1). GTDB lineage: Bacteria > Pseudomonadota > Gammaproteobacteria > Chromatiales > Chromatiaceae > JAHEHQ01. The sequence goes on from JAAELC010000675.1 coordinate 322, forward strand.
GACATGAGCTGCAGGTGGCCTTTGAATTCTTCCAGGGACTCCTCTGTCGGGGGACCGGCGGTCAAAACGTCCAGCATATACTCACTGAAGGTCAAAAGGCCCTGGATAGGGTTGTTGATTTCATGGGCGACACTTGCCGCCAGCTTACCCAGAGACATCATCCGGTCTTCCTCGATCATCTTCTGGATATTGGACTCGAAC
>JAAELC010000676.1 GCA_024227135.1 Gammaproteobacteria bacterium
GAGGCAATTCCATTGTACGAATCATTATTATTACCAAAATAACTAATCCGGTTCCCAATAATTTTCATCGATACAGCGCCCGACAACACTCTGATCGCAGTCTCATTAGTCGGCGCATAAACCGAGTTGCCAACAATCCAGCCCGATTCATTCGCGCTGATGTAGCCCGCGTTCAATGTATTTCCCGCAACGTAGAATCCGTTTGCTGACAGGTCGACAATAGTGCCGTTCTGGGAAAATCGATTACCGATCACAAACAATTCACCATCACCCTCAGAAGTTTTATAGTTCCCACCTAGAATATCGGCACCGTTCAGGAAACGATTCTCCAGGATACGAATACTCGCCGCCTGCTCCAAACCCAGCGACACTGCCAGGCCGAGTCCCTGAATCGTCACATCGATATCGGCGCCAGCGATCTGGAAACTGGTGGCACTGATCGCCGTATCGTTACCGCTGTTGGTGCTGCGGATGGTCAGCGATTTATCCAGGATTATGCTGTCTTCCATGTATCCACCCTCCTGCAAGACCAGGACGTCGCCACTTGCTGCCAGATCGATTGCCGCCGTCAAGGTTCCACTGCCCGGCAGTACGGTCACCTCGGCGGCGTTGACCATGCTCGACAAACTCAGGATCACCATGCCCATCAATAATCGCCGTATACGATACGGGGTATGAAGTTGTTTAAACATTATTGTATTCTCGAACGATGTTTGGCCCGTGTTGCTGGAGTCAGCGGTTAGGGATACTGAGTGGATAACTAAACTTATAAACCAGCTGCGGACTTACATGAAATCGATGGCAATAGCAATCTATAAGCCTGCAGGAAAAGACGATTTAAGCCCAAAAAAAGACAGAAGTTAAGAAGGGTACTGCTTACCCTTTCTCTACATGGCCAGTAACTACTCGCCCCGCATGGGCAATCTGTTGCAGAAGACACCGTAAATACCTCCCTGTAGGCTTGACTTTGGCATCCATGCCAAAGACACTTCCCCCACAGACCGCCCATGCGGGTTAATCCTGGGGGGTGAGCAGTTACCATGGTCACAAATTTAAATTTGCTTTAGGATTGAAAGGCATCGCATGTTGTCGATGAAGGCAATCGACTGCGCCATGGTGCCTGCACGAACCGGAATAACCAATTTTGCAACGCTTTTTTGATTTTTACCATTCTTCGTCCTTGATCGCTGCACTGCTCGTTATTATTCTATCAGGATCTGACACCACAGATCTTTTGGTCACTGACTATGAGACCGAAAAAGCTTGTCAGCCCGCAAAGCGTTTCTAACAGAGCACGGCGACACTACCTTTTAATTCTCTCGCAAATATAGCACCAATTTATTGAATATTGGAAGGGGAAGATGTATTTTACTTTTTACTACCGATACATCATCACTATCCCGTTTACGTAGTAGCCGGAATGGTACTATTAAAATCTCAATCTGTAGAGACTACACATCATGAAAAAGAACATTGGAACTCTGGATCGTACACTGCGACTCGGCGCGGGCGCGATTCTTCTCGGGCTCACAGCAGCCGGAATGATCGGCTTCTGGGGATGGATTGGTGTGGTTCCTCTGGCGACGGGTCTGCTTAACTGGTGCCCGGCCTACACACTGATCGGTATCAAGACCTGTAAAACAAACTGATCCGGTAACCCCTGATATCCTATACTTAAACCAGGCACCCAGAGAATCTCCTGGTGAATAGCTGGCAATATCTTCGCCGTCAGTCGTGATCATGTGGAAGAGAGCAGCGGTACACTTCGGATCGGCATACCCACACTCAGGTACGCTATGTGCTGCCAGCAGTGATCCGTCAGTTCCGCAAACTTTATCCAGAAATCAACCTGCAGATTCACCAGGGAACACCACATCAACTGGTAAAGATGACCACCAGCGACCAGGTCGATCTGTCCATTTGTACCGAAGAGCTGGTGGAGACCCCGACCCTCAAAGCAATCCACTGCTACCGTTGGAATCGCAGCCTGATTGCACCGATCGGACATCCCGTTTTCAGCCGCCATCCTCTCCAACTGAACACGTTGTGCGAATACCCGTTGATCACCTACGTATTCGGGTTCACGGGTGGAAACCATCTCAGAAAGAGCTTTTTCCGTCTCGGGCTCCAGCCAACGGTGGTATTGAGTGCCGCCGATACCGACGTGATCAAAACTTATGTCAGAGAAGGTCTTGGTGTAGGCATCATCGCCAGCCTCGCTTACTCCAACGATACCGACAATGACCTTCAGATTAAGGACCTGAGAAACCTGTTCCCCTGGGAAGTCACCCGCATCGCCTACAATCGCGATAAGTACTTGCGGCGTTATGAGGAGCACTTTATAGAACTGCTGCAGACCATGGTGGCCGATGATGGGGTGATCGTGGAACGTAATCGATGAACCGTCCCTGTTTCGATTATCTTCAGACCGGTTGAACCCCGTGCGAAATCACGTTAGCTTTTCACCTTTGGTGAACTTCCCAGAATATGATCTTTACCGGTTCAACACCTGATGGTGTTCGGAACCACGGAATATCATTCGGCGGTTCGCCTCCCCCGGCAGTTCCCATGAGTTCTGAAGCATCATTTTTTACCTAATATCACAGATGAACGAGCAGCAAAGGGATATTCATGACATCTTCCAGCATTGAAGTGCGGCCGGTAAGGAACCGAGCGGATAAGAAGGCATTCGTCAAGGTATTGTGGAGTCTTTACCAGGACGATCCCAACTGGGTTCCTCCATTGATCATGGAGCGGATGGATGCCATCGATGAAAGCAAGAACCCCTTTTTCCAGCATGCGGAGGTCAGGCTATGGATCGCCTACAGAAACAACCAGCCAGTCGGCAGGATAAGCGCCCAGATCGATGAACTGGTACAGCAGTGCCACGGTATCAAGACCGGCCACTTTGGCTATTTCGATTGCATTGAAGACCAGGGGATCGCCAATGCGCTGCTGGATACGGCTTGCAGCTGGTTAAGAGATAGGGGCATGGTGGAGGTTATTGGTCCCTTCAGTCTTTCCATCAATGAAGAAACCGGCATGCTGGTCGAGGGTTTCAACACGAGGCCCATGCTGCTGATGGGACACAGCAGGCCCTATCTTCAGCGGCTGGCTGTCAATTACGGGCTGACGAAAGCCAAGGATACATGGGCGTACGAGATAAATATTGAAAACAATATTCTCGCGCCTTCGATTCAGCGGCGGCTAGATCGTACGATCAAGCTGGGGAAAGTGTCTTTTCGACCCATCAACATGGAGGAATACGAGAAGGAACTGAAAACCATTCTGGATATTTTCAACGATGCATGGGCCGGTAACTGGAAGTTTATTCCGTTCACCCAGGCCGAACTGGATCATGCAGTCAAGGAGATGAAAATGATCATCAGAGAAGATTTTACCTACATTGCAGAAGTCAATGGCGTACCCCAGGGCATGATGGTCTCACTCCCCAATATCAATGAAATGATCGTTGATCTCAATGGGCGGCTGTTCCCATTCGGTCTGCTGAAACTGCTGTGGCGATTGAAACTGAACCCCTCTTTCAAAACAGCCCGGGTGCCGCTGATGGGAATTCGCAGGAAATACCAGAACAGCCAGCTGGGTGGCATCATGTCATTCGGGCTCTTCGAGGCCTGTCGAAAAAGTGGCCTGAAAGTCGGTTGTAAAAAAGCGGAGCTTTCCTGGGTACTCGAAGACAACATCAGGCTCGCTAAACTGCTGGACACCATAGGTTGCAAAAAATACAAGCGATACAGGCTGTTTCATAAAGCCCTGTAGCTGACTGGCACCCCAAAACGGGGGCTTTATGCCCCCCGTTGACGGATCTTGAAAACGTTTCAGTCCAATTGATGCCCAAGGATAACTGCTTAGGGCTATCCTTTACCGGGATCATCCGCTGCCGTTTCGTCCAAACGCTTTTGACTCCATGCCGCTTTGCAGGCTTCAACACCATCCGCAGGTTCATCTTTAGTCAGGATACGCCTAATCGGTACATGAACAGGACTGGTTACGAACGAGGCCAGTTGCCCGACCATGCGTAACCCGCCGACGCTGAAGTCGAAGTCTTCAAAACGCCCTTTGACCTCGATGGGGACCGCCATGCTGAAAAATTCCGGCCTTTTGGCTTTGGGTGCCAGTCTGATCCCCAGCTTTCGTGTGTTGAAATCAATTTCGGATTTCCCGGTGATACGCATATTACTGGTGTCGAGATAAATGGCCTTTTCCTTCATCAATCCGTCCTGCATACCGTAGCGCACGACGACACAGTTGATTTTCAACTTATCTTTCTCCGTCGATTTATCCATAACCGCAGACAAGAGATTTACCGCCCACAGATCGATGACACCCGCAGAAAAATTCTCTGGTACCAGGGCAAAGTCGACGTGTCCATCAGCATGCTTCATCAACGAAGCAGTATTGGGCGCCTGGGAATGCAACTCAGTATCCAACTTGAATTTCCCCCCCATATCGGTCCCGGGTTTCCTCTTACGGGCGATTACACCAATATCGAATTCATCGATAGCCGCTTTGATATTGAAATTCACGTCTGTCGGAGATGGTGTAAAGTCCGTATCCACCTGAATCCCACCGCCCGGGACATTTATCCGCAAGGGTGCCATCGAAAGTCTGGCCTTATTGAGATTCATCTTTACCAGCGCCGAACCCAACCTGTCTTTTCCGGACCTGACATCCTTGGCCTCGATCTTGATATCAGCATCGAACGCACTCAGTACTTCGTAGGACAGCAGACTTCTGCCAGATTCAGGTTGAGGCGCCACCCCATTGTCAACGGATGCTCCGTCGGGCTTTTCCACCATAGAGTCAGCCTTTCCACCTTCCAGTGTCTCTGCTTCGGCTTGATTCGTTGAGATGTCGTCGAAGTCATCCAACTGTATCGACTCGGATACCAACAGCACATCCAATCTGGGCCGAGGCTGCATACCCAGTTTCACTTTACCCTTCAGATGGCTTTCCCCCACCCGAATATCCAGTTTCGAGAGGTCATATTTTCCTTTGGTCAATTTGAGTTTCGACTCCAGAGATACGGGACCAACCGGTGGAAGATTAAGTCGCAACAGTTCGTTGAGGTGATCAATCCGTTCACTGTCCGCCTTCAATGCGAGGGTGATATCCCGATCACTCAGCGGTAACTTTACGTTGCTGGAGAAGCTAAGCCGGGACCTTGCCAACTCGGCATCGATAGCCAGGAGTATGTTGTCTTGTCTGGTGACATATTCCACCAGAGGAGCACCAACTATCCGCAGTTTAACCGGCGTTTCATCGATATTGCCTTCCAGCTTCATGGTAATGTTGTTACCTTTCTTCACCTGAATATCTCCATGCAACTTATCGATATCGAAACTGGCTTCAGAATTGGGTACCCGTACTTTCCAGGTACCGTCCCTGACAGCAAAACGCATACTCGATCCCATGAGAATTTCGTTAAGACTGTCCCCTCTAATCGATACCTCCATCCCCACATCACCGAGTTGTGCCTGCATCCCTGAACGAGACCCAGGGAGGTGAGGACTTTACCTACGTCCACCTGGCGCAAGCCGAAGGCCAGATTGATCACGGGATGCCGGCTTCGCAACATCGTATCCCCTTTACTGACAATTTCCTTGCCCAGTACGTCCCCTATGACTTCGAAAGCCCAGGCGTCTCACTATCGAGTAAGCCGGTAAGCGGGCCACCCCTCAATTCAAGATCATACTCTTTGTCCTGTATGCGGCCTGCCAGATTCAGTGATACAGGTTCATCTTCGGGCGCCGTACCCTCCAAGGAACCCAGGACGAAAGACAGCGACTCATCGAGTGCAGCATCGTGATAGTTGATGGATATTTCTTTGAGTGATATTTGATCCAGGGCTGCAAAGACAATCGACTTCTCTTCAACATGGTCTTGAACCGATTCGCTCGCTATCGGTTTCTCCGGCCTGTCGAATACCCAGTTTGGGTTACCCTGTGCATCACTTTCGAGATTCAGTGTCACTCGCTCCGCAGTGATCTCGGCAATATTGATATGCCCTCGAAGCAACGGGTATATACCAATACGCATTCGGGCAAGGCCGGCATTCAGGAAATCGGGTTGTGTGGTATTGGCTGCATTGGCAATTTTGATATCGGACACTTCCAACTCGGGCCAGTTGGAAAATTCCACCGATACCGGTCCATTGATGGTTACATCCCGGCCCAGGGCGGTACCGGCAGCAACCTCCACCGCGGGTCGCAGGTGGCTCATGTCGAGTTTTACCCCGATGAAGCCCAGAACCAATACAGCAGCGATCAACAGAACCAGCAGCCCTGCAATACTTTTAAGAAGAAGTCGAAAAAGTTGCTCATTTTTTTGTTCCCGGTTTGTAACTGCTTACCCCCGAAGACTACACCCCAGGGGTGTTCTGTGGAGGAAATGCCTTTGGCGGAGCTGCCAAAGCCAAATATACATGGAGGGATTACCGCGTCTTCCGGAGCAGATCGCCCGAACAGCGTGAGTAGATACCCCAGATTGACGTGTTCCGAACATTGACCGGTATACTACCGCCCATCATGTCCTGACGACTCCTTTTCTCCCACGGTACGGGGCCAATTCATGCAGGCCTGCTCCACTTCATAGAGGCCCCTAAAAAGTTCCACGCCTTCTGGCATAACGATATCTTCAGCAAACCCGTTACCACCCACCCAGATCGGGATGTGCGAAGGGATACGCTCCCGAAGACCACTGAGCATAACCAGTGCATCGTCACCGTTGAAATGACAACTGAAAGAGAGGCCGACGATATCCACACTGTGACCGACAGGAGCCATAATGATATCTCTCATGGGCATCTCGGTACCGAATGATATAACTTTCGCACCAGCAATCCGCAGCAGCGCCTCAACCATCAGAAGCCCAAGACCGTGTGCCTCACCCTGCATTGTAGTCAACATGATTCTTGGTGATCCGGAATCGCGGTAATACTCGGCCAGCGACTGACGGACCAGGCTTATCACCAATTCGGTGCAGAGGTGCTCCTGGTAGACATCTAACTCACCCCTTGCCCAGGCATCGCCCAAAGCATGGGTTGCTGGTGCCATCACTTTGTAAATAAAGGTTCGCAGACCCAGGTTGAGCAGTTGCTTTTGAAACCAGCCATGAAGACTGGCGGTATCATCATTCCGCAGCATTTCCAACAACAGATCAACATCCAGATCCACCGCAGGCGTAGTCATCATAGACTGCAATCGGGGAAGATCCATAGCCATCAACTTACCTGGACGCTTGCCCTGGTCCACAAGGCGTTTGATGGCAATCAGCTTGTCCAGTTCATCGTCTGAGTAGACACGATCCCCATTATCATCACGAGCCGGCTTGGGAAAACCGTAGCGCCTCTCCCACATGCGCAGGAGGTCTTTGGGAACCCCTGCAATGCGGGATACATCACTGATATTCAGACTGATACTCATAGGTTTACCGTCGATTTATGTACAGCACATAATTATTGATTTTTTGGTTATTATCGATTATACACCTTATCGTACTAGACAATAACAACCTTTAAGCTACACCGTGGTGAAATCGAAGAGACCCACCCACTGCTCCGCTCAAGTAGCTGAGGGAGATTCAGGGGTCCGGTTCGGTAACCGCGCTCAAAAACTGACTACCAGTGAGCACAATTTGAGATCTATAAGTCACAGAATGAGGTATGTCAACATCCGGATATCCCTGTTTCTGTTTTTTCTATCGGGTTCTGCAATGGCAGGCATCGGAGCGAATCAAGTGAACGACTCAGGTATTTCCCCTTGTCCGGACAAACCCAATTGCGTGACCTCACTCCAGGTCGGCAGCAGCCACTACGTTGCCCCCCTGAAGTTCGAGGGGCCACCAGAAAGTGCCAGGAAGAAACTACTCGCCGTGATTAACCAGTTGCCCCGCACTCAGGTGGTTGAAAACAGCGGAAACTATCTCCGGGTGACTTTTACTTCGCTGGTATTCCGATTCAAGGACGATGTGGAATTTCAATTCGATGAAAACGCCGGTGTCATACACCTGAAGTCTGCATCACGGGTGGGATACTCGGATTTCGGTGCAAACAGGCGGCGCAGCGAAACGATCAGGCGTAATTTCAATAACGGCCAGCGATAGGCAAGTCTATGAGCTGTCCGGACCTCCAGCGGTATCACCCTCAGCCTGAAAGGAATCCGCATATCCCTTGGGAGGAGGAGTCCAGGCGCGCTCGGACTGATCATGGGCCTGCATCCGATCTGATTCCATCATACCTCTCAGGGATTCTCCGTGTTCTTTGGCTCGCGCAAGAAAAGCGCGATTACGCGCAATATCCGGGTTCTCATCCCAGAGTTCATAGAGGTGATCCAACCCCACCTCATCATGGTGACGGAACGCCCAGGTCATTTTCTCAACTTTGAAGGGATGCATTCCCAGTAGCTTGAGTACTTCGGCACCGGTTTGCAGGGAACCCTCAAACATCTCCCTGACAGCCAGATCCACTCCCGCCTGCTTGAGAAGATAAAGGTGATTGACATCAAAGGCACGGGCCAGAATCCTGATATGAGGATAATGTCTGCGTACATACCCGACCATTTCCACCGAGCGCTCCCGGTCGTCGATGGCGACGACAAAAACCTCAGCACTCTCGATACCTGCCGCATGCAACAGGTCCGGGCGTGAGGCATCTCCGTAGTAGCTCTGAATCCCCAGCTTTCGAAGGGTATCGACCATCGCCGCCTCATGATCCAAGACGATAGTGTGAACATCGCTTGCCACCAGCAAGCGATTCACAATCTGACCGAAACGACCGACTCCTGCAATCACCACCGTGCCCTGTTCATCGATACTGTCAGGCTCCTGCTGCTCTTCTGGATTGAGCCGAGGCAATACGATTTTCTCATAGAGAATGAACAGCGCCGGTGTCAGCAGCATGGAAAGGGCCACAATCAGTGAAAGCGTCTTTGCCAGATCAGAAGGTATTACGCTGTTCTGCAGGCTGAAGCTCAACAGGACAAACCCGAACTCTCCGGCCTGAGCCAGACCAAGAGTGAACAACCAGCCATCACCGGGCTTCAGGCTGAAAAGAAGAGCAAGCCCGAACAGCACCGCTCCCTTGAGCAGAATGACTCCAAGAGTCAATCCGAGCAACAGGGCGAAATCACCAAATAGAATCCCAAAGTCAATTCCCGCACCTACCGTGATAAAGAACAGTCCGAGTAACAGACCTTTGAATGGCTCGATACTGGATTCCAGCTCATGACGAAACTCGCTGTTGGCAAGCACTACGCCAGCCAGGAAAGTACCTAACGCGGGGGAAAGGTCCACCAGAGTCATCAACAGCGCGATACCGATCACCAGCAACAACGCGCTCGCCGTGAAAATTTCCCGCAATCGGGAATCCGCAATAAACCGGAACAGGGGCCGGGACAGAAAATGCCCCCCCAACACAACCAGTGCCACCGAACCCAGCACTACCAGGGTATAACCCCAGGCCGGAAGGCCGGCCACCAGGCTGAAGGTTTCATGTTTTTCAGCATTGAGGTTGTAGGTCGAATTTTCCAGACCGCTGGCAGAAAGTTCGGGTAGCGCAAGTAGCGGAATAAGGGCCAGCATGGGAATGACCGCAATATCCTGAAACAAGAGAACCGAAAAGCTGCCACGGCCACCCTCGGTCCTGGAAAGACCTTTCTCATTGAGTGTCTGGAGAACGATAGCCGTAGACGACAGGGAAAATATCAAACCGACAGCAAGCGCAACACTCCAGTAGATATCGAACAGCAGACAGATCCCTGTAATCAGCGCGGCAGTCACGAATACCTGTAACCCACCCAGGCCAATCAGCCGGTTTCGCATCCGCCAAAGCATCCATGGCTCCAGCTCGAGTCCCACCAGAAACAGCATCATTACCACACCAAACTCTGCAAAATGCTGTATCGCCTGGGTTTCGGAACCCACCAGGCCAACTACCGGCCCGATGATAATACCGGCAATCAAATACCCCAGCACCGAACCCAATCCGAGGCGTTTGGCAATCGGTACCGCAATTACCGCCGCACAAAGATAGATAAACGCCTGAATTAGTAATCCACCCATTATCCTAACGAACCCAGTTGGAGAGTTTATGAGGAAAACATGGTTTACTGATCCTCATAGAAAAAAGTTCGATGTACAGGCCTGCCATTCACCCCTCCTGGACAATGGCATGCAGATCACTGTTGAGCTTTGGAAGTCCAAGTGCAGCCTTCAGATCAAGCCTCCCGTCACGCAATGCCGTTAAAACACGCACCCAGTCTGCCACATGGGAATCAAGCCTTCCTTCATCCACCGCATTTCTCGCGTCAAACAAGGCGAACGGCGGCAGGTAAACCATTCCGCACAGCGAGGCTGTCTGTTCCAGAGGGTACAGCAATTCACGGATCGTGAAATGATTGTAGCCCTTGGCACAGTAGGCCGCCTCCAAGCCGCCTGCGGTCAGGGCACTGAAAAAAACCTTACCCTGCAATGCCGTTCCTTCGGAACCATAGGCAAAGCCATATTCCAGAACCAGATCCTGCCACTCTTTGAGGATCGCAGGTGTCGAATACCAGTAAAGGGGGTGCATGAATACGACAACCTGATGCTCCAGCAGGCGTTGCTGCTCAAGATCAACATTAACCTGGAAATCCGGATACTCCCCATAGAGATCGACAAGCGTCACTCCCTCCACATTCCGGGTGGCCTGCATCAGAGGCTGATTTACTTCGGATCGATCCAGAGAAGGATGAGCAAACAGTACCAGGATACGTCGTTTAGAGGAATCTGCGTTATTCGTCATCAATTTTTCAGTTTTTGTGGATGTCATAAGTGATGAGAGTCAAGCTTGAAAAATAAGTGGATTGCTTATCGGCAACTCTGGTACGCAAACCAGAGTCAAACTTAAAAAATAAGTGGATTGCTTATCTGCAATCCCGGCGCACAGACCCGTACACCGCAACGTTACTTGAACCTGTCCAACTGGGTTTGCCAGGTCAGAACGGTTTGAGGGGGTGATGTTACCGCCCTGCAGTATAGAAAGGCAAAGTTTGTGTGTAGTGTTGATCAGGCGGGATGCCTAATCCAGATCTCAACCAGATATCATATCAGTCGATTCCGCAGACGGAGCCGGTGGTAAAGTCCTGTTGCGGTTGGTAGTGAAGGATAAACTCACCCCGATCCACCGCCTGATGTAGGTTCGACTCCAGGTGAATACGCTCTACTGCTTTCGCCGTTAGATCTTCAGAGTAGTATTGAAAGGTACTGCGCCCCTCTTCCTTGGCACGATACATGGCGGTATCTGCATTCCTCACCAGATCATCCACCGTCACACCGTGTTTCGGATAGAGGCTGATACCTACACTTGCACCAAGGAATACACCATGCCCCTGCACTTCAAACGGCTCTTTGAACAGATTCAGCACTTTCAGGGCCACCGAAGCGGCATCTTCATCGCGCTGGATATTGCTGAGAATGACCGTAAACTCGTCGCCTCCCATGCGCGCAATAGTATCGTCTTCCCGAAACAATTCCTGAAGTCGCGACGCAACCAGCCTCAGCACTTCATCCCTGCAACTATGATCGAAACTGTCATCCACATGCTTGAACAGATCAAGATCCACATGGAGCACCGCAAACTCACTGTTGTTTCGATGGGCCGTATGAATCGCCTGATTCAGGTGATCGGCAAAAAGCAAGCGGTTGGGCAGGCCGGTTAAGGGATCATGCTGAGCAAGGTGAGCATAACGCAGCTCTCTTTCTTCGAGTTTGGCCAGCAATTCCAGATGTTCAGTAATGTCTCGGAACACCTCGATCATGCCTGCCACCTGCCCGTTGTCATCCGGCAAGGGGCTTGCCGCAATCTCCAGTCTTCGTTCCTTGCCATCGGCTGCCATATGCGTGTGGAGTACTTTGATCGGCGATCCGGTTTCCAATACTGTTTACAAAGGGCAGGGGTATTCCTTTCCGGAACAGGGCTGGGTGGTGTGACAGGCCGCTGAATAACAGGTCATACTCCCGGTATCCAGTGGGGATTGCCCCGCTGACTCCTGAACTGCCCGATTCATACGAGCTACTTCGCAGTCTGGACCGGTGACAATGATGGGATCATCTATTCCATCGATCACATGTTGAAGAAAAGCACGCTCACCAAACAGCGCCCGCTCGGCTTGCCGCCTTTCAGCAATATCCAGATGAGTACCTACGACACGCTCTGGCTGGCCGTTTTCATCGCGAACCAAATGGGCACGGGATAGTATATCCACCCAGTGCCCCTCCTTATGCCGCATGCGAAACTCCAGGGAAAAATCGTCCCGCTCTCCAGACATGTAGTCACGCAGCATAGTCAGTCCAGCTGCGTTCGAGATCATCGGGATCGACAAGACGTTCCCAGGTATCGAAACGATCCTCCAGTTTCATAACGGACCCACCGGTATTCAACACCGGCCTTGCTCGACAGTTAACCCAGCGTTTTTCCCCATCAGGCCGGATAATCCGATAGTCCATGTTGTGTTCAACCGCTTGTGCAAGACTCCTTTCCAGGGAGTTCATTACACCTCGACAGTCATCGGGATGCACCAGCCTGCTAAGTACCTGCGGACTGGGAACCTTAACCGGTGGCGTACCGAAAATACGATAGGTCTCATCGGACCACTTTGCCGACTGGCCCTCCGCATACAATGTCCAGTGTCCTGAGCCTCTTGCAAAACTCGCCATCGAAGATGATTTATTGGCTGAAACAGCCAAAATGAAGAAGGGCCCCGGTCCTTTCTGGTGTTAAAATTGGTTTGCACACCAAACCAAAAAGAACCGGGAAATGAATCAATTACGAGAAACATTATCGCAGTATTGGTTGAACATTCAAGGGTCGCTTTTTCCTTGGACCAGAGAATAGCTTGGCGAGCTGACAGAAAAGCAACAGCAGTTGGTCATGACATTGGAATTAGTTTGGGTAGAAGAGTTTGTTCGCACGACCTGCGGTCTGCCCGGCCGCCCGCCTGCCGACCGTACAGCCATATAGCCCACGCGTTTGTCGCCAAGATGGTGTATGACATGCCGACCACCAGAGTCTTGTTGGATCAGCTGGACTCAGA
>JAAELC010000677.1 GCA_024227135.1 Gammaproteobacteria bacterium
TACCCTGTTTGGTCTGATGGCCCTGGTTTTTGCCTCGAACGCCATGGCCGCGGCGCCGCCCGCCAACTGGGCCTACCCCGGAAGTTACGCGGTTGTACAGGAGGACTGTCTAACGGTGCTTTACTCCGGCGACTACCTTCCGGACGATCACCTGACCTCCTCGGGAACGGGCACAGGGGAGTGTGACTGGTATGGGGATATTGACGGCGCCAACAACGGCTGGGAAGACTATGGCGATATCATCGAGCGCCCGGCTGCCTCGGGCGGGGGTACTTATTACCCCAGAATTGACATCGAGCGGGTTCAAATTGGCGCTGATGATAATTGGTTCTATTTCGCGATCGATGTAGTCGGCACCGGCATGTCAGATTTTTTCAATTACGAAATCGATACGGATGGGGATGACAGGGGCGATTACTATGTGGTGGTGAAATCTCCGAAAGATCTTGGAAACGGCTGGTCACAGAAAGACGTAATGGTCTGGTCTGATGAGAATGAGTCGGTTGGAGGCACCTATCCCCTTCGTGCCGAGGGTACGGGGTCGTCGCAGGATGGTTATGAAAACGAGTTTTGGAAGGAAGGTAATAGTACATATCCAGACGGTGTGTGGGCCCGTGTCAATCCCAGCAACGCGACAGTAGTTGAACTTGCGGTCCAATACAGTTTGTTGGGCAACCCCCAGGTAGTGGCCCTGCGCGGCTGGGCGCAGAAGGGATCACAGGACAACAAGGCGTTTTACTATCATGATTATCGAAACGCCGCCCAACATGGCTCTCCCTATCCAAACAACACCAATTATCCGACGGCGAATGTCTACGAAGTTGATAACTCCGGCGAAGTGGGTAAGTGGCCCGAA
>JAAELC010000678.1 GCA_024227135.1 Gammaproteobacteria bacterium
CTCGTACTCTTCCTCTTCGCTCACCCGTATACCCATTACCGCTTTAATAATCATCCAAGTGACCAGGCTGACACCGAACACCCAGACGAAGATGGTGGCCAGGCCGATGAACTGGCCCAGGAATGTAGCCCCATCATTGGTCAGTGGTACAGCCATCAGACCCCACATACCCACCACCCCATGCACGGAGATGGCACCCACCGGATCATCAATCCTCAGCTTGTCCAGGGTGACGATCGAGAGCACGACCAGTCCTCCGCCTGCGGCGCCAATCAAAGCAGCGGCTATGGGTGTGGGAGTGAGTGGCTCGGCCGTGATGGCCACCAGACCCGCAAGGGCTCCGTTCAATGCCATGGTCAGATCCGCCTTGCCGAACAGCATACGGGCAACGAACAGGGCCAGAATCACACCCCCGGCAGCCGCAGCATTGGTGTTGAGAAAGACCATGGCGACGGAGTTGGCGTTGGTAATGTCACCCAGCTTCAGCACGGAACCCCCATTGAAGCCGAACCACCCCATCCAGAGAATGAAGGTACCCAGCGTAGCCAGCGGCAGGTTGGCACCGGGGATCGGACGAATTTCCCCATTCGGGCCGTACTTTCCCTTTCTGGCACCCAGCAGAAGGACACCCGCCAAAGCCGCCGCTGCCCCTGCCAGATGGACGATGCCGGAACCGGCGAAATCGGAAAAACCGAAATCATCACCCAGGGAAAACAACCCGAACACGCTCTTACCACCCCAGGTCCAGGAACCTTCCATGGGATAGATAAAAGCGGTCATGACCACTGCGAAAAGCGAGAAAGCCCACAGTTTCATCCGTTCTGCGACGGCGCCGGAGACGATGGACATGGCGGTTGCCACAAACACGACCTGAAAAAAGAAGTCCGAGGCATTCGAATAAACAGAGCCCCCGTCGAATCCGGCTTCTGCCGACTCCTTCAAGACCGTTGCCGTCAATACATCCGCGTTTTCGGCACCATCCAGAGCGATCCCGCTCAGCAACATACCACCGTCGTACATGATGTCGTAACCAATCACCAGATAAGCGGTGCAGGCAATCGCAAACAGCATGACGTTCTTAGTCAGGATTTCCGTTGTATTCTTCGCCCTGACCAGCCCCGCTTCCAACATGGCAAAACCGGCTGCCATCCACATCACCAATGCGCCCATGACCAGAAAGTAAAATGTATCAATGGCGTACTGCAATTCAAATATATGATTTTCCATTGGTTCTGACTCCTGCTCTCAAAGCGCTTCCGGACCGGTATCCCCGGTACGAATACGTATGACCTGATCGAGGCTGGATACAAAGATCTTTCCATCCCCGATCTTGCCGGTTTTTGCCGCACCGCTGATCGCTTCGATCACTTGATCGACCTGATCGCTCTGCACAGCAACCTCCACCTTGATCTTGGGCAGAAAATCCACCACATACTCTGCACCCCGATAAAGTTCGGTGTGACCCTTTTGTCGACCGAAGCCTTTGACTTCAATCACGGTAATGCCCGAAGCACCTACATCCGACAGTGCTTCTCGGACATCATCCAGCTTAAAGGGCTTGATGATTGCTGTTACCAGTTTCATTGCCTTGTCTCTCCTGCTGCGTTGATTCAGGACCAGTTTCCTGATTAAACGATAGTGACCGGGCTTTGCCGCCCGCTTGCCCGCTACCCGCTGCAGCTCCCGTGCCAGTCTTTGATTCATGCTTCAATCAACCCCTTCAACCAGGGCTGGAAAACCACCTGCAGGCGCTGGCTCGTATTCTGATAAATTACATTAACCACAATCACTTATTAGAGTATTTGTCACTTGATGAGGGTTACGGATTGACAGTAAAATTTCTCAAACCCGGTACTCGGAAAAACACCCCGTATGCATTGAATCGAACGAAGGGCCGGCAGTCTCGATTCTGCAAAGCGCACCAAGTTGGACAGGACCGGGGCGCCGAACACATCAACCGCACCATTTCAGTGCACGAATGGACTGGACAACTCGCCAACCAGTGGTTAAGGTTCGCCCATGATTGATCCCAAGCTGTTGGATGACCTTTCGAAACGATTGGCGGGTAGCGTGCCCACCGGTTTACAGATGCTGCAGCAGGACCTGCAGAGAAATCTGCGCTCCGCCCTGGAGTCCGGGCTGTCGCATCTGGACCTGGTAACCCGGGAAGAGTTCGACGTGCAAAGTGCAGTATTGTCCCGAACCCGGGAAAAACTCGAGGCGATGGAACGCCAGTTGGGGGATCTCGAGAAACAATTGAACGATAGAAAAACGGATTAAGCCCGCTTTTTCTATCAGAGATCGAGATGGATACTTCCCGCCGGGGAGTCATACACCAAGGAAGGTGAAATATGTCCCTGTCCCTGCTTTTCAGCCGCGCCCGCAGTGGTGTGCAAGCTCCCCTGGTCACTGTAGAAGTTCACCTTGCAAATGGGCTGCCCAGCCTGTCTACGGTCGGGCTGCCGGAAATGGCCGTCAAAGAGAGCAAGGACCGGGTACGCGGCGCACTGCTCAATTCCCATTTCGAGTTCCCGACCAGACGTATCACCGTCAACCTGGCGCCTGCAGACCTACCCAAGGAAGGGGGACGCTTCGACCTTCCCATTGCGCTGGGTATACTCACTGCCGCCAACCAGATCCCGGGGACGGAGATCCAGAACTACGAATTTGTGGGGGAACTTGCGCTTTCCGGGGCATTACGACCGGTAAAAGGGGTACTGCCCATTGCCATGGCGGCCTTCCGGGCCGGCAGATCGTTGATCGTACCGTCGGCCAACGCCGATGAAGCCGCACTGGTGCAGAATCTACCCGTGTATCCTGCCCGGCACCTGCTGGAAGTTTGCGAGCACCTCACCGGGCGTAACCCCATCGAGCCCTGGCAACACCCGTCAAGAACCGGCAGCAACCCCATCACCGGGGACCTGGCCGATGTCAAAGGCCAACCCCATGCCAAACGGGCGCTCGAAGTGGCTGCCGCGGGCGGGCACAGCCTGCTGATGATCGGCCCACCCGGTTCCGGAAAATCCATGCTGGCCAGCCGCCTGCCCTCCATACTTCCCCAGATGACAGACCAGGAAGCACAGGAGACCGCCTCGGTACTCTCGGTGAGCAGCAGGGGATTTAGTTTCCGGGACTGGAAACAGCGCCCCTTTCGCACCCCCCACCATACCGCCTCCGGTGTGGCGCTGGTGGGAGGCGGCAGCAATCCGAAACC
>JAAELC010000679.1 GCA_024227135.1 Gammaproteobacteria bacterium
CTCGTACTCCACATGCGCCGTTGCGATCGTGATACCGCGCTCCCGCTCTTCCGGTGCGTTATCGATATCCGAGTAATCTTTGAACTCACCGCCGCGCAGCTCCGCCATCACCTTGGTGATCGCCGCCGTCAATGTGGTCTTACCATGGTCCACATGACCAATTGTCCCCACATTGACATGTGGCTTTGTACGCTCGAATTTTTCCTTGGACACGGTTATACCCCCTACGAATTAGATTTCTTACTCACGGCCTCGGCGATTCGCGCCGGAACCTCACTGTATTTGGCAAATTCCATGCTGTACGTTGCACGACCCTGGGTCGCCGAACGTAAATCGGTGGCATAACCGAACATTTCGGATAGTGGCACTTCCGCTCTGATCTGCCTGCCCGCCGGTGATTCCTCCATGCCCTGCACCACGCCTCGCCGGCTGTTCAGGTCACCCATCACATCACCCATGTAATCTTCCGGCGTCACGACCTCGACTCCCATGATCGGCTCCAGCAGTACCGGTTTAGCTTTAAGCGCCCCTTCTTTGAAGCACATCGAACCGGCTATCTTAAATGCCATCTCGTTAGAGTCTACATCGTGATAGGAACCGTCAAAGAGTGTAACCTTGACATCAACTACCGGATAGCCTGCCACGACGCCATTTTCCATCTGTTCCCGGACGCCTTTATCGACTGCGGGTATGTACTCTTTTGGCACCACTCCACCGACGATCTCATTGACGAATTCGTAACCTTTGCCAGCCACTTGAGGCTCAATCCGCAAATAGACATGACCATATTGACCACGACCACCCGACTGACGAACGAATTTCCCTTCCTGCTCCAAAGTCCTCCGGATAGTTTCCCGGTAAGCCACTTGAGGCGCACCCACATTTGCTTCTACATGGAATTCGCGCTTCATTCGGTCGACGATAATTTCCAGGTGTAACTCACCCATGCCGGCAATGATCGTCTGGCCGGATTCTGCATCAGTGGAAACTCTGAATGATGGATCCTCATGAGCGAGTTTCGAAAGAGCAACACCCATTTTTTCCTGGTCAGTCTTGGTTTTTGGTTCGACTGCTACAGCGATAACCGGCTCGGGGAACTCCATGCGCTCCAGGGTAATAATATTATCCTTGTCACACAGGGTGTCACCGGTGGTGACATCCTTTAAGCCTACGGCGGCAGCAATGTCTCCGGCGCGCACTTCTCTGATTTCGTCACGGGAGTTCGCGTGCATCTGCAGGATTCGTCCTACGCGATCGCGTTTTCCCTTGACCGGGTTGAAGATGCTGTCACCGGAATTCAGCACTCCCGAATAGACCCGAAAAAAGGTCAGGTTACCAACGAACGGATCGGTGGCAATTTTGAACGCCAGTGCAGCAAAGGGTTCATCGTCACTCGATGGCCGTGTAGCTTCCGTTTCATTGGCGTCGTCCAGGACCCCGGTAATGGCGGGAACGTCGGTCGGCGAGGGCATGTATTCGATGACCGCATCCAGCATTGCCTGGACGCCTTTGTTTTTGAAGGCCGAACCACACAGCATCGGGGTTATCTCGTTAGCCAGTGTCCTGGCGCGGATTCCCTTCTTTATCTCATCGTTGGACAGATCACCATCTTCGAGATACTTTTCCATGTATTCATCATTGGCCTCAGCTGCCGCCTCGACCAGCTTTTCGCGCCATTCATCGCACAGATCCTTAAGATATTCCGGAATATCCTTGGCTTCGTACTCCATCCCCCGGGATTCTTCGTCCCAGATGATAGCTTTCATTCTGACCAGGTCTACCACACCCTGGAAATTTTCTTCTGCACCTATGGCTATCTGAAGAGGTACGGGGGTGGCACCCAAACGGTCCTTAACCTGTTCAACGACCCGAAGGAAATTAGCACCCATCCGGTCCATCTTGTTGACGAACGCGATGCGAGGCACACCGTATTTATTGGCCTGACGCCAGACAGTTTCGGATTGGGGCTCTACGCCACCCACCGCGCAGAAAACTGCACAGGCGCCGTCGAGTACACGCAGGGATCGTTCGACCTCGATGGTAAAATCCACGTGGCCGGGGGTATCGATAATGTTGATACGGTGCTCTTGAAACTGCTGGTCCATACCAGACCAGAAACAGGTCGTTGCTGCTGACGTGATAGTGATACCACGCTCTTGCTCCTGCTCCATCCAGTCCATGGTAGCCGCGCCATCGTGCACTTCCCCTATTTTGTGGGACACACCCGTATAGAAGAGCACCCGCTCTGTTGTGGTGGTCTTGCCCGCATCAATGTGGGCCATGATGCCGAGGTTGCGGTATCGCCCGATAGGTGTGCTACGTGCCACGTCTAATTCCCGTTCAACAATGTAAAAGAGCTATATAACAGGGTAAAGCGTAAGTTCTTTACCAGCGATAGTGGGAGAATGCCTTGTTGGCCTCTGCCATGCGGTGGGTGTCTTCCCGTTTTTTGACCGCGGACCCCCGAGATTCGGCGGCATCGGACAATTCACCCGCCAACCTGAACGCCATCGATTTCTCGCTTCGCTTGCGGGCCGCATCGATCAACCAGCGCATCGCAAGTGTGTTACGACGGACCGGCCGGACTTCGATGGGAATCTGGTAAGTCGCACCACCAACCCGGCGGGACTTGACCTCCACCATCGGGCGCACATTTTCCAGCGCCTTCTCCAACTGATCCATGGGCTCTCCACCACTGCGCTGGGACATCTTTTCCAGTGCGTCGTAAAGAATCTTTTCAGCAACCGCCTTTTTGCCATCAACCATTACCATGTTGATAAACTTCGCAAGGAGTTTACTGCCGAACTTAGGGTCCGGTAGGATTTCGCGTTTTGCTACAACTCGTCTTCTTGGCATGACTATCGACTCAGTCTGGATTCAATGTCACCAATCAGCTCTTAGGCCGCTTGGCTCCGTACTTCGACCGCCCCTGGCGACGCTTTTCTACACCGTAGGTATCGAGACTGCCTCGAACCACGTGATAGCGAACACCCGGTAGATCCTTCACACGACCACCTCGTATCAGCACGACAGAGTGCTCTTGAAGGTTATGCCCTTCACCCCCGATGTATGTGGTCACTTCAAAACCGTTGGTCAACCGCACACGCGCCACTTTACGCAAGGCCGAATTGGGCTTTTTGGGCGTGGTGGTATAAACACGGGTGCAAACACCCCGCTTCTGAGGGCAGGCATCCAGCGCCGGCACATTACTCTTTTCGATTTTGCGCTTCCGCGGCTTGCGCACCAACTGATTGATCGTTGCCATCTGTTTTTCCGTCTCGTGAGACCGGCCTCTTGGCCGCCCCCGTATCAGAATCGCGCGGACAACGGCTCTCCCCCAACTCTTGGTTCAGTGCGTCGGGAGTGACCAGTTTGTCCGCCAGTAACCTTAATAATGAGCTCGATGAGCCCGTAAGGTTGCTTTAGAAACGACAGGCCGGCGTTTATGCCGACCTGAGTTAGACGGCGAATATTACGGTGCTAACCGACTGTTGTCAACCGCTTATGTGGATTAATTGGATTGACCGGTAGCCGTCCCTACGGAAAACTACCTGACCTCGGTCTGATCACCATTCTACCCCCATTTTCGAAAAGAACCGGCATGCTTTTCGCCTTAGATTCGCTCTCCTTGCAGCAACCTGTAGTAATCAGGGCTACAGACCACTTCCTCACGGATAACTTTTTTGCACAGTACTGTCTTAGAGCCGCAGAAAAAATGAATCAACCCATCCTGCTGGTCTCTCACCTCAGCTATCACTACCGGCATCCTGCCTCGCGTGAATCTAGTCCATCCATGGACGTCGTCTGCATTGCAGATTCAGTTGCATAATCTATGATACGCGCTTTCATCTGCGCCTTGAATCTGAGCATTATGGGACGATACATAATTCCCGAGGCCCTTAGGGGGAACTGCACTGCCTGGCGTACGCCAACCACTGCTTTGTGTAGCGGTTGTTGAATCGGTGATGCATCGCTTCCAAGTCATCCATCAGCAGCCCTCCGAGCAGATGAATCATGGTGTCAGGAATATCGGGATAGGAATGAGAGTTAACTCGTTTATGGATAGTTTCCGGGAGATGCTGCTCCCCATCATCCACCTCCAGAAACCGATAGATGTCGATCAATAACTGATCTGGGGCATCAATGATCTGTTGTTGAAACCCGACAAAAATCCGTGCGGCCGGATAGTGTTTTTCCCATCGCATCAGAATATCAAAATACTTTGAGCTGGCCAGGTGCTGGGAGTTGCGGAGGAAATTCAGGATCTGCTGCTGGTCAGTCGTTTCCAACCCTGCCTTGCCAAACCGTGGGCTGTGATACATCGCCAGATCCGACCATGCACGCTCGATCGGGTTGCGCAGGAGGTAGATAATTTTGATATCAGGCAGCAGTTCATGAACCTGGGCAATCTTGCTCTCAGACAATGGGGCGTAACGGGGTGTTGTTTCCCCCGGTATCTGGGTTGATTCGGGCGTAAAGAGGGAAAAATACCATTTGCGAGTACGAATCTGCAGATAGTAGCTCAGATACCATGAGAGCGACTGTTCCCCGGACCTGACTTTCCGGTAGTCACGCTTCATGCGATTCAATCCCCAGTGACGTATCCCGCTGTCGGGTGCAAAAAGGAGAAAAAAGAAAGGAATCAGGGGTGGAAAGTCGAAGAAATGAATCTCTTTTTCCGGCGGCAGCCAGATCTCAGGATGACTCTTCAAGTTTTTATGCAGCCAGGTGGTGCCCGCTTTCTGGGCACCGATAACAAGAAACCGGGGATACATTTTCTACTTCAGCCCCATTCTTTTTCGTTCGAACCGGCACAAAGCCAACACTCCCCCATTGTCATAGAGACAGATACATGGGACCGACCACCTGATCCGCCGGCTAATTCTGACACCAGGCACTGGTGTCCGTAAA
>JAAELC010000680.1 GCA_024227135.1 Gammaproteobacteria bacterium
AACCACAACAAGAATAACTATAAGTGGAAGAAGCTCGCCTTTGCCGCTGACTATGTGCTCTACCGCTGGCAGGGAACGGCCCACAGGGCGATCCATGACTGCATGGCGACCCGCGCGGTATGGCATTATCTGAAGGATCCAGCCGAACGTTCGCGCATCGATGCCGCCAAGGCGATGCAGGAGGCCGGATGATGCGAGCGATACCTTTTCTGATAGCCGTACTGATGCTGTCTCAACCCATGGCCGCCTCTGCCTGGGAAGAACAGCCGGTCCTCGAGTTCATCTTGGCGAACAACACCCTTCTCCGGGCCTACCGTACCGTGACCGATCAATACACCCCACCGGACGACACCGTGGACCGAATGCTGGAGTACACCTCGGTTTATGGCCGGACCGGTATCGGTGGTACCGACTTCCGGGACCAGCCGTTCATCCTCCAGGCCGGTATCCAGATCAATATCCCCCTGGCCTCGACCAAGGAAAAACGCGCCCATGCGATGAAAGCCGTGGAGGAGACGCGAACCATCGACGAGATCCGGGCCAAGGTCTTGGGTGATATCGCCCAGCTGCGCCAGCATGAGGCCGACCTGGCGGCGACACGGAAACGCCTGAAATTCTACGAGGACAAGTCCGGCTGGCTGCAGAAACGGGTAAAGGATGGTTACGACGAGGTAACCGAACTTTGGAATATAGGTCAGAAGCTCAACGAAGAGCGGGCGGCTTCCGAACGGCTAGGGATTCTGGTTTCGTCCCAACAGTACCAGGTGGCCCACTATGCGGGGGATCAGTGGCAGATTCTCCTGGCCTATTTGAAGGGAAAGGGGGCTCTAGAATAGGTGATGATTACTTGACTTAAGTAACAATAAGTCACTCAAGACAAAGGGAGAGGCATGTGCAGAAAATCACTGGGCTGATCGGCCGTGACGATCTGGTAAGCCAAATTGTAAAAGAGATTAAAAAAGGCAAGCATGTTGTACTGACCGGGCCTGTGGGTATCGGCAAGTCCGCCGGGATGGAAGCGGCCCTGAAGATTATCGAGCCGCGGCAATCCGAGTGGCGCCAGTTCGATCTGGTGGCAGAGGAAGCTGGTGTTCTGGGGGATGATGCCACTCCCCTCCTCGATGCGCCTGGGCGGAACGATGCAGTCCTGGTCTATCTGTCGGATCACCAGGCCAAGGGACAGTTCGTACAGATGGCTCGGCGGCTGATGGAAACCGGGATCCTGAAACCATCCAGCATCGACTTGGCGAAGAA
The DNA here is from genome assembly GCA_024227135.1 of Gammaproteobacteria bacterium. GTDB lineage: Bacteria > Pseudomonadota > Gammaproteobacteria > Chromatiales > Chromatiaceae > JAHEHQ01. Next base: position 1,255 of record JAAELC010000680.1, read on the forward strand.
GTACGACGATATGCCACCTCAAGAGATCGAGTGGACGGAGATCCGGCGCCAGGTGAACCGCATGAGTATCCGGGATCTGACCGGTGCC
>JAAELC010000681.1 GCA_024227135.1 Gammaproteobacteria bacterium
ATCCTCCCGGCCGATACTAAGGGCCGCAGAAACAATAGAGTATCCAGTCTTGCTCGTCTTTTGGCCCGGGTGCAGCGGTGTGACAAGGGTTGCATAGGAAAGCTATGCGCCCCTTTGCACGCCTTGAACCCGAACCAAAATACAGCGCAATTTCTGGATACATATTAATTTCCGCGGCCCTAAGCTATCTGGTCCCTATCCTGGGGCTTCCAGCCTGTTACCACTGAACCCGGACTTCGAGTACGCTTTTGGCGGAACTGCGATGGACCGTCAAAACGATTCCGTTCTCTTTAAGTACGGTACCCTCGTGAGGTACTGAATGCATCTTATCGAGCAGTAACCCGGCCAGCGTGGCATAGTTTCCTCTGGGCAGGTCGATTTCCAGCTGCTCACACAGCACGTCCAGCTCGATTCGTGCATTGACCATATAATCCCGTGTGCCCTGGGTTTTGATCCATTGATCAATAGACTGTTTTTCGTGTTGGTCGTACTCATCTTCGAGGTTTTCCACCACCTCTTCCATGATGTCCTCCATGGTTACGATACCTTCAGCGCCACCAAATTCATCAACAACCACGGCTACCACTGTGCCTTTGCGGCGCATCTCCAGCAGCAGTTCCTTCAGGGTTTTTGAACCGGGAACGTACAGGGGTGGTAAAACATAGTCTTTGATCGGCTGTTGTGGGTCGATGTTCAGCAGATCCATGGTGTGCAACATGCCGACGATGTGATCTACACGCTTATCATAGACAGGGAGTCTGATATGGGCCTTCTCCGCTGAGACCTGGATGGCTCTGCCACAGTTGATTCCCTGCTCGACAGCCGTTACTTCAATCAAGGGCCGCATGACCTCCTGGGCGGTGGTTTCCGAGAAGCTGAACATGCGCCGGATCATATTCTGTTCCATTGGCTGAATGTCACCGGCATCCGTTGCGGGCATTTGCAGCATGGTGAATATCTCTTCTCGCAGAGTGAAGGGATTCTTGGCGTCGTCTCCAGCCAGTTTCGCCAGTAGTTTCGTCAGAACACTGAAGACCAGCAGGATGGGATAGAAGACAATTGAAAAGAAACGCAGGATGTAGATCACATAGGGGGTGATGACATCTGCTCTTTGCTGAAACACACTTTTTGGAACGATCTCTCCAAAGATCCAGATCAGCGGAGCTGCGACTAAAATAGCCATCCAGCTGCCGTTATCACCAAATAGGTGAATCATGAGCGCTGTTGCCATCGTGGTGTTGGTAACAACGGCTATGTTGGTGCCCACCAGGGTTGTTGAAAGCAACCATTCCGGTTTCTCAAGCATCTTCAGTGCAAGTTTGGCCCCTTTTGAGCCTTTGGCGGCCTTGTGCCGCAGTTTGATCTGGTCGGCGCTCACCACGCCGATTTCGGAACCCGAGAAAAAACCTTCGAGTAGCAGGGCGACCATTATGATCAGGATAGTGGTAAAAATGTCCATCTCAGTTAGAGTCCCCCTCTTTCACGTCTTTTTCGTCTTTGCTTTCGGGGGAACGCGGCGGTTTCCCCGAATCGGTTGCTGGCTTTGTCTCAACAATCGTTTTTGGTTCTGCAGGTGGTTTAAGCAGTGTATTTGATTCCAGAGCCTTGACCTGCAATGTGGCGATCCTGTTACGGATTATCTTCTCTACCGTAAATTGATAATTCCCGATATCGATCGACGCCCCTTCGCTGGGCAACTCACCGAACTTGTGCAGCACGAAACCGGCCAGCGTCTCCATCTCCCCTCCGGCATAATGGGATCCCAGCAGCTCGTTGATTTCCTCCAGGTCTACGGTTCCATCCACAGAGTAGTGGTTTGTCCCCAGTTCCTGAAATTTGAACTTCTGGTCCGAAGGGCTGGGAATGTCACCAAAGATGCACTCGAGCAGATCTTCCATGGTAACCAGGCCGGTGACACCTCCGTACTCATCCACCGTCAGCGCAAAAGAGCGCTTCCGGTCACGAAATCGGTCAAACAGCTCCAGGGCAGGTTTGGTTTCCGGAACAAAATAAGGTCTCCGCAGCAGCTTGACGAACCTGTCCCTGTTCTCCTCGAGTTTCTCCAGGTCTACGTTGAGCAGATCCCGGGCGTGAAGAATCCCGATAACATTGTCCCGGTGTTCCCGGTAGACGGGATATCGGGATTGCCGGGTTTTTTGACGCAACTCCAGAATTTCAGAAATAGGGGCATCCACCGAGATAAAGGTGATATCCGCACGGGGTGTGAGAATGTCATCCAATGTCTTGTTGCCCAGTTCGAATATCTGATCGATAAACTGGGCTTCCATATCGTCCAGCACCCCTTCACCCACGGCTTCACGGGCCAGGGTTCGCACCATGTCTTCGGTTACGATGTTTCCCCGGGAGCGCTCACTGCCTACGATCAGCGTGGTGAACCACTCAGATACCGTTCGTACTGCCCAGCGGATCGGCGTAATGAGTTTTGCAAAAAGGTCGATAGGCCGGCTTTCGGCTGTGGCGAAGGCGATATTGTTTCTGATGGCCAGTGTTTTGGGGGTGATCTCACCGAACAGAAGCAGTATCGGTACCATGATGAACAGGTTGAACAGCTTGTTTTCAGCCCCGAACACCTGGATGACCATGGCGGCGGAGATGACCGAGGCCGCGACATTGACGAACTCGTTTCCTATCAGAATAGTCACGATGAGACGCCGTGGTTCGGCCAGCATTCGCTGTATCAGTTCGATGCGAGGATTGTTATCACGACGCATTTGCTCCAAATGCCTGCTGCTCAGGGAAAACATCGCTGTCTCTGAACTGGAAAAAAAGCCAGAGAAAGCAAGCAGCAGGATGAAAAGGATCAGCTCTAACCAGAAAGTCAGATCCACGTTTATTACCTCTTTTGTTATTTGTCGGAAAGTGAATTGATAATGTTGGACATAGGTTCTACGGGATATCGAAAGGGATACAGCTTGCTTCCAATTTGGGTCATCACACCTACCCAGTGGCTATCACTGGAATAGAGAATGTGGTGGTTTTCTATGCCATCCACGTTCTCCCAGATGGTGTCGTCGGTGGACATTGGTGTATGGCCTACCACCATCGGGGTTTCTGCATCGGCTCCCAGGCACTTTCGAAGTTTCTTGACGTCACCCCGGGTGTAACCGGATGGCCGGTTTGGCCGCCTGAGCCTGTTGTTGAGCAACTGGGGCACCAGTTTGGTGTTTTCTTCGATGTTGATGATCATTTCCATGGTAGGGGAGGAGGTGGGTGCTGCCGCATGGCAGGTAATGAAGCTGTCGGATAACACCAGGTAAGGCAGCTGGCTATAAAACCGCTTCATTTCGTGAAGATATTCCTCCCCTCGGGACTTGATGAGTTGTTTTTCCCAGAGCAATCCCTGGGGTATGCCACCCTTGGCGATTTCCTCGGCAAAACTGTCGTGGTTTCCACGGATATAGAAAACCTGGGTGGGAAAGCGGGCTTTGAGCTTGAATATGAGGTCCATGATTAGCATGGAACTCTCCATCTCGTCGAGGGGTGAATCCCCCTCGGGATGCACGGCGTCTCCCAGAATGATGAGAAAAGCGTTTCCTCTATCTAAGGCATCCAGATAGCCATGCTGGCTCAAAACCACCAGGAGATTGTCGGTCTTTGCATGCAGGTCACCTACTATATAGCTTACCGATCCGGTGGGCAGTTTCACCATGCCACCGGGTCTACCGGCGTTGTCCAATGGCCGGTGCGCATCCTTTTCCAGTATCAGGTTGACCTCTTTGATCAGTGCCAGTGCCTTATCAGACTCCAGAGGCGCGATGTTTCCACCGTAAAGTTCACGCAGTTCTTTCGCCTTCTGCAAGCGCCAGTTGGTGATGCGATTAATCTTTTTGTCCTTGAGCAGAGGAGCAATGCAGGTTCGGGACTTTGGCGCATGACTCTTGAAAACCAGCTTGCCGCTCTGATTGGTGATACTGATCTGCCGGCCGGTAATCGCTTTAGGTAAGTTCAGGAAGGACCGTTGTTGCTCATCCTGGCTGTTCAGCGTGAGTTTATCGCCATCATCGAGGCGGTAGAAACCACTGATGTCGTCAAAGTAGTGCTCCGGGTCGAAAATGAGGAACGAACCGGTCAGTTTTTCTGATTGCCCGTCGAGGGTGCGTTCTGGATAGAGATGCAGTGTTTTTTCATCATCATAGATGTTCATTTGGAAGGGGTATTCATCCACCCGCACCTTGACTTTTTTATCGGGAAGGCGAAACGACTCTTTAACGTCGACCTCCTGGCACTGGGACAGATCCGAAAATGACGCCTTCAGTCGTTTCATAAAGGTTTTTTTGGCATCGGATCTTGCCATCTAATGGGGTCTCCAGATCTACAATGTGCCGTAGTCCACCGTCAGTTTTTCCCCGCACTTGTATGCGCAGCCCACTCAATACACCGAGTCAGGGCGGGTGGTTGGTAATATCAACCCGGTTGATCACCAACCCGGGGTCCCGGGGTTCAGGTCAGAGTCTACATGATGGGTGTTTTTTTTTCTCCCTATTGTTACGTCCAGGTTACGGGAGCCCAATTGACGGGATATGCGACCGGAGTACAAGAGGCTGGAGTCGGTCTGGTTCAGCTCGGGGAGAGTGGGGCCTGACGGCTGAGGGAGTTTTTTTCGGGATCGGTGTCGGGTAGCAGCACGGTCCAGTCATTCGCCAGGTGTCACTTTTCCAGCCGGCCACAAAAAAGCCCCCCTTACGGGGGGGCTGGTTCGTCTTTCAGGACAGGGCGTCTTAACTGAAGATGCCTTTGAACACAAAGAAGAACAGTGCAGCCAGAATACCGCCGGCCGGCAGGGTGACGACCCAGGAAATAATGATATTACCGATTACCCTCAGGTCGAGTGCACCGACACCCCGTGCCAGGCCCACACCCATGACAGCGCCTACGGCGATGTGGGTGGTGGAAACCGGCAGACCGGTCTTAGAGGCGAGTACCACAGTCGTTGCGGCTGCCAGTGTTGCGCAGTAGCCACGGGTTGGTGTGAGCTCGGTGATCTTGGTGCCGATGGTCTGCATGACCTTATAACCCATGGTGGCCAGGCCGATAACGATACCAGCACCACCGAGAATCAGGATCCAGATCGGAAGTCCTGCTTTTTGGGTGACTTCGCCGCCACTTTCAACGATGGAGACAACTGCGGCCAGAGGGCCGATACCATTTGCCACGTCATTGGAACCGTGAGCGAACGCCATGGCGCAGGCGGTAAAGATCATCAAGGGGGTAAAGGCTTTTTCTACACTGGCGAAGTGATAGTCTTTATCTGCCGAAGGATCCACCTCGATTTTGTTGACCATCATTCTTCCGATCACGGCAACGATGGCACCGGCTATGGTGGCGTACAGAAAAGCTCCAGGAATGGATACTTCCAGATTGAGATGTTTGAGACCCTTGAACATGGTAACCAGGGTGACGATAAAACCCACCAGAAATACATACATCGGTGCCCAGGTTTTGGCTCTTTGGAAAGGGTTGTCGGTGTTCAGGATCAATTTACGGATACTGAGCATCAGCAGCAAGGCAATGGTACCGCCGATCATCGGGGAAACCAGCCAGCTGGCCACGATACCGCCGATCTTTGCCCAGTTGACTGCATCCATACCGATACCAGCCATGGAGAAGCCGACGATAGCACCAACGATGGTATGAGTGGTTGAGACGGGCCATCCGCGGGAGGATGCCACCATCAGCCAGATGGCCGCCGCCAGCAGCGCCGCCAGCATACCGTACACCAGCAGTTCCGGGTTATTGGCGATGGCGCCCGGATCGATGATACCTTTTCGGATGGTCTTGGTGACCTGTCCGCCGGCGATGAAAGCGCCCGCAAACTCGAACACAGCGGCAATAACGATTGCCTGTTTTACGGAGATGGCGCCGGAGCCCACCGATGTACCCATGGCGTTGGCCACGTCATTGGCACCGATACCCCAGGTCATATAGAAGCCGAATATTACGGCCATCCAGAAAAAAACTTGTCCCCATTCAGCAATGATTTCCATTGTGGATTCCTTAACAGATTTTACAGTGCCGGTAACAAGACTCGCGGGCCATGTTCGTCCGGCTTGATGAAACGAGCAAACGGAAAGGGTTTTCCGATCTATCAGCGCGATGAACTTCCATCTACCG
>JAAELC010000682.1 GCA_024227135.1 Gammaproteobacteria bacterium
AGCAGTGGAATCTATTACACGTGTGAACCGGGTGAGGAGGCGACCTGGACGCTGGGGACGCTGGCGGCGGGCGAGAGCCGGACGATCCAGCTGAGCACGACGGTGGCGGCCGATGTGGTGGACGGGCAATTGATCACGGTACCGGTGATCATCAGCGGTACGGGCGTGGATGGGGTGAGCCTGGAGCGGACGGTGCAGGTGAATAACACGTCTACGATGTAGCTAGCCCCGGAGGCTTCGATCGGCTTGTCTTTTGGCTCAGGTGACTCGGCTCATCCTTGAGCCTTGTCATTTGTAATTTCTGGATACTCACCAATTTCCTCGGCCCTCAACCCGGTGTGAGCGCACATGCCCGCTGTTCCAGAGGGCTGGTTTGGGATATCAAAGCCAAGCCTGCAAGGAAGTATTGACGGCGCCTTCCGGAACAGTCTACCCGTGCGACGTGAGTGGTAACGTTTCAGGAAGTATTGCTGCTATCTGTGAGCAGAGGTGGGGCAGATTGATCAAAATTCGCGTCGTGCAGCACGATCTTCACCGACCTCGGGGTACAAGCCAGGGCCTGGTCAGACAAAGGGTTAGACTGGCGAAATGGTGATATTCGAGCGATAATATGAAGTTAGCCACCCACGGGCAATAGAAGTAACAGGGGTTAAGGATCGGGATCAAGTCAGGATTGATGATAGTTACATTGTAGTTTTCTCATCAAGCCGCGGTTTCTCCCTATTCTTTCTAAAATACAGCGTTGAAGAAGAAAGGCTCCATTACCGTCATCATTCCTGCATTCAATGAGGAAAACTACTTGGGAAAGACTCTCAAGTCAGTAGTCAAGGCGGCGCATTCCTACCAGGGACCAGTAGATATACTGGTCGTCGATAATAATTCCACCGATCGGACAGCTGCCATTGCCAGGAAGATGGGGGCCAAAGTCGTTTTCGAGAAGAAGAATCAGATTGCCCGAGCACGCAATGCAGGTGCGGGTGCGGCGAAAGGGAACTATCTGGTGTTCCTGGATGCAGACACGACGATCAAAGGAAATATTCTGGATAAAGTGGAGAGCAATCTCAGCTCGGGGAAGGTGATCGGAGGTGGTGCCTGGGTTGAACCAGATACTGGGATCAGTGGCAGGCTGATATTTAAAAATCTGGTTAATCGATTGTTATCATTGAAAAATGTGACTGCAGGCCCCTTTCTCTATTGTGAGCGTTTGGCATTTGAGAAGGTAGGGGGGTTCGATGAGGAGTTGTACACCGCAGAAGAGTTTTCTCTGGCGGCAAGACTCAAGAATGAGGGAATGAAAAACAAGAAGAAGTGG
>JAAELC010000683.1 GCA_024227135.1 Gammaproteobacteria bacterium
ATGGCGGTGTTGTGTCTGCCTGAAAGGATCAGGAGAAAAGAACAGTGGCCATTCTGCGCAGTCACGCCTTGCCCTGCACCACCACAGAAGCACACTATACCCTGTTCTACTGAGGATTCCAGGTTGAAGAAAATTACCCTCACCCAGGTCACCAAGACCTTCAACCAGGGGTTACCCAATGAATTTGTCGCGATTAAAGGGGTCGACCTGACCATCCAGCCCGGGCTGATCACAGTATTAAAGGGCCCAAGTGGTTCGGGGAAAACAACCCTGATGTCGATGATTGGGTGTTTATCACGGCCCACCTCTGGGCGTATTATGCTCGCTGACAAGCCCCTGTCGGGTTTACCGGAACGCTTTATGACCGAGATCAGGCGCAAAACGTTTGGGTTTATTTTCCAGCGCTTTAACCTGATACAGGGGCTGACGGTTGAAGAGAACGTCATGTTGCCCGCCTATCCGCTTGCACCTGACCTAAACACACTCAAAGCCGAGACCCAGACCCTGCTCAAGCAGTTTGGGCTGGAGGATAAAAAAGACGCCAAAATTGAATGGCTGTCGGGTGGTGAAGCGCAGAGAACCGCGATCTGCCGTGCGTTGATCAATCAACCAGAAATACTCATTGCGGATGAGCCCACCGCTAACCTGGATAGCAAATTATCCGAAGATTTTATGCGCCTTATCGCAGCACTAAAACAATCCGGAAAAACCATCCTGTTGACCAGCCATGACCCTCTGGTGTTTGAGTCGCGTAACGTGGATAAGGTGGTGGAAATGCACGATGGCGACATTGTCGCCTAAAAACGGCTATGCTACTCAACCCTTCCATTATGGCGTTGATCCTGGTGTCGGTTATCGTCAGCGGGTTACTGCTATTGGTGGCTGGTTTTAGCCTTCAGCTACTCCGATACTGGGATATCAATAGTGGTAGCGAACGGCAGCTCAAGCTGGAGCGGCGAACCTATTTGATCTCCACCATTCTGGCTTACTGCTTCGTGGCCGAGTTGGTCTCTTTGCTACTGTTTATCTATAACGCCGAGCAGATGTCAGGCCGGTTTGTCGGGGCGATGTGCGCCACAGGGGTGTTGAATATCAATGGCTGGGGCTGGCCGACGCTGTATCTGAAAATCAGTCTGTTCTTTGCCGGCGCGGTCTGGCTCATCATCAACCGGATCGATAACCAGGCGCACGACTACCCTCTTATCCGCATTAAATATGCCGCGCTGTTTTTCATTCTGCCGTTGGCGGTTGCAGAAGCCGTAGTACAAACCACCTTCTTTATCGAGATGGAACCCGATGTGATTACCTCCTGTTGTGGTGCACTATTCTCACCTGAAGGAGAGGGGGTTGCGGCGGAAGTCTCCTCAATTGAGCCGTCAACCTCACTGGTCTTGCTGGTCTCCAGTGCCTTGGCAAGTCTAGCCATAGGTGGCTGGGTCCTGCTTCGGCGAAAGGGCGGGTTGGCTTTTGCGGCTACCAATGCGGCCACCTTTTTGATCGCCCTGCTGGCGATTGTCTCGTGTATCGCGCTCTACGTATACGAGCACCCGCACCATCATTGCCCGTTTTGTATCCTCAAGAGTGGCCATGATTTTGTCGGCTATGCACTCTATATTCCCCTCTTTCTCGGTACCGCACTGGCGCTGTCTGTCGGTGCCATTAGTCCATTTCAAAAAGTAGAAAGCCTGAAAGAGATCATCCCGCTTGAGAGCAGAAATCTGATTCGCTGGTCGATGGGGTTAATGGTGGTTTTTTATCTCATTGCCGCGTGGTCTATACTGAGCTCTAACCTGACTATGATGGGCGTCTGGTGGTAAGCCGGGTTGTCGCGACCCAACGGGGTGTTCTACCTGCACGTGGGTTTATTTGGCTACTTGCACTGCTGGTGCTTGGTGGTTGTGGTGAGGCGAAAACCCCATTACATCGAGGCCAGCCCGCCCCATCATTTACCTTGCAAAAGCTGGAGGGTGGAACGGTGCACTTCCTGGCTGATTTTAAAGGCAAGGTGGTGGCGATTCAGTTTTGGGCAGGCTGGTGTTCACCCTGCCTCACCGAAATGAAGGCTCTGGCACCCGTTTACAAGCAATACAAATCACAGGGGCTGGTGGTGTTAGCGGTTAACCTAAGACAGGATAAAGAGACCGTCTCGGCCCTGGCTGCGCAGCTAAAGGTACCTTATCAATTTCTACTCGATGAAGTGGGCATGGTGGCAGACCGATATGGCGTGGTGGGTTTACCGATGAGCTATATCGTCGATCAGAGCGGCTTGATTCGATCTCGAATTCTGGGGGAATCGACAGCAGAGACCTTTGAGCAGATTGTTCGAGATACACTACATTCAGATAGCTGATTACCACTCAACCCTCACGAACCAAAGCGCGTGACTGAATAGGGGGTCGTGTCTGGTAAGTCGGGCTTTAGAGCTGAATTCACACCCTGAAGCCGTTCCACAATCCACTTTGCCGAGATCGCCGCTTGGGTCACCCCAAGGTGATGATGACCAAAGGCAAAACCAATCTGGGGGTGCTGGGGGTGCAGATCAATCACGGGCAGAGAGTCCGGCAGAGTGGGGCGGATACCCATCCAGGTTTCATGTTTCTGGGTCGGGTTGATATCACGCAGTATGGCGGTGAGGTGCTGGCTCAGTTGAGTATAACGCCGGGTCACCGGAGCTGAGTTCAGGTTGGCGTACTCACCGAAGCCACCGATCCGCAGGCCGCAATCCAGTGAAGTTAACACCACATGCCGGTCAGCTGATTCCAGAATATGCCGGGGTCGGTCGGTAATGGTGGGAAAAGTCAGGTGATAGCCCCGCTCCGCCGCCAACGGCACGAATAAGCCCAGCTCTTTTAGTAAGACTTTACTCCATGCCCCCGCACACACCACCAGCTTATCAAACCTGGCGGGGCTTCCTCCGACCTGAATCATCACCCCCTGTTCTTCAGGCTGAATCGTAGTAACGTCTTGTTGTTGAAACTGGCCACCTTGCGCCAGAAAACAGGCAAATAGTTTTTGGCAGGTGGTAAAGGTATTGCGCAGCTGATACCCCGAGGGAAAGTATAACCCATGGCTGATTTGTGGAGATAAGGTCGGTTCCAGTTCAAATACGGCTTCGTTTCGTACCAGCTCGGAGGGCTGGCCTAACTCTGCCATCATCACCTTAAAACGATGGGTGGCGGGTAGGTCAGTGGCCTGCTCCCAGAATTTCAGAAACCCGCTTTGAACGAGCTGGTCAGACGCATTCGCAACTTTTAGAAGATCTTTCCAGGCCGCGACCGCATGGGCATTAATTTTTAGCAAGCCACTTTGGCTGTGTGCCATCCTGGGGGCTCTGGCGGCATTAAGAAACCGCATCGCCCAGGGAATAAATCGTATCCAGTGATCCGGGGTCACCTTGAATGCGGCCTTGTCGCTGAAGGTGAGTTTTAGCGCTGAGAGGATATTTTCGGGTGTCGCTAACGGGGTCGAATATTCCGCAGCGATATAGGCCAGGTTGCCGAACGAGGTTTGTTTGGCGGGTTCATCACGGTCATATAGTGTGACACGGTACCCGGCCTGTAACAGTTCCAGTGCGGTACAAATCCCGACCACCCCGGCACCAACCACTGCGACTGTTGGTGCGGCTTGGGTCACTGGGAGAGCGCTTTATAGGCAAGCATCGCCGCGGCCAGATCTTCTCGAGCGGCACCAACCGACTTGAACAGGGTAATCGCCTCGGAGCTGTTTTGCAGTTGCTGGCGGCCTGCGTGTTTTCCTCCGCACAGCTCAGCCAATTCAGAGACAACTTCATCGGGGCTAAACGCGCCACTATCCATGGCCTGAGTCAGGTCTCCTGCCTCAGCCAGGGCACCGGCTCTCGTATCGACAAATACCGCTGATTTTTGCACCGCCTGATCATCGGTTTCGCGCATGTCGGGTCGAAACGCGCCCACCAGATCAAGGTGGACGCCAGACTGTAGCCAATCGCCCCGAATAAGGGGCTCGGTTGCCATGGTGGCACAGCTGATGATGTCGGCTTTGGCGGCGATCTCAGGCAATTCAGATGAACCACAAACACGTGCCGACAGGCCTTGTGAAACCAGCTCCTTAACCAATTGTTTTGACGAACGCTCGGTGCGGCTCCAGACCTGGATCTGATCGATCGGTCGGACACTGCGATGCGCCGCTACCAACGCGCGTGCTAAGCGACCGGCACCGATCAACAGCAGTTGACGTGAATCCGGTCTCGATAAGTATCGACTGGCCAAAGCAGAAGCCGCAGCGGTACGTCGGGCCGTTAACTCATTTGCTTCGATCTGCAACAGGGGTTGCCCCGTCCGGGCGCAGCTGAGTAGATAGCTGCCATTTAACCCCGGCAGGCCGAGGCTGCTATTGCCTGGAAATACTGCAACCTGTTTTACGCCCAGGTATTGTCCTTCGATCCAGGCGGGCATCAGTAACAGCGTGGCCTGGGGTTGCCCCGGTACATCGATAAAATGGTGGTGCCGAACCGGCTCGACCACTTTTTCTACGAAGATCTGATCAAGTGCCTCAACTAAATCCGGCCAGGGTAATCGGCTGGAGAGTTCTTCAGCAGGAAGAAACTGGAGCACGGATTGGGTGCGCGCCAAAGTATGGGCTAGGGTCTGAGCTCTAACGCTTTGGTTTCAGGCCAGACAAATCGTTTCTGCAATCGCCAGTTGGGCTCACTGACCCGGGCATACCAACGGCCATCCTTGAGCGGCTTGTTCAGCTCAGCAAAATAGCGCCCATCCGGGCCGCGTTGGAGTAGTAGTTTTCTATCCTGATTAGATTGGGTCGGGTGTAAAAAAGCCAGACCGAGCGGGTCAGGGAAGGCGTACTCTTTGGCAGCAGTTAACGCTACAGAGACCACCCCGGTTTCAGCCGAGATTGTAATATTTGCCTGAATTCCTTTCTCGGCGGCAAAATCATCACGAGCCAAATCAAGATTGATGTCTTTACCCTTCTGATAGTAGTCGTCTTCAACCAGCCCATCAAAAGTCACTATCGATAGATACATCAGATAACTACCCACAAAAACGGCAGATAAGGGAATAGCGACAATCAGCCACATGATTGGATAGGAGTACCAGGGTTTCTTTTCGGGTGAATTCATACAAAACGGAGTCGGGTTAAAGCCCAAACCAATCAAAGGAGATGCCGAGGTAGCGGCGCACATCATGCGCTTAGCTAGCATCGCCGCAGGTTAACGAAAATGGCGTTTAAGTGGGCTATAGTTTAAGAATACATCAGGATATAATTATATGCCAAGCCACCTCCCATTGCTAACCATGGTCAGCGTCTAAATTCTGATCAAAACAGCCTTTGTTCAAAAACAGGCCCAAATTTATCACTACCCATGGTTGACCAACCTGCATCACAAGAAAACTGCTTTCACTGTGGGCTCGATATCCCAACCGGGATCGACATCCATGTTGATATCAATGACCGGCCGCAAGCGATGTGTTGTGAGGGCTGTGCGGCGGTCTCCAATGCGATTGTCTCAGCCGGGCTAACCAGCTACTATAAAAACCGTACGGCTGATGCGATGCAGGGTGAGGCACTGGTACCGGATGAACTGCGTGAGCTGGCCGTCTACAATCACCCGAAAATTCAGCAGTCGTTTGTGCACACCTCAGAGGGGCAAGCAGGGGAGCATATCAAAGAGGCGGCGCTGATTCTGGAAGGCATCACCTGTGCGGCCTGCGTCTGGTTGAACGAACAGCATTTGCGAAAACAGCCAGGGGTACTGGGTGTGGAAGTGAACTACACCACCCAACGCGCGACGGTGAAATGGGACGATGCGCAAATTCAGTTGGGCGATATTCTCGAAGTGATCCGTTTGATTGGCTACACCGCCCACCCCTACGATACCAGTCGTCGCCAGCAGATTATCGAAAATCAGCGCCGAGACACCCTGAAACGGCTGG
>JAAELC010000684.1 GCA_024227135.1 Gammaproteobacteria bacterium
GGCTGCTACGGGACGCAAGCCATCCTACAAGGTCGATGAGGGCACGCTAGGAACCTCAGACGAAGTATGGAGGTCCACTATACCCTGCTATGAAGGTGACGGAGACCTTATCGATACTGAAGAAGGTTCTGTCGATCCGGATTTTATCGACGTCGGCACATACTTGAGGAACATGCCGTTTGTGCTTGATCCGGCTGCAATGCCCGGTGAACTGCCAGCGGATGATCCCTATGCCTTCTCCTCGGATCTCTACGGTGCATTCACCAATGCCTTCTACACCACCATCAATCGTGATCCGTTTGAATGGTCCTACGATGCTAACCCGGATCCGCTGGTTCAGGACTTCGTCGGCTACGCGTTTCCACTGAGTGCTGAAGATGAAGCAGCCTTGGGTTACCAATTGGTATCCGGACCACGCTGGAGACTGAAACCCAACAAGTTCGGTCAGGATCTGCCGGGTCTGGAGATTCCGTTGATTGAATGTAGCAAACCGCCGTTCAAGAGCGACAACATCAAGTACAAAGTAGGTACGCCGGTGACCACGGTGATCAACCTGCTTGACTGGGATGATGATGAAGGCCCGTCACCACTGGCAACCAGCAAGGGCTGGGTTGATGTAACCGCCAACGAGTTTGTTACGGTGGCGGGTGAAGCCAATGGCGTTCCCTACACCACCAATGGCCTGCCAATGACCAACGACTTCGACCTCGCGGTCTACGTCAAGGGTGATAGCAAATCCACCGCCATATATAACGCTCAGCTTATTATCGAGTATGAAGGTGAAGTGCCGGTACCGCCTGAAGATTTCGATCTGGAATTGACCGAGCTGGAAGTGGATGACAGGGTCACAATCGGTGATGAAATCGAAGTAGAGGTTGAAGTGACCAATAATGGTCCTGCTGCTGCCTCGGGTACGGTTACCGTGACGGGTGTTTCCAACAGGGGTGACACGGTTGAATTCTCCGAAAGCTTTACCGACCTGGCAGATGGTGAGGAGTTCGAGGTCGAGTGGGAGTGGACTTCCCCTGATACCAGACCTTCTACCATCAGCTGGACAGCGACTGTGTCAACAGACGGCGGTGATACTAACCCGAGCAACGATACCGCAACTGCCCAAACCAAGGTTCGCCGCAACTAAGCGAGACCACTAACCGGCCACTAACCGGCCACGACGGGAGGAAGCCAGGGCTTCCTCCCTTTTTATTGGTAAACCTTAACTGAGGAAATCCTGATTATTATCAAACAGGCCCTGAGATAAATGATAAGAGAAAGACTAATGAGAAACAGCAAAATAATGTTAATGGCTGCTGTAATCCTGTTACAGCTAACAGCTTCGTCGCTGGCGGGTGAGAGTGTCAATGAGGCAGCAGCAATCAACCCGGTGACATATCCTCCACAAGCAGGTAAACCTGAAACAGAAGCACAGCAAGCAGACACCAGCAAAACGAACAAAATAGCGGATCATCCTGGTGATAAGGCGCGGCAGGGCAAGCCAGCTCAAGGCATGCCTGTGAGCAAGCCCCCGGAAGCGCAGAAAAATTTTAACTGGAGTAAACATATGCCAGCCGCCGCAACCCGACAGCATGGTGAGGGGGTGGGTTATCCCGGTTATCGTGGTCAGGGAGGAACCGGTTACCCACAGCACAGGCAGTATGGCAATCCACCACGCTATCCTGCTGCAGATCAGGCAACACAATCATCACAAGCGAAAAATGATGCCTTTACTGGTGAGGCAAATGGGTCATCACCTGAGCACCAGACCGGCACAGCAGACCCGCGCAGGATAAACACGGACAAGCGTAGAGCATTACTGCATGCGGCAGCATTCGGGGATTTAGCCACCTTGAATGAACTGCTCGAGCAGGGGGCGAGCCCTAATGCCAGGGCAAAAGACAGAACCGGCCGGAGCGCCCTTATTCTCGCAGCGGCAGGTGGCCATAAAGAAATCGTCGAGGCATTGCTTGAAAACGGGGCCAGGGTGGATGGCAGGGACAAGACAGGACATACCGCACTCAACTGGGCAGCACTGCGCGGCCGTACCCAGGTGGCAGAGGTTCTGCTTAACAAGGGTGCCGATATCAATACGCAGGACAATAATGGTGTCTCGCCTGTGCACTATGCAATAGGTACCCGCAATATCCCCATGCTCAAACTGCTTGTTGCCAACAATGCAAATCTGGAGGTCGAAGGCGGTAAAAGTAAAATGACACCCTTGTTACTCGCGATTGAACTTGATGATATTGAATCACTGAACATACTACTCAACAAAGGTGTGAAGGTTAACACCCACAACAGTGATAATTTCTCGCCGTTAATGGCCGCTGCAGA
>JAAELC010000685.1 GCA_024227135.1 Gammaproteobacteria bacterium
ATGGGTATTAGGGCAGAGCTAAAATCCTTATTGAACCCACCCTTAGTTACTGGCTATCGTTGCAACTTCCCATTTGTTTCATTTCGATGAGATCACGTGTCTTTGGCGCAGGCGGCGTTTTTCAAGATAGTTGTCGCGCAAAGCTGTTTTAAGCAGCCTCTTTCTGCTCCGGCTCGGGTTTCTCGGGCCGCTCCGGATTTAGCATCACGGCACCGATAGGTGTCCAGTCTCGCGTCTTGCCACTCCACCTCGCTGGGTGTTGTGCTCGGGCGGCCTGGTACACAGCATCCCGTTTCGCCAGCAGGGCTTTATCGTCACCCCGATGCCGCTCGTTGGGTGTGACGAAGCGGATACGGCTATGCCGGTGCTCTTCGTTATACCAGGCCATAAAGTCGCGCACCCACTCCCTGGCCGCTTCCAGACTGGCAAAGCCGTCTGATGGCCACTGCGGACAGTACTTCAGCGTCCTGAACAATGACTCCGAGTACGGATTATCGTTGCTGACCCGAGGCCGTCCCCGCGAGGGCGTGACACCCAGGTCATGCATCTTGGTCAGCAGCGTGACTGACTTCATTGGCGCGCCGTTGTCCGAGTGCAAGACCAGCGGCTGCTTCCAGCACTGCTCGCGGATGATGCTCCGTTGCAGCAACGCCGCCGCCCGTTCACCGCACTCTTGCTCATGCACTTCCCAGCCCACCCCTTTGCGGCTGTAGATGTCCTCTATCAGATAGAGGTAGTAATACTGGCCGCGCACGAGTGACGGCAAGTAGGTGATATCCCAGGACCACACTTGATTGGGCCCAGTCGCGGTATGGCTGGTTGGTACCGGCACATGACGCGGTGGCTGGCTCCGGCCACGCCTGTGCTGCTGGTCAGCCGCCCGCAAGATGCGATAGAAGCTCGACTCACTGGCCAAGTAGCGCCCCTGGTCGGCCAGCCGTGGCACAATTTGACTCGGCGGCAACGAGGCGAACTCCTGGCTATTGCAGACGTCCAGCACGGCCTGCCGCTCCTCTGGGCTCAATGCATGAGCAGGTATGGAACGAACCGCATCCGGTCGCCTATCGGCACTCAGCTCAGGGCCGGCCAACCAGCGCTGGAGCGTGCGCAGACTCAGCCCCAACACCTCGGCCGCAGGATGCTTGCGGGCGCCAGCTTCAAGCGCTTCGCGCCACCATGCAACGTATTGCTGCCGCTCTGGCAACGAGGTCAATCGGCCTCGTCGACGTTGCTCCAGTAGGCATCGAGCTTTTTTTGCAATATCAGCAGAGCTGCCGCCTCGGCCAGGGCCTTGTCTTTGCGCCGCAGCTCTTGCTCCAGTTGCCGGATACGCTTCTTGTCCGCTTTGGCCTGTGCCTTCTCCGCCTGTTGTAAGGTACGAGCGGATTGCTGGCCCAGAATACAGGCTTGGCGCCATTGCTGGACTTGCTCGGGATAGAGACCCTTACGGCGGCAGTACTCACTGAGTTCAATCTCGGAAAGCGCAGCGGTTTCCAGCACGACGGCGAACTTGGCCTCGGCGGGCCATTCATCGGTCAGTTTGTTGTCCCCGGGCACAGGAGACCCTCCGTCTTTGGCGTGTTTGCGCCAATTATACAGAGTGACCTCGCTGATGTTTTCCTGCCGAGCCAACTCGGCCACCGACATATTGATGGGCGGCAGCAGCTTCTTGAGCAAAGCAGCCTTGCGCTCACTTGAATAACGAGCCATTCGACACTCTTTATCCGCCCCCGGTCTTCACATTTAGATTATTCAGATTAGGCGACAACTATTCTGACACCAGGGGTCAAATGCATTCAGGTAACCTGTTTTCCGGCTGACATAATCCATGATTTCAATAATACCCATATGCCGGAGCTGGCTGTATACGGGATTATCGATACTGGATTTCCAGCGACGGTTTGCAAGGCTCCATGTCAGCCGGTTGGATCGTGGCAGGCATTTAACAAAATCATTGGCATCGGCGTTGATGTTAGCCGTTACCCGCGTCAGAAGATTGTTGAAATTATATTCCAGCTCCTTCAAGGTCTGAGCAATCGGCTGATGAAGCCTTTCCAGACCAGTTTTCTCAATCAGATCCTGCTTTTCTCTGTTCCAGATATCTATCTTGATCAAATCATCGTCCAGGCGTTTATTCTGTTCGCTTTCGCTCACAAAAATCCGGCCTTGCTCCAGCATACGTACTACTTTCTGATAGAGATAAATCTCAAATCGCCGGGGATTTACTTCATCTTCATCAAGCAGGTAAATTTGGTCGCGTAGACGGATCAGCTCGCGATCGATTGTCTTAATACTTCGCTGCTGCGTCAGCTCTGCTTTGGCGTGTGTGATCTGTTCAGCCCAAAGCTGCTGGCCGACATCACACTCGATGTCGATAGAAATAAACAGTTTGCGCAGGGAGTTAGCTGTTTTTCGGGCCTGATCATCGGTGTACTGCCATTGATAACTCTCCAGATCAAAATCTTTCTGATGAAGATGCTGGCTGATCTTCCTGATATCATCTGAGTCAATAAATGAAAACGCCTGCTTGCGGATCTCACCAAAGGGCGTTGCATCGTCCAGCGAATCATCTACGAAAAAGTGTAAAATACTGCCTGCATCCTTGAGTTTTTTCCGGATAACTTCCAGCTCTTCCGCCACCTTTTGTTGGGCAAAGGCTTTCGCTGCCAGGCTATATTTGTTCACCAGATAACTGAACGCCGTCACCAGTTTATCGTTGTTTTCTCTGTAGCGAAAAAACAGGTAACAGATCAAATAAAGTCGACCCTGCCATTTTGGGGTTCGTCGTAGTTTGTAAACGGATCGGTGTTTCACCAAGGATGCATAATAAAGCATGTTTCCCCGGGAAAGACTGAGTGTATCGAGTAACTGCTTCAGCTCTGGATATAGTGCTTTTATCGTCTGATGTGTCTGTAGCTCTCGATCCAGCTCCGATGGTGAAAATCCCCGGGCTGACCCCTGATATCCGGCCAGGCTGTTGAGAAGTCCTTTATCAGCCATTATGGACTGAAGTGTCCTGACTGCGTTTCTCGACATATTCTGAGAAAGGATCTGTTCCGTCCGTTGCCGCTCGGTGCTCATTGCCTGAGTGACAAAATCCTGTAACGATGAATAGGCTGGCAGCGCAATGCGCTGTTGCCCCAAAAAGGCCATACATTC
>JAAELC010000686.1 GCA_024227135.1 Gammaproteobacteria bacterium
AAAAACAGCCATTCGATGACTCAAATGCTGCCGCTGCAAAGCCGCTGCGGCTGCCAGGTCAGAGTAAGCAGGCGCCTCATCCTTTCCCAATATGTCCAGATAGCGCTGCGCCAGTACCGTCAAAGCCTGTTCATTACGCGCCGAGAGGAGCAATGGCGGCAAAGGCGAAAGTGGCGGAAGAGTCGCAACGGTCCCGCTCTCCTGGCTGGAGTTATCAGGTGCCCGGTATTCTTCCAGAAGCACGTGAGCGTTGGCACCACCGAAACCAAAGGAGTTGACCGCCATACGAAGCGGATATTCGTTCCGGGATAACTGAGTGTATTCAGTCACCAGCTTGAGATTCAATGCGTTGAAGTCGATATTCGGGTTAGGCCGCTCCAGATGAATCGATGCCGGGATCCCGCGGTTTTTCAGACAGTGGATTACTTTTATCAACCCGGCCATGCCGGAGGCGGTTTCGAGATGCCCCAGGTTGCTCTTGACCGAGCCGACGAGCAGTGGATCCCCGGTTCTGGCGACCCCGAGTACTTTCCCGATGGCTGAGGCTTCGATGGGATCTCCAACGACCGTCCCGGTCCCATGGGCTTCCAGATAATCCAGTCTATCGGGGTCAAGGTTCCCGCTGCCGTAGATGGATTCCAGAAGCTCTGCCTGCCCCTCGGGGCTCGGCATTGCGATACCATGGGTGCGCCCGTCGCAATTGACGCCCGAGGACAAAATCACAGCATGGACCGGATCTCCATCGGCCAGGGCCTGATCAAGGGTTTTGAGAAACAGTACCGCGCTCCCTTCAGAGCGCACATAACCATCCCCATCGGCTGAAAACGCTCTGCAACGTCCGGTGGGGGAAAGCATCGAGGCTTTGGAGAAACCCACGAAACCAAAAGGATGCAGCAGCATGTTGACCCCACCGACCAGGGCCATGGAGGTATCTCCCTTCTCGATACCGCTGCAGGCTTGATGCAAGGCAACCAGGGACGAGGAACAGGCGGTGTCCAGTGACATGCTGGGGCCGCGCAGGTCGAAAGCATAGGAAATTCGGTTTGAAGCGATGCTTGCGGTATTGCCGGTCGCCGTAAAGGAATCAATGGCACTCATGTCATCGATTCGTCGCTGGATATAGTCGTTGCTTGCAATGCCGACATAGACACCACAGTTGGTTCCCGCCAGACGTTCCGGAATCTGGGCTCCGTTCTCCAACGCTTCCCAGGTCAGTTCCAGCAGCAGTCGCTGCTGGGGGTCCATCTGTTGTGCCTCACGGGGTGATATACCAAAGAACTCAGCATCGAATTCGTCGATCCGCGACAACACCCCTGCCGACCAGGTATAACTCCTTCCAGGTTCATTTCGGCGGGAATGGTAGTAGGTGTCTTTGGCCCAGCGATCTTTCGGTACCGTCGAAATCAGGTCCTCTCCACTTTTGAGAGCTTCCCAGAAACGCGCGGAATCCGACAAATCTCCCGGAAAACGGAACGCCATGCCGACAATCGCAATACTCTTTCTATCGTCAGACAAATTACTGTACCTGGAGATTTCCTTTTAAAATTACACTGGCTAAAGTGTGGGCAATGCGCGCAATTATAGCAGAAACCCCCTTTCCCCTTCACGATAGTCCAGGGTTTTCCCTAGGAGCCCGGACAGATACGGCATCCCGCCTTGTTTAAGCCGTATTTCCGACTTACTCCCTGCCCCGGTCTGCACTTTTCTGGAACCTGTTTTCTCAACTGGGGCTGGTTTGGTGAAGCCACGGCGACAACGGTTTCTGGAGAACAACCACCCCATGACAGGGGTTGCCCCCCGCAGTTCCCCAGTGTAACTGTTGCCTCTCGCTACCCACTCAACAGGGGTTGCCCCTGGCGGGACCAGTACCTCACATTCGATGATTATAAAATAGATTCCTTCCACCCGCTGTAACCGATACCCCCATATCGGTGCTGCGCAGCATACCAATCTCAGGATACCGCTGACCGAGGGGGTTGCCACTACTTCGACAATTGCAAGTCGTTGAAACGAAAGTTTCCTCAGCGGCCAATCCATGTCGGGAGACTCGGGAGTCCGGGTAATCCATCACGCTGACAATCCAGCCCCCCGGTTGCTGAAATCATCCGTGATACCAACTCCTCCCGGGTGACGACTTGTTTCAGAAAAGCTTTGTCTCAGGCATAGGAAGCCGA
>JAAELC010000687.1 GCA_024227135.1 Gammaproteobacteria bacterium
CCGTTAGGGCCTCGGAAAATATGATTTGTCCCAAAATGGTGCCGAATTGTTGTCCAGATTCAAGGCGTGATAAGGGGCGCATAGCCGTTCTATGTAACCCTTGTCGCAACACGGAAGCTGGGCAACAAGGCAAGCCAGATGGGATGAATCATTTTTTCCGCGGCCCTTAGTTTAACAAGTCGATCAATTCGCCTCCAGGTGTCACCAGGGGTAATCCGAATACTCGCCACAATTGCATCCCACCTCGATAGTAAATCAGTTTGTCAGCAGGGTAGCCTATGCTTAGCAGTCCCTTGATGGCGGTGGGTGATTGCCCGCACCAGGGGCCGTTACACCACAGGACCAGGTACCGGGCCTTGGAGAAATCCCAGGTATCGTCATCATCAAGGGTGACACCCAGCGGCAGCAGCGCATCCTCCAGTGTAATGTCGTCCGCCCCTTGGGCAGGGTTTAGATGAGTATAGGGGATGTTGATCGAGCCGGGTATCGTGCCGGATCGATACCATCTCGGAGTTCTGGCATCGATAAGGGCACCGGACCCGTCACTCAAACGGGTTTTCATGAAATCCACGAGTTCTATCTCCCCAATGGTTTCGACTCCAGGGGCAATCTTCATCGGCTGAACGCAAAAGGGAGGGCAGGGCCTGGAGGTTCTGGCGTAGTCAGTGTCGATCATCGCCTGGGTATCCTGATCCCGAATCACCTGAATGATCTTATCACCATGCCTGACTTGAAACTGGCCAATTTCCGGGGTGATTTTAACTTCAATCGCCATGGAAGTTTCCGCCGCCAGCAATAAAAAAACGATAAGAAAAGCTAGTCTCTGCATATCAATAGTTTTCCATACTTCTAGAGTTATCGTTTTTACGAACTAATTCTACAGACATAGAATATCAGGAATCTGGCTCACTGGTATGATCCAAAGACGAAGAAACTTCAATAGGGACAGGAAAGTCCTGGCTGTTTCAGACCGACGCTACGGGCTGACACTGTACCGTTTGATCCATCCGGGTTGAAACGAAAACTCTCTTGAAAGGTACCTGGAAGCAACACGCCTTCAATACTGCCTTGTCTGCAGCAGACCGATGATCCCGGGCTGCGTCCCTGACGTCGTTGGCGCGTTAACGATAGACCGGAACTTGTTCAGATAGCCCCTGTATCGTGTGCAAACAGTCATGCGGTATGTCAAGTCACCGCCTGGATATAGTGATGGGGTGGAGTGACCTCTTCGGGGGCCGGCTCATTACTGTGCACGCCGAGTGCTTTCAGTGGTCGAGGCTGGGATACTCCATAGCCCTGGGCGTAATCGACGCCCAGCCGGTGCAGTTCCTCGAGGATAGCCTCGTTCTCCACAAATTCGGCCACGGTCTCCAGACCCATGGTGTGACCGATTTCGTTGATGGCTTTTACCATGGCACGGTCAATGGGATCATGGAGAATGTCTTTGACAAACTGCCCGTCGATTTTGAGCACATCCACTGGAAGGTTTTTGAGATACCCGAACGACGACATGCCGCTGCCAAAATCATCCAGAAGAAAGCGGCAACCCATCGCTTTCAATTCCTGCATGAACCGACTGGCTTGATCCAGGTGGGTGATGGCCGCTGTTTCGGTAATCTCAAAACAGACGAGTTGTGGCGGTATACCCTGATCACGCATCTGATCCTTGATAAAATCGAGAAACCCCAGATCGAGAAGCGAGGCACCGGACAGGTTGATGGTGTAGAGACAAACTGATTTGGAGTCATTCTCTTTCAGCTTTGCCCCCAGGGCTTGATACTGAAGCTGCTCCTGGCTGAACAGTTTTTTGATAATCCAACGGTCGATATCAGGCATCAAACCATAACGCTCTGCAGATGGAATAAACGCCCCCGGTGGGATCAGGTTCCCTTCATCGCCAATCATGCGAACCAGGATCTCCCCATGATCCAAAGCGGCACCGTTCAAACTACCGGTAATGGGGATTATCGGCTGATAGAAAAGCTCGAACCGATCCCCTTTTAACGCATCCTTGATACGGGTGGCCCACTGCATCTCCTGAAGCCTTTGTTCTGATGCCTCCTTGGTCTGCTCAGAAAAGTGAACCCGGTTTCGGCCAAGTTCTTTGGCACTGTAGCAGGCGGCATCCACCAGACTCATCAGGTTTTCTACGTTGTCGGTCTGTTCATTGATGATGGCAACACCAATGCTCGCGCCGATATCGAACACTTTATCCTCGTGGGAGAATCGATAATCGGTGACTGTTTCCCGTATCGTCTCGGCTATCGCCAGGGATTGCTTTGCCGGACACCCTTCCAGCAGGATACCGAATTCGTCTCCACCCAGGCGTGCCAGTGTATCGGTGGAGCGAAGTTTCAGTTTCAGCAGGGAACTCAGACTCTTCAACAGTAAATCGCCCACTTGATGTCCGCAACTGTCGTTGATCACTTTGAACTGATCGAGATCCAGGAACAGCAGGCCATGTTCCAGTCGGCGTTCACGGGCATTCTCGATGGCCTGATGCAGACGGTGCCGAAACTCATTACGGTTAAACAATCCGGTCAGATCGTCGCGGGTTGCTTTCCAGGAGAGCTTCCGTTGAAGCTGGCGCTCCTGATTGACGTCTCGCAGCACCAGCACCACACCATTGACACGTTGATCCTTATCGCCGATGGGTGCCGCAGAGTAGTGGACTGCGGTTTCGGTACCGTCACGTCGCTTCAGTACCGAGCTGAACGGGGCAGCGATTCTCCTTCCTGCTTCCAGACTCTCCTTGATCGGATTGGGTACCGGTTTCCCGGTCTCTTCATTCGTGATTCGGACGCGTTCCTGCCAGGATTGCCCCCTGAGTCGATTAAAACTGTAGCCTGTCAGATTCTCTGCGGCAGCATTCAAATAGGTGATACGTCCCTCGACATCGGTGGTCAACACCGCATCCCCAATCGAGGACAGTGTAACCAGGGCTCTTTCCTGCTCCAGCGCCAGACGCTTTTCCGCTTCCCGCTGCAGTGACAGATAACGCAATGCCAGAAAAACGATCAGTGCAATGAGTGAGAAAGCGATTAGAATGGAGAGAAAAGCCTTTTCGACCCCTTGTTCGAGGGCTGCCAGGGTAATCAGAATGCCTATGGTCAGTGGTTGACCACCGATTTCGGTATGATTCAGCATCCCTTTGTAATAGCCTGAATCCGTCTGGAACTCAAACATGGCGTCTGTTTGTCTATGGCTGCTGATCGAATTGCTCTCCAGAAAAGGGGAAGGAACCAATTGATCATGCAACCACATTTGCGGCAACCCACCGAGGGTATCCCTGAGCTGGTTGAGATAGGCCGGGGCATTCAGCACAAGACCACCACAGACAAAACCGACAACGCTATCCTGGTGCAGAATAGGCAGCGAACGTGACAGTACCAGGGAGCCTGAAATAAGCGAGAGCCGGTTGCTGGCCTCTCCACTTGAGAAGTCGCACTGAACCAGGCCTGCTTGGGCGACTGACCCGGTATCTTCGGCACTGAGAAGCATTTGACCATCCGGTTTGGCTACCGTCAGGAAGTCAACACTGGACGCCTGGTTCTGTGAGTGCAGGTAACGCCGTAACTGGGGCAGGATCTCCAGTTCCATGGTAATTCGTACGGTGTTATCCGCGGCAGTGCGGGATACCGTATCGTGCAAGGTTCTGAAGGAACTGGTCAGCAGCAGTTCAAATGTCTGCAGTCCGGTAGCCAGTCTTTTTTCATAATCGTCATAGATCTGTTCGGTCAGGGTGGTCCAGAGAATCTGACTGGCCACCACTGCCGGTAACAATATTGTGGAGACGAGCAGCAAGGGGAGCACACTTCGTTTGATAGAGGCGCTCCACCCGGCTTTCTCAGCCAATGCAGTAAGTGGCCAATTGTTCAATGGCCCGGGTCTACTTTCGGTACACGTGATCTGCCGCGGTCAACAAGGCATCGGGAATGATAATACCCAGATGGTCTGCGCGCTCGGTATTGAAGACGATGGCATAGTCCCGGGCATCTTCAATGGGCAGATTACCCGCCTGCTCTCCCCCCAGAATCATCGCTACTTTCTGACCAGCAAGATGCCCCATGGCGCCAAAATCAACAGCCGCTCCACCAAACAAGCCGATTTTTGCAAAGTAGTAGTTCAGCGCCATCTCGGGTTTGTTGCTGTTAACCGTAGTCCATGCAAAGATTTTTTTGGCGGTATAGGTCGGGCCATCCTCTGTTTTCAATCTCAAGGCAGCAGGATAGATGGCAACCACATTGTCGTCTTCATTCAATTCACCGATCAGCCGGGTGTACTCGGTGAAGTCTCTGACCCGGCGCTGTTCCCAGTTGACCGGGAGCTTCTCTTTTGCCAGTTCAAGCTCAAACTGACGAGTGATCGCGTTCCCGGTGGGAGAATAGTCGGTGATACCAACGACTTTGCTGGATGAATCATGATTCTGCAGTGCTGCGCTCATCACCACCAGGGATTTGCTGACCCAGAGTTTCTCATACACACCGGTTATATTTGAACCGGGACGTTGCTTGTTCTCCATAAAATGGTTTTTTTCATTGTAAGACTCCGGCTGGCCGTTCATACCACTGAAAACCACCGAGAGACCTTCCCGGTCAACCAAAGGCAACATGACCTCGCGAATCGCGTTGTCATCCAGTACGACCACCACCTGAGGATCGAATGCGTCCACTTGCTGCAGCACAATGCGTGCCTGTTCCCGAACAGCCTCGGGCGTAGTATGAGTCCGCTTCGTATCCATGTAATGGGACTTCACTTGCAGATTCTCATTTTCCACCCACCCGGCTTCTGCTAGTGCGTCGATGACACCTGCAGCCTGGGGAGCACCACAAATATGATTATGTTCATAGCTGTGCACGATCATGACACGGGCCAGCCCGGTTGCTGCTGCAATCGGTGTGCTCGATACCATTATCAACAACAAAATGGAGATCAGTGTGAAGACCCTCGGCATGGTTAGTCTCTCCTGGTAGTGGAATGAAGTCAGTCGATCTGCGGGCACACAGATGTGCTTATTTCTGGTACCAATGGTCGGCAAAATGCCCGGAATCTTGAATCTGGTTATGCGCTTTCAGTCCCATAAAACCTCCCGGGTTCTTGTGCTGCCTGTAAGGAGTGCTCTCCCCAGCCTGGGTGTGGTCTCTGGAAATGAAAAGTCTGTCTATGGGATTTCAGGCTTCAGGGATGATCGACCACTTGAAAAGAGCGGCTTTCGTCTGCTCCGGTCTGGAGATATTAGAAATATACTTAAAATTCACAAACAGTGATCTGGATCAATAAAAGTCGAAGTATTCGTTCGGGCATTGTGCAATAACACTCAGAATTGATCTCTGTTAGGGAAGAAATATCACCAAAAGGTAAAATCACCCTTGGTTTGAATCGAGAATTGACTCTGGAAGAGAGATCCAGAATTATAAGTCATAGCATCAGCCGGGGCATGGTTACCCCTATCCTCGTGTAACTCCCCCGGTTTCCAGAGCAGTCTGATTCATTCGCAGCATCAACATCGGGAACGTTGGTGCTTTCAATTTATTTTCTTGTTTGTGCTCCTTGAATTGTTTACTGCCTTTTCCTGGCGTAAACCAGTGCATCGACCATTCGGAAAATCATAGGGATAGCCCGTCTTTGATCGGCTGTATGCCTTTCTTTTGCCCAAAAAAACTCAACACCCTATGAATAAAACAAACTCTGTCTATTCGTTCAACGAATAGACAGAGTTTGTTTTATTCATAGGGTGTTGAGTTTTTTTGGGCAA
>JAAELC010000688.1 GCA_024227135.1 Gammaproteobacteria bacterium
CTCATTTATGTAATCCTCCAAGTGTTTGGATTAGCTGAATGCTCTGTAGCAATATAAATTCAATTTATCTGAAATCTGGCATGGCTTTGCCAGCATTTTGTGTCCGAATTTGGGAAGCTGAAAACAGTTCATATGCACCTTGCCGGGGTACGTGGAAGCTCCTCCTCCCGCCAAACCTCTACGCCAAGGAAACCTTCTGTTTTTTATCCTAATTGTTGTTTATTTTAGGTTAGTTACATGCAAGTATAATACTTGTCAGTCTTATTTTAATTTCTAGTCAGGACGCATGAAGCGGGCACTTCAAGGAAAGTACGTCACGGTATCAACGGTGGGTGAAAAGGCGCAGGCTTTTATCCCCGCAGCATTGCCGCCTCGCCCCCCCACAGACTGGACACCCGAACTGCGCAACAAATTCGACCAGGCACTGCTGGCAGAGGGCCGGTTGGACAGCGTTGCCACACTACTTCCCGAGACCTCGCTTTTTCTCTACATGTACATCCGCAAAGAAGCAGTACTCTCCTCCATGATCGAAGGAACGCAGTCGTCGCTCTCAAACCTGCTGCTATTCGAACTCGATCAGGAGCCGGGAGTTCCGATGGATGATGTGCAGGAGGTCAGCAACTACGTAGCAGCCCGAAACCATGGCCTGAGTCGATTAGCGGAAGGGTTCCCGCTCTCCCTGCGGCTAATCAAGGAAATTCATGGCGTGATGCTGGCCAAGGGGCGCAGCAACAACCAGACACCGGGAGAATTCCGGCACAGTCAAAATTGGATCGGCGAAACCCGGCCAGGCAACGCAGCCTTCGTACCTCCCCCTGCCGAAGAAGTATTGAAATGCATGGGGGAACTCGAACTATTCCTGCACAATGAACCTGTACAGACACCGATCCTGCTCAAGGCGGCTCTGGCCCATGTGCAGTTCGAGACGATCCATCCGTTCCTTGACGGTAACGGTCGTCTTGGCCGCTTGTTGATCACCCTGTTGCTATGCGAACAGAAGATGCTGCAGAAGCCAATGCTCTATCTAAGCCTCTACTTCAAGACGCACCGTCAATACTACTATGAACTATTGAATAATGTGCGTCTCACCGGTGATTGGGAGGCTTGGCTCGAGTTCTTCGCTGAGGCGGTCATCGTCACTGCTGCCCAGGCGATGGAAGCTGCTCAGCAACTGATCGAGCTGGCGAATGAGGACCAGACGAAGATCAGAGGTCTTGGAAGAGCTGCAGCCTCAACGTTTACTGTGCACCAAGCATTGATCGAGCACCCCATCGCCACCTCCGGTTGGCTGGTGGAAAAAACAGGTATCACTCCGGCTACCATCAACAAGGCCCTTCGTCATTTGGAACGTCTCGGCATTGTGCGCGAACTCACCGCTCAAAAGCGCAACCGGTTGTTCAGTTATGCTCGATACGTGGAAATCATGAACCGGGGCACCGAATTACAAGTTCGGTAGTGGGGAATGAATCAGCGAATGGTGCCCAGTGGTTTTACCGGCACGTTGAGCCTGGATTTGAAACACTGAAAACAGTTCGCACTCGCCTCTTCGCTGGCAAGCTATCAATTCGCCATGGACAGGATGGATAGTACCTACGAGGAAGTGGTTATAATATTCCCTGACATATTCCCGGCTGCCTGCAACCCTTGACATGCCCATGACTGAAATTTCGCGAGAATTGCTGGATTCGGTTCACACCACCGGTGCTTGCATGGTGGACATCCGTGAACTTGCCGGCAATCTTTCTCAGCTTTCCACAAAACAGATTGACCAGCTCCTCCTGAATTTCGTGGACAATGGTGAAGACCGAGCGGTGAGCCGGCTATTGCAGGCCTGCGCATATAATGAGGTACCACTCGACCCCAGGGTTCTCTGCCGCTGTATCGGCGTGTGCGAGGAGACACCCGATTCCGCCCCCTGTTTCGCACTGCAGGACGGAAGTGCCGTCCCACCGCTGCTGAGCGCGAGTCTCTCCAAAGAGTTGTCAATGGAGCGGAAAATCTACGCCACCTCACTGGCAACCGAGCTAACCCTTAAGTTTAGTCTCGACCCACAACCGGTCCGGAAGGTTATCTGGAAGCATGAGCAGGGTGCGCTGTCGCCCTATGACAGGGTTTTGATCGCCCATTTGCTGGAGCTTCTGGACAAAGATTCAAACCCCGTGCAGCCATATACCCCCCTATGGACCGGTTTTCAGCTCTCGGATCTTCTGCCCGAACACAGGCCGCGAGTTGCCGTCGGTGGTGACTACACGGTGCGCCGCCCGATTCCGAAAATCGGGCGC
>JAAELC010000689.1 GCA_024227135.1 Gammaproteobacteria bacterium
ACCATTCGTCAAACTCCTGGAATGTTCCAGGATAATCTGTACCAGAAATGGGGTGCCTGGGCTGATCCATAGCCACAGATTAGCTCGCATGGGTGGTTGAGTAAAGTGCATACCCATTTAAATAATTACGCTTGGACTAGCGAAACATATTACATCAAGTGGCGTGTAACATGGCGTGTTCCTTTTGTGCTTTACACAACGTTCACCTTCGTCTGATTACGGATCTGGTATAAGGATCTTTTCGGATGAACAAATTGGCTCTCGACGACCGGCAGGTTTGGGTCGTCAACAGACTGCTGCAGCGCAGCAAGGGCATGTCCGGTTCCGGGAAAATGCATTGTCAGACGGATAGGCACCGAGACCAGACTGTAACTGCCCCCTCTGCCCAGAAGACGGCACTTAAACCCACCTTCTTCCCCGACCCGGTACCCTGCCATTACTTCGCGGAGATAGGCCGTTTATCGCGCCTGCCTGTGGGCTTCCAGTGGCGTAGAATCCATTTTCAGACTGGGGCTGTGACTAAAGCGGTAGCCTGGCGGCACCCGCTTGTCGTACGGAACCTTACAAGTAGAGGCCCTTCAGCCTCGGAGCAACTCTGGCCGGATCATCCAGGCCAGCGACCAGTGGCCCTCCGTGTCTCTTTCCAGGCAGCCATGTTGTGTTAGGTATAAACGCATCTCAGACTCCGATCATTGTGGGTTAAGTGAATGATAGTCGGGTTTCATCCCGGGTACCGCTGTCGAACAGAGTCATGTCCCACTGAGTCTGTGGAATATCGTCACGGGATTTCGGGTCCAGCCGGATGGCGCCGATATCCAGTTCGCCTATCTGTAATTGCCGGTTGATTACTGTGCGCATGGGAATTTCACTGGGTGAAGATTTG
>JAAELC010000690.1 GCA_024227135.1 Gammaproteobacteria bacterium
CTCAGCAGCTCTCTCGTCTTCCTCTCTTTGCGTTGGTGCCCGCTCGACGGCCCCGCATAGGGCGGCCAGGCGGCACGTGGTGGGTCTTGATCTCGTTGATGGTCTCGGCGATGGTCTCGGCGATGGTCTCGGCGATGGTCTCGGCTCTGCCCTCGCGGGCCTCTTCTGAGCGACCTCGGGCTGATTGTGCAGTCGTGTTCCGGTGGTTGCCTCCGCGCTGGCTCTTTTTGCCGGCTGCGCCATAATGGAGGTGACAGTGATGGTGTCGCTGGGGTCCAATCCCCCGGGGGACATCAGGGGTAACGGCCCCTGATGCCCCAAGAATCTAAAGACTATGATCTGCATTATAAATATATCTTTATTGACTTTATATCAGGTGTTGCTTGTTCGAGCCCTGAATCCCGACTGGGGATTTCCCACTTGGTGGTTCTCTTCCTGGCAAGACAGGAAAGGGCAGATGGCGTTGATGTTGCTGTTGTTGTGCTCCGGGCGGAACTCGGGAACCGTCTGTCACGGAACCTACTCCACCACTGTTTGAAACAAATATAAGCGATTCCTCCTACTGTGCTATGTAAGACGTATGACTGCTTCAACTGCAGCAATTACTCTTGCTTTTCTGTTCGTAGAGATGCTGTGCTATGTACTGGGAAGGCTTCACTAAAGCTGTGTGCTTAGTACTAAAATCGTGCTGC
>JAAELC010000691.1 GCA_024227135.1 Gammaproteobacteria bacterium
CGCACCGCATCGTGAAAGCACCCTGCAACGGATGCTGGCTCAGCAGACGGTGCTATGTATCCAGGATGGTACCGATCTGAATTACAACAGTTTGGCGCAGTGTCAAGGATTGGGCGTCATCGGCACCAATCAGACCGGCGCACAAAGCCGTGGATTACATCTGCACTCGACCCTGGCGATCACGACGGATGGGTTGCCATTGGGTCTACTGGGTGCCAAGTGTGAAGCACCGGAGGGTGAGAAAGAAGCGTCGGAGGAAGAACAGGAGAAAGCCTCTTCGAAGAAAAAACCCATCGAAGAGAGAAAGAACTTCTGTTGGATAGAGAGTCTGCGTGACAGCAATGCATTGGCTGAAGAGATGCCTTCAACCCGTCAGGTCTGTGTCATGGACAGGGAGGCTGACTTCTTTGAACTGTTCACTGAACCGCGCCATCAACGGGTCGAGTTGTTGGTGCGCGCAAAACATGACCGGCGCACGGGTGGAGAGCACAAACTCTTTGAGACCCTGAGACAAAGTGAGGTACGCGGCACGCTCACCATCCGAATCCCCCGACAAAGTGCCCGACCCAAGTTGAGCAAACAGAAGGCGCGCCCGAAGCGATCGGAACGTACTGCACAAGTTGCCCTGCGATACCAGAACGTTGAATTGTCGCCTCCATCCTACTTGAAAGATAAGACGCCTATAAAATTCTGGGTAGTCCACATCCGGGAAGAGACGCCACCACCGGGTTAAAAGCCGTTGGAGTGGTTCCTGCTGACCACCATTGCAGTCACCAGCAATCGGATTGCCGAAGCGTGTATCGGTTGGTATCGACTGCGTTGGCGTATCGAAGACTGGCATCGGGTGCTCAAAAGTGGTTGTGGTACGGAAAAACTGGCCTATAGAACGGCGCAACGTTTGAAGCGTGGCATTGCAATCAATATGGTGATTGCCTGGCGTATTATGCTGATGACGCTGCTGGCCAAAAGTGCAGATTGCCAGGTGGTTTATGGGTAAAGGGCAGGGCTAGGTCACTATTCATTCTCAATGCCGGACGCGGTGGCCAAGGGTGAGTTGCGGCCGTTGCGTGATCCGGCAGGTGCAGAGTAAGCAAGATGATTAACCCGGTTTTCCGTTCCGTTGCACCTCAAACCTGAATTTGAGCTGATACCCTGCACATTATGGGACGATAAATAATTTCCGAGGCCCTGACCGGGGGTGTCATCGGGCCTTCCGGGGAGGGGGTGAAAAAAACCGGGAGAAAGATTACTTGATTTGCTCCAACCTTCGGGGGCTCCTATTATAATGCGCGAGGTAACTGCTCACTCCCCGGAGATTACCCCGTATGGCCGGTCTGTGGAGGAAGTGTCTTTGGCAGGGATGCCAGAGACAAGTCTACAGGGAGGGTTTTACGACGTCTTCCGGAACAGATCACCCATGGGGCGTGAGTAGATACTGTGCGATTTTA
>JAAELC010000692.1 GCA_024227135.1 Gammaproteobacteria bacterium
AGTGAAGCAGGGAAAGCGTAGTGTCGGGATGGCTCAGATTCAAAGCGTGAGAAGTGGTACATGGATGCACCGTTTACGAAGCCGAGGATGCAAAAGGGGCGCATAGCTGTTCTACCGTTTTTCGTCACCCTTTCCACAACGCAGACGACGTCCATGGATGGACTAGATTCACGCGAGGCAGGATGCCGGTAGTGATAGGTGAGCAAAAAGACAACTAAGATGGGATATTTTATTCTTGCCGCAGCCCTTAGTCCGGGACCGGCCAGACCCAGCTATACGACAACAAAATCACCGGCACCTGAACTGGTGCCGGTGGTTACCGGGTACAACAGATCCTGTAACAAACCGGAGCGAGTGGAAACTCGCACACCACGCTGACTCCAGAACCTGCAACGGGGTCGTAATCACTGTAAACGCTGGAGGGCGCTAACCATCTAGTATATTGGTGATCGCAGTGAAGGCTTTCTTCTTGAATTGCTCCGCTTCACGTTCATTCGGGATATCGAGACAGAGCTTGTTTACAAAATCGATCAAGCGATCCGGTGAGCGGGTGAAGTCTCCTGCCTCTTCCAGCGTATCGTCAAACACCATGTTGGAGATTGGTCCCAGATACACTGCCAGATACTGCTTTAACTGAAGAATGAGCTGGCTTTTCTTTTGTTCCGAGATACCGGGCTCAGTTCCACGGCGGGTCTGTGCAGTACCGGCTGAAGTACCGTTCTCATGCTCCTGGTTACGAAGCAGATTCAAAATCTCATGGGATGTTGGCAACACATGGGTAATCCCGCTTAATCCCATGGTTTCGAATCTATAGCTGCCCCCGGAAATGGAACTGATCCAGGGAAGCGCCTTCAGGCCACGCTTTGGTCCGAAGAAAACAGCGTAAATACTACCTTTGTTCAGGGAAAAGGAGATCGCGTGGTTGCAATTGGAGTGAATGTACAGGGAGCCACTGCTCCTATTGTCCACAAGCTCAGTAAGCACATTCAGCAACTGCTGATAAGTTGAGTTTTCTTGCATGTCTAAATCGGTGGGTCGTTTTTTCGATTAAAATCAGTAGTGTGGTGAGGGAACACCCGACGAGTTAGCCGACTCCTTGATCTTAGCAAGATATCAACCATCCATCTTGTCAGTCGGGCATGCATATAGAGCGGCCCGGACTGGCAAGAGCTTGAGGTGTTTATCCTGCCTGGGCGGGGAGCATCGCAGAGAGGCGCCCTTTCTAGTCCAGTATCCTGAGCAGCTGTGACACAACAGCCTGGGTGCGATCGGCATCCGACCCGGTGCCGCTCATCACCCGCAGCCCCCAGATGGTGGCCATGAGGCAGCCAGCCATGGCTTCAGGGTCCCTATCTCCCCTCAGTTCGCCAGCCTGCTGCGCCCGTTGCAACGCTTCTCGAAAGCACTGCTCGATCGCATCAAAATGGCGGTTGACACTCGCCCTGACCTTCTCATCACGGTGGGCCAGCTCCAAAACCGTATTGACAAGAAAGCAGCCTCGCCGGCTTTCTGGATCAGAACTCCTGGCCGCCAGTTGATGAAGATATTTCCGTATTCCCTCCAGCGGGGTCTCTGCCGCTGCTATGGCGCTGGATATCTGTGCCAGGCTCTTTGCGCCATAGTGGTTGAGAGATGCAAGGAAAAGTCCCTCCTTGGACTGGAATGCGGCGTAAATACTTCCGGGATTCAGTTTGGTCCGCTTGACCAGGCTGGACATGCTGGTGGCGCAGTACCCCTGATCCCAGAATGCGTCCATGGCGCGATCAAGCACCTGATCGCGGTCAAACTGAATGGGCCTGACCATAGAGTAACTCTGTTTGTTTTCGGGTCACTGAAAGAAACTGATTGCTAAGACGTTCTGTATAACAGATAGTAATTGAGTAATCGTTCAATAACCACTTTTCTCTACCTCACCCAATCAAAAGGTAGAGAAGGTATCTACAGGAGAATTCAATGGCACGGGAGAAAGTGATTCAGTTGGAAGGAGTGGACCATGGGGCGTCCGAGGGCCGAGGCAAGGAGGTGCTCGATCTGGCGCTCTCTCAGGTCGGGTTCATACCTAACATGTATCAGAACATGGCCAATCTACCCGCTTTGCTCGATACCTACCTTCACGGCTACCGGCTGTTCAGGGAAGAGGGGGAATTCACGAGTGCCGAGCAGGAGGTGGTGTTTCTGGCAGTAAGCCATGAAAACGAGTGCGAGTACTGCGTAACCGCCCACAGCATGCTGGGGGCGGTTAAATCTCAGGTCCCCGAGGATGCCCTCCAATCCTTGCGCGAAGGCAAAACGCCTGGAGATCCGAAGCTGGCTGCGCTGGATCGCTTCACCCGCACAATGATGAAAACCCGTGGCAATCCGAAACGGGAGGATATCTCGGCGTTTCTGGAGGCGGGATACAGTGAACCGCATGTGCTCGCTATCGTACTGGCGATCTCTGTCAAAGTACTGAGCAACTACTCCAATCACCTTTTCAATACCGAGGTGGATGAGATGTTTGCACCTTTTCGCTGGCCCGAATAGGTCGCTCCACTGGGGCTCGCCCCTGCCGCAACTTCAATACGGATCCCTTCAGGCCTCCACAAAGGCGAATCACGTGAACCTTTAAGTGGTGGCGAAGTAGAGACGAAAAGGGGCCAGATGAGCCAGGATCAGGCTCGGTCCCCAGGGGGCACGTTCCATGGAAATATCGTGGGATTACGTACAAACAAGGCAGGCTTCTCCATGGGGCTGGAATCGGGCATCAGCAGCGCTCACCAGCTGCCCCGGCTTTCGCTCAGCCCGCGAAGTACAGGTACC
This sequence comes from Gammaproteobacteria bacterium, assembly GCA_024227135.1. Classification (GTDB taxonomy): domain Bacteria; phylum Pseudomonadota; class Gammaproteobacteria; order Chromatiales; family Chromatiaceae; genus JAHEHQ01. The sequence continues at coordinate 2,800 of JAAELC010000692.1, forward strand.
GGGGCAGTCCCGGCATGGTCGCGCTGAGAATACAGCGACAGACTCGATCGAATCGCTTTTAGAGATCAATCGAGTCTGACACCTTTGATTTTGAAGCACTCATTGAGGGGGCCTGGTCGTCCGATGTGATAGCCTTGGGCGAAGTCGACACCAATCTCCGTCAGTATCTCCAGGGTTGGCTCGTTTTCGACGAATTCCGCGATCACCTGTTTATCGAGAATCTTTACCATGTCCACCATGGTTCTTACCAGGGCCCGGTTAACCGGATCGGTGGCGATGCTGCGCACGAATTCGCCATCGATTTTCAGAAAGTCCACATCCAGTTCCCGCAGATAGAGATATGAGGCGTACCCGCTGCCAAAGTCATCGAGCGCGAAAGTGCAACCCAGGCTCTTGACCCTCTCGATCATGCGCGAGGCTGCTTCGATGTCCAGTATCGCTGCGGTCTCCGTGATTTCGAAACAGAGTTTTTCCGGATTAACGGAGGATCCGGTGATCTTCTCGATCAGAAAGTCGAGAAACGCCTGGTCGCCGATGGATTGTCCCGAGAGATTGACAGCGAGGTGGTCGAGATACTCCATCGACTGGGCGTGACGGGACATCGATCCCAGTGTCCGGGTCAGGACCAGGCGGTCGAGTTTCGTCGAGAAACCATAGCGTTCCGCCAGCGCCAGTATTTCCGCTCCCGTCACCAGCTGCTGATTCTCGTCACGCATACGTACGAGAACCTCTCCGCTGTGGAACCCCCTGCCGAACGGGGACCGGGGAGACAACGTCATGATCGGCTGGCAGACCAGTTCGATGGAGTTGTCGTCTATCACCTTGATCAACTGTTTGAGCATGCGTGATTGGCTGTGCCGTCGTTGCATACTCAGGTCATGTTCGCTGAATACCCGCAAACCAAAATTCTGCTCCCGGGCCGACTGGCAGGCCCAGTACACCCGCTGGATCAGCTGGGCGGCATCCGGACAGTCGGCGGGCAGATGCGCCACCCCCATACTGGTGCTCAGCGAGTAGCCTTCGCCGTCGAAGTCGAAGTCGAAGTCGAAGTCGAAGTCGAAGTCGAAGTCGAAGTCGAAGTCGAAGTCGTAGTCGAAGTCGTAGTCGTAGTCGAAGTCGTAGTCGAAGTCGAATATAGCGTCGTTCACCAGTGTTTTGAAGCGGTGCGCCCAGCTCATGACTTCTTCCACGCTGCGCTCCGGGATCAGTATTCCGAATTCATCGGTACCAAGGCGGGCACAGCGGCTCCCAGGCAGTTTGTTTTCCTGCAACAGCCGTGAAACCATTTGAATTAGCCGGTTGGCTGACATTGGGTCCCGCCACTTCGTTGATCACCTGAAAGTGATCAACATCCAGTAGTAGAAGCGAGGATTCCTGACCCCGGTCCCGGGCCACCGCCACTACCGAGCAGAGATGACGATGAAAGGTCTCCTGATTCAGAAGCCCGGTCTGGCCGTCAGTGTGATTGTCATGCCGGCTATGCTCCCGTTCGCGCAACAGCGTGCTCTCCGCCGACTCTCTGCGGAGAATTTCATGCTTCAGCCGGTCATCGATCAAGTCGAGCTGGCGATCCTGCTCGCTCGACCGCTGATGCAGCCTGTTGACCAGACGCAGGGTGACCAGGGATTGTGCGATGATGTCAGCGCACAACCCGTGCAACCGATCATGCCAGGGTTGATAGTGGGTGTTGTCTGTGCAGTGCAGGACGATACTTCCCAGTGGTTCCCGGGCATACTGCAGGGGAATGGCCAGTGAGCAGCTGTCACTCTCGAATCGACGGCAGATGTCAGGACCTTCCGGGGCTGTGCCTCCGATGCTGCGGCTGGCTAATTCTTCGAACGCTTTCAGCAGTTCAGCAAAGGCCGAACTCTGCCTCTCCTCCTCTTCAGATCCGGCAGCGTACTCCAATCCCTGGTCCGTTTTCAGAAACAGGCAACTGCAGGCGATTCCGGCCTGTTGCAACAGATTATCCGTGACCTGCCGGCAAAACGCCGCTTCGTCGACAGGCGATGTTCCGCTATTTACCAGGCGCCGCAGGACGCTCAAGGATTCAATCAGTGAGAGGATTTCATGGCTGATCAGCAGTCGCCGTTCGTTGTGTCTTGTTGTCTCCATGGTGGGATTACCTCAGCTGGCGGGACAATTGGTTGATATCATCGATAACGGGTTGCCAGTCCTCGACTACCCGAATCCACAGGGCGCATGGGATCCTCAATCTGGCCAGTCGCAGATTCAGCTCTTCTTCTGTCAACAAGCCGGGGTTGGTGAGAGAGCGGCAATAGCGTTCGGTGGGGGCGATCAGTGCCACCAGTTCCCTGTGCTCTCCCTGGTAGTCGTCGAAGCAGTGGAATGTCATGACGCGGGCGATCTCCAGCGGCAACTGCCAGGCTTCGGCCAGCAGGCCTCCCGCCTGGCAGTGATCCACCTCGAGAAACCTGCGCTCGATGGCGCACAGTTGCGCCTCTTCAGGGTTCGCTTCGCATTCAAACACCGTCGACATCTGCAGGGGGGCAACGTGCACCAGTGCAAGCAGACCAAGGCTGTGCAGCAGGCCGGCCAGATAGGACTGGCAGCAGAGGGGGGACCGGTTGCTCTTCGCCACCCTCTCGGCGAGTGAGGCTGTCAGCAGTGCATGGCACCAGTAACGTTCCGCTTGAAAACGCGGACACTTGTCTGTGCGCAAGGGAGATTCGAGAGTAAAGGCAATAGACAGATCCCGTACCAGGGCGAGTCCGAGAAAACGAATAACGGCATCTTCCAGGTCCCGCGGAGGCAGGGGGCCGGCAAAAAAGGAGGACCTGGCAATGCCCAGAATTCGGGCAGCCAGAGATGGGGACTGCTGCAGGAGTCCAACCAGTCTACCGATATCCAGTTCCGGATCGCTGAGGGGTGGCAGGGTGTCCAGTTCGCGGATAACCGTGCGGGTACTTTTCGTTTGCACACTATTCTCCATACGAGGTAATCTCACGAGACGGACGCGACAGGCAATCCCGTCGCCGTGCAGACTGAGAATCGTCATTCACGAAACAGGGTAGGACAGAAGAGCCGGACCGGCCTCAGGATTGTCTAATCGTTTTCTAAGGGATTAGTGGTAGATAAAAGTATTCTTTAACTTACTGAATTACGTGATTAATAAGAATTTGCCTGATGTCTGTGTCAAATCCCTTCAGGCTGGGTGTGTGGGTGGTCAGGCCAGGCTCCAGTTCCCTGGAACAGAGTGACCGGGTGGTCAGGATCGAGCCCAGGTACATGGATCTCCTGACCTATCTCGCAGAACGGTCGGGAGAAGTGGTCAGCGCCAGCGATATTCTGGATCATGTCTGGTCGGGAATGGTCGTGGGAGACCATTCCGTGTACCAGGGCATCGCCCGCCTGCGGAAAGTACTGGGGGACCGGTCAGACAACCCTCTCTTCATAGAGACCGTGCCCAAACGGGGCTATCGGCTGCTGATGCCCCCTTCCCTTGAGCGGAGAACCGTCGAAAGAAACGGCCGTGTCCACTTCGGGAGGGGGATTCACCCTGCCACCCCGAACGATCCAATGGTCCCTCGCCGGCCTGCTGCTGATGGCCACAGCCCTTTTCACCCTGTTCCTCTTCTTGAATGAGGGTGACGATCTCCCCGTCGATACAGCCCCGGCCAGGCTGGCGATTCTACTCTTCGACGGTCTCGATCCCGAGTCCTCGGACGAGTACCTGGCCTACGCGATACCGGCGGAACTGCTGATTCAGCTTGGAATCCACGATAGCGGAACAGGTTGTCGCGGCCCTGGGTCTGACGCCGTACACCCGGGAAACCACATATCGGAACGACCCATCGACTGCGACACTGGATGCGCACGATTATTATCTGCTTGGTCGCTTCCACAAAATGGACCGCAATCAGCAGTCCCTGGAAAAGGCGCTCGAGATGTTTCAGACCTCGGTGGATTTACAACCGGAGCTTCCCGCCGCCTACCGGGGTGTCGCCTCGGTTAACCTGTTGCTCTCCTTTTATGGAGATATACCCCTGGCGAGGGCGGTAGAGACCGCGCTACCGAACCTGGAGAGGGCGCTCGCCCTGGATCCCGACGACGAAGAGATTTACGGAACCATGGGGCTGGCGCGTTATATGCTCGGCGAATACGGTGTTGCGGAAGAGATGCTCAGGCAGGCCTTGTCCATCAATGACAACTACGCCATCGCCTGGATGTGGCGGGGCATGGTGCAGGAAAAGCAGGGGAGATTGAACAAGGCGATCGAATATTACCAGCTGGCAGCACGGCTGGAACCACTGAGTGTTGTCGTCATGGTCAATCGATCGATGGCACTGCAGGAGGCCGGCCGGCATGAACAGGCGATGTCGTCACTGCGGGAGATCGAGGACCGTGGTCTTTCATCGGTTCAGTACCATCGCACGCTCTCGCGATTGTTTCTGGAAAACGGAGAACTGGCCGCAGCCTACCGGGCGATACAGCGGGCGCTGGAGATCAGCCCCACCGATCAGATCTCCAATTCCCAGCTGGCGCTGGTACTGAAAGACCTGGGACGGCATGAGGAGTCACTGGCGATTTTCGAACGCTCACTGGAAAACAATCTACCGGGGCGAGGCGCACTCGAATACCTGGCCCGGGTCCACATTCGTCTGAACGCCGAAGAGCGAAACCGGGCAAACCAGTATCTGGGCGCCCTGTTCCCGATCGACCATAGTATCCCTGAGATTTTGTGGCGTCGCCAAACCGCCTTCCTTGGCCCGGCCAGCATGTATTCAGGAAATTACAAACAATCGATTGAGTTGTTGGAATCCGCTCTTCGTGCAACAGACAGCGCTCTCGATAACGCCGACCATGATTTAGTCTACTGCACCGCACTGGCGTTCAGCCGACAGCAGACAGGTGAGGAGAGCGATCACTGGATACAGCGTTGCGAGCAGGCATTGAACAACGCGAAAAAACAGGGCTGGAACAATCATTGGACCGACTATGCCAGAATCCAGCTGAATATGTTGCGCGGGCGCTACAGCGAGGCCATGGAGGGCTTGATAGCGCTTTTCGGAAAAGAGGTGACCGCCGCCGGTGTGCTCTCAAACGATCCGATTCTCGCCCCTATTCGCCAGAGACCGGCATTCGAGTCGCTGATTGAACAAGTCAACGATGCAGCGGCAAAAGCCTGGCAGGAAGTCTCAGCCCGGCACCCCCTGGGAAGCGCTGATCAGCCAGCGTCCCAGACAATCCCCAGATAAGGGCTGCGTCAAGAAATAAGTAGTCCAATATTGCACCGGATTATTACACAGATTCAAGGCGTTGAAAGGGGCGCATAGCTATTCTATGTAACCCTTTCCGCAACGCAGACGACGTACATGGATGGACTAGATTCACGCGAGGCAGGATGCCGGTAGTGATAGATGAGCAAAAAGACAAGTAAGATGGGATACTTTATTCTTGCCGCAACCCTAACTGTCATTCCACCACGCTGTGGCCCCAGTGGCTGGCGAATAATTTCTCTTTTCGTACCTACTCACGCCCCATGGGCGATCTGTGCCGGAAGACGTCGTAAAAACCTCCCTGTAGATTTAGCTTTGGCTTCCCTGCCAAAGACACTTCCTCCACAGACCAACCAAGGGGCTTCCTCCGTGGATCCTATATGCAATGCTCAGGACCATACCACGCGGTTTTTGCCCGATCTCTTAGCCTCGTACAGACGCTTGTCCGCAGTCTCCACAGTACGCATGTAGTCAGGATGAAAGTCATACTCTGCTACACCAATACTGACGGTAACCTTCACCTTTCTTTATCGGATGCCGTGGATCTCAGTTCCAGGACCTGCAGCCGTATGTCCCCGGCGATGTGGCTGGCCACCTCCAGATCCGTTTCCGTGATGATCGCCAGAAACTCCTCGCCGCCGTAGCGAAAGATATAGTCACCCGGCCCGACGCGCTCCATCAGGCTGAAAGCAACGTTCTCGAGAACCTCGTCACCGGCTCTGTGTCCGTACAGATCGTTGACCGCCTTGAAGTCATCGATGTCGATCATCAAAACACAGAAGGGCGCATTGGAATGCTTGGCAAAAACCACCTCACGATGGGCGACGGTAAGCAGGTATCGGCGACTCAAGGTCTTGGTAAGTGCATCTTTGCGCTCTTCGGATTCGAGGATGATCTGGATGGCTTCACCCAGCTTTTCGTAGACCTGGTCGCTCGTGTGCATCACGACATTGATCAAATCGTTCAACACACTTTTGCTCGAGTCTGAATCTTTTTCTCCCAATTGACTGTTTATTGCCGCTTTGGCCTCCAGCAGATTGTCACAAGCGGAGAGCGACGACTGACCCAATCCCTCATCCACAATGCTGAAAGTGCCCTTGTACTTCAACCAATGACAAATATTGAACTCACTGACTTTCTTATTCGCGATGGGCATACCCTTTGAAACCTCCCAGAGAATATCCCTGGCCCAGGCGGTCACTTCACCTTTGGCACGCTCGAAGTCCAGGGCCAATTGATGTCCTGATGCGACGACTCGCAAGGATTGCATGTGCCGGGTTGTCTCGATCACCTCTTTGAGGTAAGACTGATTGAAGGTATCGACAGAGTAGTCAATGACATCGGATATATAACAGGTGGATTCCGTCGGATTGCTGGTTTCACTCAGATCGAGTTCGAATAGACAGCTTTTAAGCACGACCTTTGCGTAGTTGATCAGGTGCAGACTGATATCGACTCTCGAATGCACGCGTCCTATGTTATCCTGATAATCGTAAAACAGCTTCGGGTCGGCAAGCACGCGATCGCGGTCAAACGTATAGTCCAGCCAACCTCTGAAAGAGCCTTTGAGTCGAGATTCAATCTCTTCATGGGACAGAAATTCCGAAGCACCCGCATCTGTTACAAGCTGCCCATAAAACCTGTCGACGATCGATTCGTTATTCTTTCGGATCAAGCTGAAGGTCTCACTGGCGACGCGCCGAGAGTAATAGTTGTATGGAATTTCGGCATCAGAATACATATGGTTTTCACCCTGTTAACGCTCGTCACTCCAGGAAGGGCGATACTTGAAACGAAATCCATCTTAATGCTTGTTTATCCACGGAACTCACCATCGGCCACAGGGGAGAATAACCTTTCACTGTAGAGAGGTCTATGTTTTCTGTTGACTTTAAGCAGGCAAACGCGATCGCCGATCTCGCCAAAAGTTGCGCCTACCCCACTTAGCGAGTCAGCAGCGATTATCAAAGTGCCTCTCCTTCTTACGCCAGCATATATTGTCCCAATTTCCGTGTGTATTCGCACCGAGTCGGTGTACGACAGGTTAATCTAACCTCCTCTGCTCATCCTGTGCTGTTTTTTCAATACCACTGCACATTTCCATGTGGGTAATAGGGTCAGACTCGGTTGATTCACCCCACCGGTTAAACAGTCAGAGAGAGCACCACAAGAATAATAATTGATTCGCGCGTTGAGCCGGAACACAAGTGTTTCAGATGGTGAGAATAGCCTTGGTCCTTCTCCAGGTCACGAGACCAGACATCTGCAAACAATCTGCCATACGTAGTGCGGTCGGCAGTGAAAAGAATCTAGTGGTACTTTGCTCCATCTCCAGCAATGCATATCGGGAGTAGGATTTAGAAGGGATACAAAATGAGGGCGTACTCAGTTAACGTGAGTTTTCTCGTAATTCTGCTGTCGCTTCTGATGAGCGCCAGTTGGGCAGAGGGAACGAGCGATTCCAGTTTATTCAATGAAATCTACGATGCAGGAGCCCGATACCATCTGTGCAATATCTATTAAAAAGGCCTGGGTGTGCTACAAGAATTGCGTTGAAGCGGCAGAATGATATCGTATAGCGACTGGGAAGGATGATATTGGTGTTCACTACAACCCAGGCTACAAGCATCTCAATGGCTAAGGCGCTCAGAAAAATACAGTAGAGGTTTACAAGTAGTTTTATCTTGCCGCAGAGACAGGGAACCCACATTCTGCAGGGGGTGCCGAAACACTGCGGCTAAGGGCCCCGAAAAAAACAATTGTCCAGTCTTGCTCGTCTTTTGGTCCAGCTTCTACGTTGTGGAAAAGGTTGCATAGATTGGCTATGCGCCCCTTTCCACACCTTGAATCTGAACCATAATCCAGCGCGATTTCTGGATACTTGTTAGTTTCCGCGGCCCTAAGACTCTGAACACCCAACCAACTCACGAAGGCAAAGAAGAAGTTAATTAAGTGGAAAGCACTAAAAGAGGAATAGAGTTCAGGGGAATACAATATTCATTTCCGGTGTCGTTGTACCTGGTGCTGACCCAAAGCTTCCTTCGGACAGGGAACGGCCCGAGAAAGCGATGTACTCCGTTCTTATCTTCGAGCATTTCACAGACCCCCTCTCCCCGGTAATTCAGCGTAGCTATAACTTCCTTATTAGAGTGCCCGGCATCTTTACCTAATTACACCTAAAAGATTGGGTGGTCTACTCCACGATCGGGTTACACTATACTTTGGTACATTCGCCACCGGGAGGACAATCAATGAGCACCCAGGATTTTGCCAGGCCTCTGTCTATTGCACTGATTGTGATTTTCACATTTTACAGCATTGCCGAAGCAGCGATCTACAAGTGCGTTGAGGCGAATGGGAAAGTCACCTTCAGCGGATTTCCTTGCGGTAATAACGCTGAGTTAATCGAGTTGGATAGCAACATCAGAAAGCAGGTACAGAATAATAAGCCGCAGCCAGCGCTACCTGAAAACACTCAGAATGGCACTGCCTTGATCTCCCTGCTGAACCAGAAGACCAAAATCCGTCTTACCACCAAAACCATGTACTGTTTTCGCGGCTTAACCACCTGGCAGGGTCCATATCTGGTATTACCCAGTGGCCTTAAAATTCCCTTTAAAGGGATCAGAATAATCACCAATACTCTTTCGGCGGATAAATCCACAGTGAGCATGAGCGTCATTACGTTTGAAGGTGAGTCCACTTCCGAAGACTTCACCAAACCCTGGTTGAAAATTGCCGGGGATAACGCTCTCGGCCGATTCGCAAAACAGGTCAACGAGATCAGCTCAATCGTTTTTTCCCGGTGATTCGAAAGTTCGCGTTTATTAGTGGATTTTAGAGAAAAATGATAAACCGTGCGTGACCAATTTATTAATGTCACTTGTAAACAGCCACTGAGACAACCCTGCACCTGAACACAACCTGTTCTCCCCTCCTCAAGCTGTGAAGGATCGATAGTGTCGGGGTTGTTTGATTCCATGGCCGCTCCTGTCCGCGTGATTTCGAGAACGCAAAGGTGCCAGGACCTGCTCCGAACTTCATCGGGGACCCGTCTGTTCCTGAGCGTTTTGATCCCGTTGCTCTATAGTTGCTGGTATACCCGGGTTATCTCGGAGGATGCGAACAGCAGCGTTTTCCTGTGTACCGGCAACGGAAACCCACCTCTTCTGATGCTGGCAAATTGAGAGAATTTCGGAATGGTCGAGAAACTTCTGGAGGATAATGCAGTTGCCAGTTCAGCCGACAGGCAGGGTGAATACCAGCCACACCGGGTGCCCGGGTAGAAAAGCAGCTTCAACGTCAGTTGCAGAAGTACTCCACATCCCTGTCAGAGGATAAGCCATACTACCTTTTGTCGACCAAGGGATCTACGGAGGGTGGTCGATTGCAGCCACTGCCGGATATATAATGTGGTCTGGTAAAAAAGTAAGGGCCTCGGAAAATATGATTTGTCCCTAAATGGCGCCGAATTGTTGTCCAGATTCAAGGTGTGATAAGGGGCGCATAGCCGTTCTATGTAACCCTTGTCGCAACGCGGAAGCTGGGCAACAAGGCAAGCCAGATGGGATGAATCATTTTTTCCGCGGTCCTAACCCGGCAAAACTTAAATCATCCTTTCCATGAACAGTCCGGTTATGACATCCGTACTCCCGTCGATTGTTTGATTCAAGGGCTATGGATAGATAGCTGCCCCTCGAAAACTGCCAGATCAACCAGCCTTAACATCACACCTGAAAATGCCGGTTCGGGCTATACACGGACAAGCAGATGATCGTAGCGTATTCAGACATACTCAAAGTGGTATTTCGAAATCCCGGCAATATGTACCATCCACCATCTGCTATGATAATCTCTGTCTCACGTGCTAAGGATAATCTGAATCAGTCCCTGTGTGCTATTCCCACCAGGGCGGATGTCTATCTAGTCAGCAGTCGATAAAACGGACTACACGGATAACGACTTAGTCAGAGGCTCATCGACCTTGTTTTGGCTGGCGGTGTGATCTCTTTCGATGGAATTGATCAGGGGTTTGATAAGTATGGAGTTTTTCCGAAAAACACTCGATCCTGTCATTGCGCTGGCCATTATTGCTGTACTGGATATATTCATGTTCCTGATCATCGGTGCCTGGACGGTAGGCGGGGGTGAAACCATGATGACCGGACTGGCGGCACAGGCTGTGCTGGGTGATGAACTCGAACGTATACCCTTCTGGACACTCGTATTTGAACCAGACGCCGGTTATTGGAAGATCTATATCAGTCTCGGCATGCTGTTTGGTGCATTCGTTGGAGCAGTTCTGAGCAAGGAATTCTATCTCCGTTTTCCCAGACATCTGTCCGAGTGGGTTCTCATTACCATTGGTGGATTGCTGATGGGGTTTGGCATTCGGCTCGCTTTCGTATGTAACGTCTCTACCTTTTTCGGCCTGACCCCGGAAATGAATCTTGGTGGCTACCTGGCGATCAGCGGCATCATCGCCGGTGCCTGGGTTGGATCCCTGATTTACAAGAAAATACTGGAGGCGTAAACAGTGTCAGTGGTCGGTGAATGTCTGGTTGCTTTTATATTCGGAACGGTAGTGGGCCTGCTTGTTCAGCGCTCGCGTTTCTGCAATACAGCGGCACTTCGGGATGCCATTTTGTTCAAAACCTTCCGAAACACCAAAGCGCTGCTGGTTGCGATGATGATTCTGACTATTGGATTTACCACGTTCATCACTTTTGGCGATGGTAATCCAATGCATTTTGATGTGGGGCTCAATCAGGTGGTCGGTCTGTTCCTGTTTGGAATAGGCATGGTTCTGGCAGGGGCCTGCACCGTATCCACCTGGGTTAAGACGGGAGAAGGAAATATCGGTGCTCTGTGGGCGCTGCTTTTTACCTTCATCGGCATGTTTCTTTTCTCGTTACTCTGGTCGTACAACTACTGGCCGCCGGCTCCCGCTGCCATGACGGGGGAGCCGAATCTGGAGGCATTGCAGCTTGGTTACAGTAACGCGGCCACACTGCAGGAGAAGTATGGGATTCCGGCAATCGTGTTCGGAATCGGTCAGACATTGGTGTTACTCGCTATCTATCGGGCGATTCTTCGCAAGGAGCGAAGCCAGTCCCAAGGTGATGTTTCAAATAGTTGAGCGCTTCTCCGCAGACTTTCTGCGGGAACTCTCAATCCGGGCTACTTTCAGAGGTAAACATGTTTGGATTCGGCAAAAAGGACAAAGAGAAAAGCAGCGGACCGGTGGGGAATGTAACGCTGGAGAACGGCACATCGGTGAAGGTTGCTCAGCGAGTCGATTGTATCGGTGATTCCTGTCCAAGACCTCAGCTAATGACCAAAAAAGCGTTGAGCACTGCGGCATCCGGGGATGTTATCGAAGTCCTGGTGGACAACTCTTCATCAGTGGAAGCCATTCCTCCGATGTTGAGTGGTTTGAGAGCCACCCTGCTGGAGACCAGAAAAACCGAACGACGCTGGGAAATGTATTTGCAGAAAGATTGAGGTCAATTTCCCACGAGGCGCCATTGTACGGCTGACGACTGATAAAATGAAAAATACGAACCTTTCCCTGATTTATGTCGCTGCAGTCAGTTTCACCTGTATGGCTTCACTGATTTATGTCTATCTCGTGCCACCAGCCAGTCTGC
>JAAELC010000693.1 GCA_024227135.1 Gammaproteobacteria bacterium
CTTCGTTGTTATAACGTCAACGATTAGACAGTCGTAATCGTTTTGAACAAGTTTCAAGTTTCAAGTTTCAAGTTTCAAGTTTCAAGTTCAGAGGTAAGAGTCAGTGAGGCACATTACGACTATGTTTCCGTAAACTTACATTCCAGTCGGTAACTCAGGCGGACCTTCAACCGCTCTGATCATGAAAGATCGACATTGAGAGAAGAGGTTTACGATCTTCTGACCGAATCCCCGGGATAATGCTATGAAGGAAGCCGTTGCGGCTGTATTCGTCCATGGCGACGAGGTGTTTCTGATCAGGCGTCAGGGACATTTGCGGGCTTTTCCGGGTTACTACGCTTTTCCCGGTGGTAAGGTGGACCGGGAGGACAGCACGGGTGTCGTTGATCACCCGTTATTGCTTGCACACCCCCCAGCCCACATGGCAGCACTGCTTCGCGAGCTGTCGGAGGAACTTGGCTATGATTTGCAGCAGGGGCTGGTGCGTGAGGAGATCGGTGCTATTCATCTTCTCGGTACCGCAATAACCCCTGCCTTCGAAACCATTCGTTTTCGCGCGCATCACTTCAAAATCGTGCTCAATCAACGTCCTGTCTTCAGTCCTGACAGCCAGGAAATTGCGTTTTCCGAGTGGGTGCACCGGGAAGAGCTATGGAGCCGTTTTTGCCGGGGTGAAGGCCCTATGGTCGTACCCACGATCAATCTGATACGGGCTTTGGCAAGAGATTCGGCTGTCGAGCAGGTCGAGCCTTTCAATCTCGACTACGACGAGTCCCGAAAGCTTCCTTGTCTGGAGTTGATCCGGGGATTGAAGTACATCCCGGTTCCTTCCAGAACTTTACCCCCGGCGCGGTTCACCAATGCCCTCATTATTGGCGATGGTGGAAAAGATGCACCGGTCTGCCTGGTGGATCCGTCACCGAAGAGTGAGGTGGTTTACAGGAAGCTGGTGCACACCCTGGAAGACGGGAAGCCAGACCTTATTCTGTTCAGTCATCACCATCCGGATCATCATCAGTTTGCCCCGGATCTTGCCCGCCTCCTCGGTGTCCCCGTGGCCTGTACCCAGGAAACAGAGCAGTATCTGGAAAGGGCCCAGGGCAGTGATTATCTCCAAGGAATCGACATTCACCACTTGAAGGGCGGCGAGTGCATTACTCGATGGCTTGGCCGTAAAGTCCTTTGCCACGGGCTGCCTGGTCATGACCGCGGGATGATCGGGCTGGCACCGGAGGATCTCGCCTGGTTCTTTGTGGGGGATTTGATTCAGACCGAGGGCACGGTAGTGATTCCTGAGCCTGAGGGGGATATGTCAGTCTATTTTGAGAGTCTGGAAAAACTGATCGATCTGGCGCCCAAAGCGATCATCCCTTCCCATGGTATGCCGGCTGGAGGGGTCCACCTGTTACGGCGAACCCTGGATCATCGGCGTATGCGGGAGGATCAGATAAGGTCGCTTCTTCGGGCAGGTCACAGCCACCAGGAAATGTTGGAGGCCATCTACCAGGAACTCGATGGGCGGCTGATTCCTCTGGCTTTGCAGAATATTCGCCAGCATGTGAAGAAACTGGTGCTCGAGGAGGGTTGAGAGAGCAGTGTTTCGCCGGGGTGTGATCCGATTGGCACCCAGCCTCCGAGAGGCTGGGCCAACCACCGGATCACTGTTTACCCGGGTTAGGTGCCCTTGAAGGCAGGTTTGCGTTTTTCCATGAAGGCGCTAACTCCTTCCACGCGGTCCTGGGTCGAGAAACAGACCCCGAATACTTCGCTTTCCAGCAGGCAGGCATTTTCCAGGTCCAGATCCTGTCCGCGTACCACCGCCTCTTTGGCCATTCTTACCGCGAGCGGGCCGCGCCCGAGCACGCTTCGGGCACTTGCCAGACCTTTCTCCATGAGTTCATCGGCAATGCAGACTTCGGTGGCCAGTCCCCAGTCTACTGCTTGCTGGGCTTTGACCTGGCGGCCAGTCACGATCATCTCTGTTGCTCTGGCGGGCCCGATCAGACGGGGTAAACGCTGAGTGCCGCCAAATCCGGGAATGATGCCAAGATTGACTTCGGGCTGACCAAATACAGCACGATCAGAAGCAATGATCCAATCGCAGCTCATGGCCAGTTCGCAGCCTCCACCCAGGCAAAACCCGTTCACCAGTGCGATAACCGGGATTGACAGGGTTTCCAGGCGGCGAAAGGTACCGATGGTGCGGTTTGAGTGATCTCTTGCCTCGAGGGGGCTCATTGCCTGCATCTCGGTGATGTCGGCACCGGCAACGAAGGCTTTTTCACCGGCACCGGTGACCAGTAGCACCCGGGCATCGGCTGTCTGTTCCAGTTCGTCAATGGCGGCTGCAAGTTCCTCAAGAGTGGCGATATTGAGGGCGTTCAGTGCGCGTGGGCGATTGATGGTCAGCAGCCATATACCATCTTCCTTCTGCTCAAGCAGGATATTTTCGTAACTCATTCAAGTCCTCTTTCTATCAGGGTCAGTGCCCGTCTTTCAATGTCTAGTCGGTGGTTGGCATCCGGTGGAAAAGCCATCCCTTGGGGTTTGATTTTTTCAGCAGTGAAGGTGGCAGGGATTGCATCCGGATACCAGCCGGCAGTTCAAAACCGGTTTTTAGTAGTCGTAGAAACCTTTTCCGGTTTTTCGGCCCAGATAACCCGCTTCGACCATCCGGCGGAGCAACGGGCAGGGGCGGTATTTGGTGTCTCCCAGTCCGCCATGGAGTACTTCCATCACGGAAAGGCAGACGTCTAGGCCGATGAGGTCTGCCAGAGCCAGCGGGCCCATCGGATGTGCAGCACCCAGCTGCATGACGCTGTCAATCGATTTAGCATCGGCGATCCCCTCATTCAAGGTGTAGATCGCTTCATTGATCATGGGCAGCAGGATGCGGTTGGCGACGAAGCCCGGGCTGTCATTGACCACAACCGGGATCTTGTCGATGTCTTTCGAGGTCGATTCTATCTGGTCGCAGACTTCATCCGAGGTTTGCAGCGCACGAACAATCTCCACCAGTTTCATCATGGGGACCGGGTTCATGAAGTGCATGCCGATGACTTTACCCGGACGATTCGTGACGGCGGCGATGTGGGTCAGGGATATTGAAGAGGTGTTGCTGGCGAGAATCGTATCTGCTTTGCAGATTTGGTCGAGATTCCTGAAAATATCCGACTTGATCTCTTTGTTTTCGGTAGCCGCCTCTACCACCAGGTCCATATCAGCCAGTGCGCTCATTTCGGTGGCAGTGCTGATATTTGCCAGGGTGTCATTCTTCGTTTGTTCTGAGATTTTATCTTTCTTGACCAGTCTTTCCAGACTCTTGGTCACTGTATTCAGTCCACGCGCTATCGCGTCTTCCGTAATATCCTGCATGACGACTTTGAAACCAGCTGCCGCGAAAACCTGGGCTATTCCGTTACCCATGGTTCCGGCTCCGACTACACCTACAGATTTGATCTGCATAAGGGCCTCCCCAGTTAATAAAATATACCAACGGAACCAATTCCCGGCCCCGATAAAACTTTGTGATTCTACCACAAATAAATTCTTGATTACCCTCGAACTCGATGGGAATCAGAAGTCTTGATCTGACCGGCAGGATCAGGTGGTTGCCACTGTACATGTGGGGCGTATCGCGGGAACATTCTCCTATCACTACTATATCGACGGAGCACGAGTATGAGCGATGAACCCTTACTTTTGGAAGTGGATCAGCGGGGTGTTGCCCGGCTGACACTCAACCGTCCCGAAGTACACAATGCGTTCGATGATGACCTGATTTCCCGGTTGATCGCATTCCTCAAGCAGATCGAGGCGGACGATACCGTTCGTGCCCTGGTCCTGCAGGCCAATGGGAGGAATTTTTCTGCGGGGGCGGATCTTCGCTGGATGAAACGAATGTCGGAATATAGTCAGAAGGAGAATCGAAGGGATGCCCTTGCGCTTGCCGAACTGATGCGCCGTTTGAATGATCTCCCCAAGCCCACGGTTGCACGGGTCCAGGGGGCGGCGTTCGGGGGGGGAGTCGGGTTGGTTGCCTGTTGTGACATGGTCGTTGCATCAGATACGGCGGTGTTTGGTCTGACGGAGGTGAGATTGGGGTTGATACCGGCAGTTATTTCACCCTATGTGATCGCCGCTATCGGTGAACGCGCGGCGCGACGCTGGTTTCTGACTGCCGGTCGGTTCGATGTCCGGGAAGCACATCGTATCGGTCTGGTTCATGAGGTGGTGGGTGAAGACCAGCTCTCGGGAGCGGTGGAAAAGCTGCTGTCGGAGTTGTATCTGGCAGGTCCGCAGGCATTGATGGCGGCTAAAGATCTTATTTTCGCGGTCTCCCGCCGGCCTCTTGATAGCGAGTTGATTGTGGATACTGCGGAACGTATCACCCGAATCCGTGCTTCGGGTGAAGGGAAGGAAGGTCTGGGTGCGTTTCTCGAGAAGCGGTCACCGGCCTGGATCGAAGAATAAGGCTGACAACTCAGGGGTACCGGGCAGGGATTTACCAGCCATTGTTGGTGGCAGCAGAGGTCGGTTTTCAGGTTCTTCTGGAATCCACTGCGGTTGTTTATTCTCCCGGCAGCTGGGGTAGAATACCGCCCAGAATACGCACTGAGGTTCAGTAAAATGCCGTTGTCCCAACCCATGGAAAGAGAGCATCTGCACACCCGTCAGGTTACATGTGAGGGGTTCAGGCGACAGGATGGGCTTTGGGATATTGAGGCGCATTTAACGGATACGAAAACTTACGGATTTGCGAATCAGGATCGTGGTGGTCGTATAGAAGCAGGCGAGCCCTTGCACGAGATGTCCATACGCCTGACCCTGGATCTGGACTTTTTGATCCACAATATCGAGGCCGTGTCCGATCATACGCCATTCCAGGTCTGCAGCGAGGTGACCGAAGGTATGAAACGCCTGATCGGCCTGCGTATCGGGCCTGGCTGGATGAAGGCAGTACGGAGGCGGGTTGGGGGCGCCCATGGGTGCACCCACCTGCTTGAGATGCTCAGGCCATTGAGCAGTACCGCCTACCAAACCATGCACGGGGCATTAGAGGAGCGGGCTAATCGTAATCCCGATCGTTCCAGGCCCAGAATTCTGGACACCTGTTATGCACTGGCTTCGGACGGGCCTATCGTAGAAAGAGAGTGGCCTGAATTCTATACCGGCGATAAATCCCAGGACTGAAGCATTCCGATCAATCCGGGGCGCCCGTTATTTTCGGGTAGATGGCACTCAGTGCCGGCGAGTTTATAAAACCGGGATTACCGCAAAGGGTATTTGTTTGAAGGACAGGGACATGGGCGAGGTTGCGGTAGATGGTGGGGTCGGGTCCCGAAAACAGGACCCGACCTCGGGTAGTGCAGACAGCGAGGCCTAGGTGTACTTATACATGTCCTTGACCGAGCCGACGATTGTCGGATCCGGTGCAGCGGCGATTTTCTTGTCTTTGTCTTCATAAGGAATACTGTGCAGCACGTGGCGCATGCAGTTTAGGCGGGCACGCTTCTTCCCGTCGGAGCGGATAACCGTCCAAGGTGCATGTTTGGTGTCCGTGTGCTCGAACATGGTGTTCTTGGCATCGGTGGTGTCATCCCAACGGCTCAGTCCATCCTGATCCACAGGGCTGAGTTTCCAGTGTTTCAGTCTGTCTGTTTCACGGGACTTGAAGCGGCGGAACTGTTCTTCCCGGCTGACTGAGAACCAGAATTTAAACAGCCGGATACCGTCATCCACCAGCATTTTTTCGAAAATGGGGGTCTGTTTCAAAAACAGTTTATGCTGCCCCTTGGTGCAGAATCCCATGACGGGCTCAACAACACCACGGTTGTACCAGGAGCGGTCGAACAGCGTCATTTCTCCACTGCTGGGGAGTTCTTTGATGTAGCGCTGGAAGAACCACTGACCTTTTTCCCGCGGGCTGGGAACCGTCAGCGCAATGACGTGGGCCTGTCTGGGATTCATGTGCTCCATAAACCGTTTGATAGTTCCCCCTTTGCCTCCGGCGTCCCGGCCTTCGAAGATCATGACGATTCGCTCGCCCGATTCGATGACCCATTTCTGCATTTTAAGCAACTCGACCTGGAGTTGGACCTTTTCCGTCTCGTACTTGTCCGCGTCCATTTTTCTTGGGTAGGGATACTGCGGACCAACGATTTCCTTTTTCTTTGCGGTGGCTACTCGTTTGTAAATCTCTTTGGGTACGGCTTTGTCAAGGTCTGAGGGTTTGAACTGGGATTTTGCCATCGTGATCTCCTGTCGACAGGGGTAATGATTGAAGTGAAAAACTACAGAGTAAAATCTTTAAGTGGTATCTCGTCAGTCGGTATTCTATTGCTGTTTTATCGGTTCTATGGGGGCGTGCCCTCTATCGATCCTTTCGTCCCGCAGGTCGTTTATAGCCGGGTTAGCCCTTATCAGACGCGGTTCCGACCCATTCCGTCATGCATTCTATCGACAGGAATGATCTTATCTATACCCTACGATAAATCCGATTAATGCTAGCACCTGCTACCGGTATTTGCCATCCGTGAATTTGACGATGTCTGTTCCCGTCTGGGGGCGCCCCGAGTAGGTTCGGTACGACAGCCAGCCGATGAGTCACCGGTTTTGGTGGCGGCGAGGGGATAATACTCATTTTATTCTCTGGTCTGCTATCTTTAGTGGGGTGCGTATGTGTTCCGGACCGGATAGTCATCGGGTAGTCTGCAGACACACAAGCACTCCGTCGGTGTTGCAACGGTGGAGTACCAGAAAAAAACTGCTGCCAGGAGGTATTGTGCGATGTTCAGGAAATTCACTATGGGTTTATTCACCCAGCTGTTGGTACATCGGGGAGCGTTGTACATAGCTCTTTGGGTTCCACTTTGTGCTGCGGTGGCTCAGCCGATCATGGAAGGGCAGCGTAGTCATCCTGCGGTAGCTGCTCAAGGTATGGTGGCAACCAGCCATCATGAGGCCACCCGGGTGGCGCTTGATGTGCTCAAGGCGGGAGGAAACGCCATTGATGCCGCAGTGACAGCAGGGTTTGTACTGGCTGTCACCCAACCCCGGTCCGGTAACATCGGAGGGGGCGGTTTTATGCTGGTTTCCAGCGAAAAGACCGGTGAAGTGGATGCGATCGACTATCGTGAAAAAGCACCCAAGGGGGCATTTGAGAAGCTGTTTCAGGATCAGGACGGCAATGTGGTCAAGGAACGCAGCCGGTTTTCTCATTTGTCAGCCGGGGTGCCGGGTACCGTAGCGGGGCTGGCACTGGCGCTGGAGAAGTACGGTACGCTTTCACTCAAAGAGGTGCTGGCACCGGCGATAAAACTGGCCGAAGAGGGTTTTGTGGTGCCCAAGCGCTTCAGTGACGGATTGAAGCAGCGCAAGGACCGACTGCAGAAATGGCCCTCCTCAACAGAGGTCTTCTACAAGGCCGATGGCGGCTACTACGAAACCGGCGAACTGTTTCGTCAGCCGGATCTGGCTAGGACGCTGAAGCGGATATCCGATCAAGGCATCAAAGGGTTCTACGAAGGTGAAACAGCACAGTTGATCGTGGAAGACATGAAGAAGCACGAGGGGCTGATTACCCTTGAAGACCTCAAAGCCTATAAACCTGTAATCCGGAAGCCGGTTCAGGGTAACTACAGGGGCTATGATATCTATTCCATGTCCCCGCCGAGTTCCGGCGGAGCCCATATCGTCCAAATTCTGAATGTTCTCGAACCCTACCCCATTGGTCGCTACGGCCACAATTCTG
This sequence comes from Gammaproteobacteria bacterium, assembly GCA_024227135.1. Classification (GTDB taxonomy): domain Bacteria; phylum Pseudomonadota; class Gammaproteobacteria; order Chromatiales; family Chromatiaceae; genus JAHEHQ01. Next base: position 7,754 of record JAAELC010000693.1, read on the forward strand.
CGCGTACCATCCATCTGATGGCTGAAGCGATGAAGAGAGCTTATGCCGATCGCTCCAAATACCTGGGGGATTCAGACTTCGTCAAGGTACCCCTTGCTGGGATTACTTCCAAACCTTATGCCGCAGAATTACGCGCCAGTATTGACCCGTTTTTTGCCACCCCCAGTACCGAGGTCGGTCCCGGTGATCCGACCCCCTATGAAAGCAACGAGACCACCCATTTTTCGGTGGTCGACCAGTATGGTAATGCCGTTTCCAATACCTATACCATCAATTTCAGCTACGGTTCAGGAATCGTGGTGCCCGGTGCCGGATTCATACTCAACAACGAAATGGATGATTTCAGCGCCAAGCCAGGGGTACCGAATGCCTACGGGTTATTGGGTGGAAAAGCCAACGCCATCGAGCCGGGAAAGCGTATGCTCAGTTCCATGTCCCCGACGATCGTGAAAAAAGACGGCAAAAACTTCCTGGTTACGGGCAGCCCGGGGGGGTCGAGAATCATTACCACCACGCTGCAGGTGATCATGAATGTGATTGATCACGGAATGAATGTCCAGTCGGCGGTCAATGCCCCACGCATACATCACCAGTGGCTGCCTGATGAAATACGTATCGAAGAGGGTCTGAGCGCTGATACAGTCAGCCTGCTGCAAAGTCAGGGGCATCAGGTGAAAAAGAAGTCTGCCATGGGGGCCATTCAGAGCATCATGATCAAAGAGGGGATGTTCTATGGTGCGGCCGATCCCCGCAGGAGCACTTCATCTGCTGCAGGCTTCTGATGAATGCTGCACCTCAGGACATCGTAGACTTCTGGTTTTCCCGGCGTATCAGACCCCATTGGTTCGACTCGACACCGGGAATCGATGGGGAAATAGCCGAAACCTATGGTGCTCTCTGGGCTGAGGCATCCAAAGGAATGCTGGATCACTGGAAGGCGACCCCCCTGGGTTGTCTCGCTCTGGTGATCATCCTGGATCAGATGCCTCTGAACATGTTTCGTGGAGAGAGCCGCAGCTTCAGCACGGAAGCTGCGGCGATCGCTGTCACCAGGCAAGCGATCAGCCTGGGGTTCGATGAGCAGATCGAGGGGGAGCGGCTGTCCTTTCTTTATATGCCACTGATGCACAGCGAAAAAATCGAAGATCAGGATCTGTCGGTGAAGCAGTACAAAAAAGCCGGGTTGCAGAGTAACCTGGATTTTGCGGAGCACCATCGGCAGATAATCAGTCGATTTGGTCGGTTTCCTCATAGGAATGCGATCCTGGGTCGAGAAAGTACCGAAAAAGAAGTAGAGTACCTGAATTCAAAGTCGGCTTTTAAAGGTTAAACGGTAGAATCAGGTGAGAACAGTCATAATCGTTTTGGGGCTTCTTGCAGTCAGTTTTACGGCGGCGGGCCAGGAACAGGAGGTTACCGAGCTCTACTTCCCCCAGCAGATTTCTGCAAAAAAACTGCTGAACTATTGTGCATCGAGTGGGTTGACCAAGTCAGGGCGTGAGCGTCAACGGTACTGTGCAGGGTTCGTCAGTGGTGTGGAAGAGTCGGTGAGACTGCTGGAGAGTCGCCGCCCCGATGGGGGAAATCCACTTTGTGTACCGGAGGGGACCAGCGCCCGGAAACTCGTGGATTCTTTCATGAAGTACTCCCTCGCGCGGAAGCAGGGTCTGGATCAACCGGCGGTGGTTGAGGTCATCGATGCGTTGCAGAGTGGTTATCCCTGTCCAGGAGAATAGCCGTGTCGGTCTGAAGGTGGAAATCCGGGTTCTGCCGGTCTCCACGTACGACTTCAATCCCCGTTGATTGCTGGCGCAATACAAAGCTGTGCAACGGGTATGGCTTCAGCCGGTCGGGCCGACAGGAATATCCTCGGCCATATGAAGCGAGAGAGTTTTATCCGGTATCTGCTGTCTACCGCGGCTCTGTGGTCTCTATTATTCGGGGTTATTCCCTTTGCCGCCGCCCAATCCCCATCGGTGGTCGAGGACGACCTGGAAGTCAGTTATATCTATGCTGCCGTGCTGGGAACGGGTACCTACCGGATTGGTGGGCGGCATATCACTATGCTTCACATGCCCTTCAGCTGGTCGATGCGTGAGCCCACGGACAATACCTTCGGATGGAAGTGGTTACTTCCTGTGGTGGCTGGATATGACGATCTGAGTGGGGTGGATTCAAACTGGGTTGATTCCCTGCGGCCCAATCAAATGGTGACGCTGACCTTCCTGCCTGGGATCGAGCTCGAATACCCCGTTTCCCCACGCTGGGTCCTGAAGCCCTTTGCACAAATCGGAGTGGCACGGGATTTTTCCGTATCGGAAACCATCTACATGACCCAACTCGGCGTTCGCAGTCTGAGTATGCTGGATGTTCAACCGGGTTGGGAACTGCGTTGGGGTAACAGCTTGCGATGGGCGGCGGAGTACCAGAGCGACTCAGGCGACAGGTTGAGCATGGGGCTTTTTGAAACCGGGCTGGATATCCGCAAGGATACATCCCTGCGCATTCTGGATAGATCAACGGATATCGGCTCGTACCTTATCTACCAGCGTATTTTTCCTGCGTGGATCAGCGGCGATGCGCCGGATTTCAGAACGGATACCGAGAATGTTCTCGAACTGGGTATCAGTGTCGGTTTGAAAAAGCCGTTTCAGTTCCTGGGAGTTGATTTCAAACGGCTGCGCCTGGGGTACAAATACGGTGACAGTTTCCGCGGGTGGGTGATTGGAACCGATTTTCCATTCTAAGGGCTCGCGCAAAAATTACCGGATATCCAGGAATTGTGCTGCATTCTGGACCTCCCACTTACCAGGCTGCTGCATTCACCCCAGGTCTTTGACGAAGACCTTCGAGTTGCGCTGGAAGTTGTAAA
>JAAELC010000694.1 GCA_024227135.1 Gammaproteobacteria bacterium
AAAACCGTCACCTCGTGTAGAAAAGCGGTAAACCCGTGGAAGAATAGCCTAAACCCGTGGAAGTGTTTTATTGTAAAAACAACAACTTAGCATAAAAAAGGGGGTGTATACACGGGTTTCTGGTTCTCCCCCTGCCAAGGTATTGGAAAAAACACACGCTAAACCCCCTTTTTGACGGCTCCAGCTGTTTTTTGTGCGGGCGGTGCACAGTGTCCGGTGGGCATTGGGTGCGTTCCGTCGCCCGGAGATCCGGAAGGACTCTTGTGTCTCACCAGACTCACCTGGTGAGCCACTACCACGGGTGGTCAGGCCCTATCCGGTCACCGAATCAAGATATCTTCTACTTGTCGAAGTGGTCGTGGGAGAATTGGCGGAGTATCGCTGGATGTGATCGACAGCGCCCAACGCCTGCAGGTTGATGCTCTATATGCCTGAGCACATAATATGCGTGGAGATGTTCACTTATACGCGACGTACAAAGGATATACATGATCGATAGACTACCCCCTGCAGTTGCCATCATCGGTGTTGTTTTGCTGGTCGTGCTGTACTTTCTGCCCGTGCTGATAGCTGCATCCAGATCTCACCACAACATCTGGCCCATTGCCGCGGTTAACCTGTTGCTGGGATGGACTGCCCTGGGATGGATCGGCGCCATGGTGTGGTCACTGACCGCTACAGATACACGCACGCCGACAGTACAGTCAACCCGGACACCTGGTCCAGATACGACAACGTGCCCTTACTGTGCCGAAGATATTAAAAAAGCGGCCGTTGTTTGCAGGTATTGTGGGCACGAACTGAAACCAACCGTTAGAGACACTCCAATCGTCGGTCCCGTCGA
>JAAELC010000695.1 GCA_024227135.1 Gammaproteobacteria bacterium
GGCGAGCCTACCAGTTGAGCGGTAGTAATATTCCAAGGCAGCAAATTCTCGTAGTCTTCGAGTGTAGATGCCGTTGGCAGTTTGTCGAAAATATACCGTAAGTATGCATAGGGCTCCAGGTTATTAGCCTTGGCAGTTTCGATGAGACTGTAGAGAAGAGCACTCGCCTCAGCCCCTTCTGCTGTTCCACTGAATATCGGGATAGGAATGGCCATCACTGACCATCCCTCCCACACCACCACGGCATACGGATCACGTACCAAGGCGGTTCGGCTGATCAGGCAGGAGATTAATACCAGGGAGATAGAGGCCAAGTATTCTGCGGAAATACGCATTCGGGAGTGCAATTATTACCCACTTGACCTTACTCATTCGCCAGTGACCTTTGCGGGCGTTACCCGTTGTGACTGCCTGACGATGAAATATGCCTCTTTTCTTCAACTCACGGACGCGGGTCCTGGGATTCTTCCACTGTTTCCAGAGAATTGCCCGAAGGCGCCGCATAATCCAACCGTTAATTGAGCGAAATTGGCTTGTGCACCTCGTGTGCCGGTAATAATTCCACCAGCCACGAAGATATTGGTTCAAATCGAAAACAATCTGATGAATGGACCGGCCACAGTTGCGGTCGGTCAACTCACGTATCCTATCTTTAAGCCGTTTAATCGACTTTGAATGGATACGGATGCGTGTATCCCCCCGCTTACTCGTAAAACTAAACCCGAGAAAGCACATCCACCACGGATGGGTGATCTTGCTTTTCTCCTGATTCACTTTCAGTTTGAGTCTGCGGGCGATGAAACGGGATACACTTTCCATTACTCGTTTGGCCGCCCGTTTGCTGCGGATGAAGATGATAAAATCATCTGCGTAACGAACGAAGTGCAAACCACGCTGTTCAAGCTCTTTATCAAACTCATCCAGCACTATATTTGAGAGCAATGGTGAAAGTGGGCCACCTTGAGGAGTCCCTTCATCAACCGGTTCATTAAGACCGCCGATCATCACCCCGGCGGTCAGGAAACCCCGTATAAGTTTCAGCAGCCTTTTATCGTGTACCCGTGTAGCAAGGCGGCTTAAGAGCCTGTCGTGATTGACTCGGTCGAAAAATTTCGACAGATCACAGTCAACGACATGGCGATAACCGTCTTCTATATACCCTTTGGCACGATAAATGGCGTCATGCTGACACCTGCCGGGTCGAAAGCCGAAACTGGAATCTGAAAATTCCGGTTCCCATATCTGCTGCAGAACCTGAGCCACTGCCTGTTGGATCAGACGATCCAGAGCAGTAGGAATTCCGAGCAGACGGACACCAGCTCTCTTACCGGGTTTTGGTATTTCCTTCCTTCTTACCGGCATCGGTTTAAATGTGCCGTTAAGCAGGTCTTGCTTCAGCTGATCCCAATGTCTTCTCAAATAGCTTGGTAGTTGGTCGACGGTCATACCGTCAACACCTGGTGCACCTTTGTTGGACCGGACCCGTTGCAAAGCCCGGCGCATATTCTCCCGCTCACAGATTACCTCCATGAGCCGGTTTCCTCCTGTCGAGGGGTCGGTAAGATATGACGCTATGGTCATTTCAGTCGACTGCTGCGCTATGATCATAAGTACATACCTCCTACTGCCTCTCTCATTTATCCCCCCCATTCGGCTGGGGCCTCCGTTTAGGCCTTCACCATTGTGAGACCTCCCGGCTTTAGAGTTCACCGAGCTCGTTTCACTGGCTAGTATGCCTTCTGCTGAC
>JAAELC010000696.1 GCA_024227135.1 Gammaproteobacteria bacterium
GCTAAAAACGAAAAGGATAAAGTACGGCGTATTAATAAAGCAACTCGTCAGGCCGAGAAAGCAACCAGAGAAATGCGATCCACGGTCAAAGCGTTTTACAACATGAGAGAACCCACCGAGTTCCAGGGGTGGAGAGATGCCGGTGCAGCGTTAAAGGCGCTTGCCAGTATGCAACGATTAGGTAGCGTACTCTTATCCGCTACCCCGGAACTTGCGGCTGGTTTATCAACGCTTGGGGCCAGGGGCTACCTCCGTCACTTTATGTCCACAGCGTTTGATAACAAACGTATGCGGGAGTTGTCGAAGATACAGCTTGCTGAAATGCACGTTGGTTTCCAGATGTCATCTGCTGCAAGGATATCGGAGCATGGTGAGTTTGATATTGGCTCGAACAAGTTTACGCGGGGGATGACCCGAACAGCAGATATTGTAGTGGATAAGCTCTATGGTCTTGGGCCGTGGACAAGGGCTGCTGAGATACAGGTTGGTACTGCTACGAGAGGGAAGTTCGGGCGGTTAATGCTTAAAGAGAAATTGAGTGCCACAGATAGAACAGAGCTTGCTCGCTTAGGGTTCGGTGCC
>JAAELC010000697.1 GCA_024227135.1 Gammaproteobacteria bacterium
AGGGATGACAGTTTCTGCTGGTAAAGAGCATGGATAATTCTACGCACCGGCTCGTGGCCACCATCGAGATAAACTGCTGCAAACATTGCCTCAAGGGCATCGGAGAGAATCGATGTCCTGGCATGCCCGCCGCTTCGGGACTCTCCCGGCCCTAAGGAGAGATACCCTCCCAGTTCTATCTGACTCGCCAGCTCTGCCAGGGTTTCACCTTTTACCAGGCGCGCACGTAATCTGCTCAACTGCCCTTCGTCAGCACCCGGAAACTGACGATAAAGCGTCTCGGCAATGACAAAACCTAGAATTGCATCACCCAGAAATTCAAGACGCTCATTGTTATCGTTGCCCACACTGCGATGGGTCAAGGCTTTTTCAATCAGCGCCTTGTCAACAAAATCATAATCAATGACCTGGCTCAGGCGATCCAGTGGCTGCCTCAATTAGCCACCAGAGAAACATTGTCGGAGAAAAACACCAGGAGGTCGACATTGCCTACCACGTTTTTCTGTACCTCGTAAGTGATATCAACCGTGGTAACGCCTCCTGTCCTGGTTATCTTGATGGCATCGTTATCCATCTGATAGACCCCGTTGACTTTCAGACGTCGCTTGATCATCTTGCGAATTTCCTGGGTACTGCGCGAAGTAATCAACGGTTCATCCTTGAGCGACATAAGCACCGATTTCACTGAATAGTGTTCCATGTAAATCGGGGCGAGTTTTATGCCCATCAGAGAGAAGAATAGAATCAGGGCGAGCACGGTCAACCAACCCAGGCCTGTCATACCCCGTTGTCTTTTCAATGTTTTCATAGCAGCTTCTCCTTTCAATAAGGTGCCTGTCGCCCCCGGTTGTCATTCAGAAAAAGTTGAGTTCGGTAACCCGGCATAATGGACAGTGTAACTGGAATCGGCAGACTTCTAACTTAGTTTACCCTTGGGCAACAACAGCCATAACCCAATAGCAGGCCATGTGTCCTGTGGACAGGCTCCCGTCAATGGATCCCGTCGCCGATTCGATCCCATGCCACCGGAAAACCTTCCTTATTTCCATCCCAGCTCATCCAGATACCGAATGCCTTACCCACCAGGTTCTTCTCTGGCACCAGTCCCCAACAACGGCTGTCGTTACTGTTATCCCTGTTATCACCCATTACAAAATAGTGATTATCGGGTACGACGATGGGCCCCCGGATCAGAACCTGGCAACCGAAACCAAAATCGGGGGCCAATGGATTAACGAGGATATCATGTTCCCTGTCCCCCAGTTGCTCGTTGTTTTTGAGCGATCCTGTCTGGCTCGCGCCACTACCAACACCGGTATAAATTCCCAGGGGGGTCTGTTTCTGGACTTCACCATTCACAAACAGAGCTTTATTCTTGTAGGAGATGCTGTCCCCCGGGGTACCCACAACCCTTTTGATGTAATCGATACCAGGATTCTGGGGATACTTAAAAACCACTACGTCACCCCGCTCGGGTTCCCCGATTTCGACCACCTTCTTACCTGTAACCGGCAATCTCAGTCCGTAGGTGTACTTGTTGACGAGAATAAAATCCCCTACCAGCAGGGTCGGCATCATGGAACCCGAAGGGATACGAAAAGGCTCTACGAGAAACGAACGCAACAGCAACACAATCAGAATAATAGGAAAGAATGATTTCGAATACTCGACCAGCATGGGTTCCTTCGCGTCTTTGCCACTTGCAGAAGCATGACGTTTGGGAGCAAACGCCAATGCATCGACCAACCAGATAACTCCGGTGATCAGTGTGGCAATCACGAGAAAAGTTTGAAATTCAAAATTCATAGGACATCTCTATAGCTTGATATCGTTACTTCAACTGAACCGGAATTCCACCGGATCAGTCCTCTTTGCCGACCCGCAGCACAGCAAGGAAGGCATCCTGTGGAATTTCCACTCGACCCACCTGCTTCATGCGTTTCTTCCCGGCTTTCTGTTTTTCCAACAGTTTTCGCTTACGTGTTATATCTCCGCCATAGCATTTGGCGGTTACATTCTTACGTAATGCTTTGACGTTAGTTCTGGCGATGATCTTGCTGCCGATGGCAGCCTGAATCGCCACGTCGAACATCTGACGCGGGATTAGTTCCTTCATCTTTACCGTCAGTTCCCGGCCACGGCGTTCCGCGTTATCCCGGTGTACGATAATCGACAGCGCATCCACCGTGTCCCCATTGATCAGAATATCCAGTTTGACCAGATTGGCAACCTGAAAGCGCTTGAACTCGTACTCAAAAGAGGCGTATCCCCGGCTGACTGACTTGAGACGGTCAAAAAAATCCAGGACTACTTCGTTCATCGGCAACTCGTAGGCGACCTGTACCTGCCCCCCGACGTACTGCATACTTTTCTGGGTACCCCGTTTCTCGATGCACAGGTTGATTACATTACCCAGGTAATCCTGGGGTACCAGGACATGCGCCTCAATGATGGGTTCACGTATTTCGGCCAGTTTTGCGGGATCCGGCATCGCTGCCGGGTTATCGATATGTTCCACCGTGCCATCGTTCATCTCGATCTGGTAGATCACCGTGGGGGCGGTGGTGATCAGATCCATATCGTACTCACGTTCCAGACGCTCCTGAACGATTTCCATGTGCAGCAGTCCGAGAAAACCGCAGCGGAAACCAAACCCGAGAGCCTGTGATGTCTCCGGCTCGAAGTGAAGCGCAGAGTCGTTGAGCTTCAACTTCTCAAGGGCTTCCCGAAAATCCGTATAATCATCGGAGTTGATTGGATAAAGTCCGGCAAACACCCTGGGGCGCATCTCTTCAAAACCCGGTAGTGATTCCACGGCTCTTCGTTCGTTTCGGGTGATAGTATCCCCTACCGGAACGCCGTCAATCTCTTTGATGCCCGCAATCAGGTACCCGACTTCACCCGTTCCAAGCTGGGACAGTTCCTCCCGCTTCGGTGTAAAAACACCCACCTTGTCCACTTGATAGATTCGCCCGGTGGACATCACGTAAATTCTGTCTCTGGGACGGATCACACCATTCATCACCCGGACCAGGGATATGACACCCACATAAGGGTCGAACCAGGAATCGATGATGAGAGCCTGCAAAGGTGCATCTTCGTCACCCTGGGGTGGGGGAATCAGACTGATCAATTGTTCGAGCAGATCCGGAATACCCAGTCCAGTCTTGGCGCTCACCCGAATGGCGTGTTCAGCCTCCAGCCCGATAATCTCTTCGATCTCGCGGATGACCCGCTCGGGCTCTGCCGCTGGAAGATCGATTTTATTGAGAACGGGAAGCACCTCCAGATCCTGCTCAATAGCGGTGTAGCAGTTGGCCACACTCTGTGCCTCGACCCCCTGGGCCGCATCGACCACCAGTAATGCACCTTCGCAGGCTGCGAGGGATCGCGAAACTTCATAGGAAAAATCAACATGACCCGGGGTATCGATAAAATTCAGCTGATAAACCTGCCCGTCAGATGCCCGATAGTGGAGAGTGACGCTCTGGGCTTTGATGGTGATGCCACGCTCACGCTCCAGATCCATGGAATCGAGTACCTGGGAAGCCATCTCCCGCTCACTCAGCCCATCACAAACCTGAATGAAACGATCAGCAATGGTTGACTTGCCATGATCGATATGGGCGATGATGGAAAAATTACGAATATTTTGAAGATCGGTCATATAAGCTAAAAAAACGGAACTTTTCAGTTGAAAAGTTCCGTTGATAACGTCTGGTAACTTCTTATCATACCCCAGTTTTGCGGCCTCTCAAACTACCGCCGCACTCTACCGCCCACTGGAAGCCCCTTTATGAACCATCAAGCGCCTGAAAACTACGCTGATCCCAGTCTGATGAACCACCCTCTGAAAAACTGTTTCCAGTGGTGTCTGTGAACACTACAACCCGGATGAGTTCAAGTTGTCCAGGTGGCTCCTCAGGGCGACAGGGTCCAGGTAATAGTTGCAAAGAATCTCGTTCCCGGCAGCGAGAACCGGAACCAGAGATCCGAATCGCCCGCTCAACTCCGCATCAAGGTCCACATCCACCGACTCGACTTCAAACGTCCGCTGCTGTTGCATCTCCTGGATCTGAAGCCACATATCCTCACAGAGATGACAGCCCTGACGATGGTAAAAATACAGCCTTTGATCCATCTCTCCCGCCATCAATCCCCGGGCACACGCAACGCCAGAAATATGGGACCCGATTCCCGCAGTACCAGAATCGGTGTGGAGCGGCCCCGTAATTTGCTCAACTGCTGCTCAAACTCGTCCACGTTTCTGATCCGTTCGTTGTTGATCATCTGAATTATGTCCCCTTCCCTGATCCCTGCAGCCTGAGCCGGGCCACCCCGCATTGACTCGACCAACACGCCTTCATCACTGTCCAGATCCAGCTGCCGCATCGCCTGGGGCGTAATATCGGTAATAGACATACCCAGAATGATGCCATTGGTTTTTTGCGGGGATCCGGTCACTTTATCCGGCAATTCACCGATATCGACTTTGACTTTCTTTTGTTTCCCCGATCTCAGGATCAACAACTCTGCCGGCCGATTGATTCTGCTGATTCCAACCAGGGGCGGCAGCTTGGACGAATTGGTGATCTCATTGCCGTTGTACTTGAGAACGATATCCCCAATCTGGAGTCCTGCCGCTTGTGCCGGACTGTCGGGCAATACCTTTGCAACCAGCGCCCCCGTTGGATGAGGCATACCGAAAGAGTCGGCCAGTTCGCGGGTCACATCCTGGATGTAAACCCCGAGCCAGCCACGGCTCACCCGCCCCTGGGTGCGCAGCTGATCAGCCACGTTCATCGCCATTTCGATGGGTATCGCAAACGACAATCCCATGAACCCACCGGTGCGGCTGTAGATCTGGGAATTAATCCCCACCACTTCACCGTCCAGATCAAACAGCGGGCCACCGGAGTTTCCCGGATTGATGGCTACATCGGTTTGAATAAATGGAACATAATTCTCGCTGGGGAGATTTCGACCCTTGGCACTGACGATACCCGCAGTGGCCGAGTGATCGAACCCGAAAGGTGATCCGATGGCCAGCACCCACTCCCCCACCTCAAGATCATCGGTGGATCCGATTGAAGCGACTTTTGGCAGGTTTTCAGCATCGATTTTGAGCAGTCCCACATCGCTGCTCTTGTCGGTACCAATCACCTCGGCTTCGAATTCCCGTCGATCGCTCAGCCGCACGATGACTTCGTCTGCGCTTTCGATCACGTGGGCTGCTGTCAGGATATAACCGTCGTCGGAAAGGATGAAACCGGAGCCCAGGGACCGGGCATTATAGTCCCGAGGGGCCTCCTCACTTTCCCCTTTCTCTCCCAGAAAACGTTCAAACAGTTCTTCCAGAGGGAAATCCTCCGGCACACCGGGTATGTTGAAGTTATGAGGGTACCCGTTGCTGGGCTTACGTTGGGTGGTACTGATATTGACCACCGCCAGGCTATTTGCCTTAACCAGTGCCGCAAAATCGGGCAGGTTTCCAGCCTGTGTCGACGCCGATACGACAACAAGCAAAAAAAAGAGCCCGAACAGGTTGAATCTGCTTGTGTCAAACAAGGCGCTCATTTGGTAACTCCTGATAATTTGTCGGTTGAACTGTCAAGCCGCTGAAAAAACACATATCGAGGGGTTAAAATACCAGCCAGCTGTCGATCGGCAAACCAGGCGGATATCATTTTTTTCCCCAGGCCCTCAATGTCTACCGGCATTGAACTCCACTGTCATTTCCTGTGCCCGGCGCAGTATGACAGCCTGGAATCTACCATCATGACTGGGTTTGAAGGTACTCAATTTCACCACGACCAATCCCAACCACAACCCGAAAAGGCCGCAGACGATGGAAACCGGCTCCGAAACACCCAAATAGATCTGCTCACCCAGCCACCGACCCAGGACCGCAAAAAGTAACAGGAAAACCAGCGGAACGATGTAGATGGCAAAAGACCCCACAGTCAGTACCGACTCATCCAGACCAACAACCACCTGCTCCCCCGGTCTTGCCCCAATCGGGTTGCTGACCTTTATCTCACGGCGACGTCTGCCAAAAAACCCTGCCAGAGCCGAGACACCACAGGCCGACTGTCCACTACAGGTCCCACAGGTAGCTGCGGGCTGTGGTTTGACTGTCGCCTGCTCACCTTCGGTGGAGATGACCCACACGGTCTCCTCAATCATGAGTTCAACCTGCCTGTTTCAGTTTGCTGCCGGCGTCACAGCCGAGGCGATGGTTTCCACGGTGACGGCCGGAACAGCACCCACGACTGTAATGTGATAACCATCGATCACCCGGCCATAGGCGTTCAAAGCACCCATATGGGAGCCACCTTCCAGACCCGCTTCCCCATCGGATCGCTCGATATAAACCGATACAGAGGCAAGACCATCCGAGACCAAAAAGTGATCCATGGTATCACCCCCGGGAGTGGGGGTTCGCGAGGAATGAACGTCCAGAGCGAATCCACCCGGCATGCCTGTGAACTGCCAGCTTTTTTGCCCACTACCATCGATGGGATTTAAAGGCTCATGATTGACCCATCCGTAGTGCTCCTTGCCATCCAGGCTGTTTTCAGTCTGGCCCCTGATATCTGGATCCACACGCAGGCTGGTAAACATGATTTGAGAGATGGGTTCACCCTTGCTGTTCACCATATCTGTCTTTAGTGGCAGCGCATTCTCCTTGTGCAGATAAAGCCCGTACCCATAGCGAAACTCATCTCTGGGTAAAATACCCACGACCTTCACCATCTCTCCCGCGACCCGGGTATCGTTTAGAAACCTGAATTCGTAATGTGCAGCCAGTGACTCCAGGTCCATGGACATGACTGCTCTGAACCCCCCACCCACAGCCCGGCGACTCACCGATACAGACTTGGAATCCGGCGTAATACAGGTCACCGACGCATTGTCTCTGACCACTTCCCTGGCAGCCCCGTTAAGGGAAATCAGCCGTTCATGCTCCCCGCCCTGGTTTACTACGTGGACGATACGCATCAACTCCAGCTGATTATCGTGAAGGTACACAAAGGTGCCTTCGTAATTCAGGGAGTGAATCGCCACTTTCATGGCTTCAAGCCACTCGCGAACGTCTTTCTGCGGTGCTGTTCCGGCAAAAACCTCAAGACCGGTGCTGAGTAACAGGATCGATGCAAGCAGGTATCGGATCATGGCCTGCCGGTGTCGTAGCTGACAAAGCTTGTATAGGGAAGAAGACCGTTGACGCCTCCCGGGGACGCGTACTCGTTATGATTCACCAGGTAACGATTCAATCTTGATTCCAGGCCGGGTTCGGAAAGGTTTTTCCATCGCGTTCCTGAACGAATTTCATTACGATCCGTGGCTGCTGCCGGTGTAATCCGGGCATTGCCGGCAGGTATACCTGCAACCCGATTATCAGTTCCCATAGGACCCGGGCCGGTGGGGCTTTGCAGTGAGTAGACCGCGACTACCGCTACCGACGCCGCGAGTGCCGCACCAGCCGCAGGACGCAACCAGTTGCTTTGCTTTGGTTTTTTGGGGATAGACTGCTTCGGTGCTGCCAGAATTGGCGGTTCTGACTGCAGCTGCCGCTTAACCAGATCCGCCACAGACGGCCCTGTCAGCCTGACGCCCTCGCCGCGCATGACATCACCGATCAGATGATAACGATCCCAGGCGCCTCTCAACTCGTCACTACTGCTGATTCGCGCCGAGGTATCCGAGATGTGATCAATCAGCAGTTCGTCGTCCAATAGTGCTGAAAGTTGCTCTTCGATGTCGTTGTTCATGATAAATGACATTAAAACTGTTGGCATTGTCCCAAACTTAAGCGGAATCCAGGCGAATACCCGGTAAACCTGCCCCTGACGGATTTCTCGATGCAACACTGGAAAATGGCTCATCCGCCCTGCAACCCATTTTCAGGCACTACGCGCTACCTGTCCCTGGAAGCTTCCTGGTCCATCACTCCCTGGCGACTTTCGGTCAGGGATCCAATAAAGGTTTCAGACGTGCATCGATGGCCGCACGGGCTCTGAAAATCCTTGACCTTACCGTACCCACCGGACATCCCATGGCTTTTGCGATCTCATCGTAGCTCAAACCTTCCAGCTCCCGCAGCATAATGGCTGTTCGCAGATCCTCAGGAAGGTCGCTCATCGCATCACTGACGGTTCTTGCCAATTCATCCTGCAACAGCCGGTTTTCCGGCGTCTCAAAATCCTTCAGCCTGACCCCGACATCCAATTGTTCTGCGGTTTCTGCGTCTACGTCACTGTTGGGCGGCCGGCGCCCCTGTGCCACGAGATAGTTTTTCGCCGTATTGATCGCAATTCTATAGAGCCAGGTGTAAAAAGCGCTCTCACCTCTGAAATTCACCAATGCCCGATAGGCCTTGATGAAGACTTCCTGTGCAACATCCTGTGTTTCACTGGGATCGCGTACGTAGCGGGATATCAGATTGGCCACTTTCTGCTGGTATTTGACTACCAGCAGGTCGAAAGCCTTCTTGTCACCCCGCTGTACACGTTTAACCAGTTGCTGGTCTACCTCTCGCTCGCCCATCCAGGCGTACCCCCTGACTGTTGCAAGCGGACAGCATGTATCATTTTCATTGACCTTCCAACAGCTAAATAGTTCTCCCCGATCTCGGCCTTTTTCTATTCTCGCCGTGCCGAAATTGAGTTAGGATTTCTTTTGGGGCTGCGGAAATTAATAAGTATCCAGAAATTGCGCTGGATTTTGGTTCAGATTCAAGGCGTGGAAAGGGGCGCATAGCTATTCTATGCAACCTTTTCCACAACGCAGAAGCTGAACCAAAAGACGAGCAAGACTGAATAATTGTTTTTCTCCGCGGCCCTTAGGCTCGAATTATGACCGCTGACCTTTAATCCGGCAAATACTCATTACTATGAATATAAGCGATAGACACTTCGATGTTCTCATCGTCGGCAGCGGAGCCTCCGGCCTGAGTCTGGCCCTCAGACTCCCCAGCACCATGAGCATAGGCTTGATCGCCAAAGGATCCCTGAAAGAAGGCAACAGCTACTACGCTCAGGGTGGCATATCGGCAGTTATGGCCGCCGAAGACTCTGTGGATTCCCACATCGAAGATACCCTCAACGCCGGTGCCGGCCTTTGCAGCGAGTCCACAGTGAGACTGGTTGTTGAAAATGGCCCGGCCAGTATCCAGTGGCTCATGGATGAGGGCGTGGCTTTCACCAGAGACCAGTCAGAGGGCGATGGCTACCATCTCACCAGGGAAGGGGGGCATTCCCACCGCCGTGTGGTACACGCCGCCGATGCGACCGGGCGTGAACTGGTCACTACCCTGGAACAAAAGGCCAGGGAGAGAGAGAATATTCACCTGTTTGAGTGCCACAATGTCATCGATCTCATCACCGGTGCACGAACAGGCCTCGAAGACGACCGCTGCCTTGGCGCCTATATCCTCAACCGGGAAACCGATCAGGTAGAGACTTTCGTTGCCCGGTCTACAGTGCTGGCCACCGGGGGCGCCAGCAAAGTCTACCTGTATACCAGTAATCCGGACGTGGCAACGGGAGATGGCATCGCCATCGCATGGCGGTCCGGATGCCGGGTGGCAAACATGGAGTTTATCCAGTTCCACCCCACTTGCCTGTTCCACCCCCATGCCAAGTCCTTCCTGATTTCAGAGGCGCTCAGGGGAGAAGGCGGCAGACTGCTGCTTCCGGATGGATCGCGTTTTATGGAGCGTTTCGACCCACGGGGGGAACTTGCACCCAGAGACGTAGTCGCACGGGCCATAGATCACGAAATGAAACGCCTCGGGGCAGATTGTCTATACCTGGACATCAGCCATAAACCGGCGGACTTTATCCGGGAACACTTCCCGACTATCCATGAAAAATGTCTCGAATTCGGCATAGATATTACTCGGGAGCCCATCCCTGTCGTCCCTGCAGCTCACTACACCTGTGGCGGCGTGATGACCGATCACAAGGCGAGAACCGATATACCAAACCTGTACGCCATCGGCGAAATCGCCTATACCGGCCTCCATGGGGCAAACAGGATGGCCAGCAACTCACTCCTGGAGTGTCTTGTTTTTGCCGAACAATCGGCACTGGACATCATCAGACACCACGACGCCACCCCGCTGCCTTATCGGGTACCCGGCTGGGATGAAAGCCGGGTCAAGGATTCCGATGAGGAAGTGGTTGTTTCCCACAATTGGAACGAACTGCGGCATTTCATGTGGGACTATGTGGGCATCGTTCGCACCAATAAGCGCCTGATCCGGGCAAAAAGCCGTATCAATCTCCTGAGGCACGAAATAAGAGAGTATTACGGAAAGTTCCATGTCACCAACGATCTGCTGGAACTTCGAAATCTGGTGGAAGTTGCTGATTTGATCGTACGATCGGCTCAACGGCGCAAGGAGAGCCGCGGTCTGCATTTCACCCTGGACTTTCCGAAACGGGATAACCGCATTCAACGCCAGCCCACAATCCTGATTCCCGACAATTACAGCCCGGACTGGGTGCTGGGTGAACCCTTACCGCCAGACCAGGCAACCGATCCCACTCCTGGCTCACTGTCGGATGAAACTGCCTGGAAAGACGGCGGGTAAAACCAGCCTCAACGCCCTCCCAGGCGGTACCAGAACAGTCCAATCGCTTCATGGAGCAATCGTTGGTTCTTTGCCAGTGACCAGGCATTGGGAAACCAGTCTGAGAGCTTTCCAGGACGAGCGAATGTGCCACTCCGGTGGAAAAAATCAAAGGGAGCAGGTATCACCCTGAGACCGCTGGCCCGGGCACTGTAAACAGCCCTGTTCATGTGATAGGCATGGGTCACCAGCAAAACCGGTTCCAAGCCCCTGTCTCTGAGCAACCCCCCGCTGAACGCCGCATTCTCTCTGGTTGTCACGCTTTGGGTTTCAAGGGCCAGCGGCTCCACACCTGCCTGTTCTTTTAACCAACGACTTCCCAGTTCGGCCAGAGATATACTGGCTTCACCTATAACACCACCGCTTAAGACCAGCGGCAAGCCGGTTTGCCGATGTAGATACAGGCCATAGTTCATCCTTTGCAGACTCAGTTCAGACAAGGCTGCCACACCTTCGTATTCAGGATTGTCGAGACTCTGGTCCCCCATAAAAACCAGGATCCCACGGGCATCCATCCTGACTGCCGCCGCAGGCGATACCGCCGGGTGGATTTCCAGGTACTGTGCCAGCCAGGCATTGGTTGCCGGCAGGCTGACCAGGTATAGCCCGACGAGACCCGTCCACATCAGCACACGGCCGGAAAAACGGCGCCAGAACAGCAACCCGATTATCAAAATCAGCATGAGGCTGTTGGGGGGTAAAACGAGGGTACTCACCAGACTGCGCAGCACGGAGCTGATATCCATAATGACCTATTCGTCCGGAAATAGTAAAAGGGGCTGTCGGCGTCATAACCGGTGGAGACCCGATTATCTCCGCGCCACCCCGATCAGTTGACCTGATTGTCTGCATTTTCCCGAAGCCTGGCCCGTAATCGCCTGATCTCGTCGGTTGGAGCACTGCCATCGAGCACGATCACGTATCTCTTTTTCAGCCTTCCGAGCGTGAAACGCAACACCAGCAGCCAGGGCCAGACGGTACCGTCCGATAGTTCGGCTGATTGCGGAGCATTCGATCTGTCGAATAGAACCCACTGACCATTCTGCCTCCACTCAACTCGGCAAACTGCCCGTGCTCCCTTCAGGTTCCCATGGGTTCTCCAACTGTTGAAACCACTGAACAATACCAGGGGGGCGCACAACAGGACACCGGAATGCACCGATCCGAGCCACAGCAGCAAGCCTAACGCCAGCGAATGGATCAAACCGACAAAAATTCCCAGTTTCAGGGATGGATGAAGCGCCAGATCAATTTTGCAGGATACTGTTTTCATCACTTCCTTGTGATGTCTGATACGACAGTTGACTCGAGATACCTCCACCCGGCCTTCGGCGGACCTGCAGCGATACAGCTGACAACAAAACACTCAGGTGGATGCGCGATTCTGTCAGTGTCAATGGAAAAGAGCAACTTGCGGAAAAAACCTTGATTCTTTGTTCGGGAGCGTGGAATTCGGTATAGCCATTCGAACCCGGGGGAGAATCATCTGACAGGGCAAGGGATTACAGTGACGATTTGCACGACAAACAGGCATGCCTGAACAAACCCGGGAACAACCCGACTTACTGCTCCCGGATAAATGGGACGAACATCCATTATAAAATGGCATATCACACAGTTTCCTTTGACAAAGGGCGCCATATTGAAGAGAATTGTGCAGTTGCAACAATTCAAGGGGCACAAAATTGACTTCTGAAAACGAAAAACGGCAGAACGTAAAAAAACAGGAGTCGGAACCGAAGAACCAGCAGGAAAGCGTGGAAGAAAAACCAGTAGAACTGGGAGGGCCTGCCGGCCTGGAACCTACGCGCTATGGCGACTGGGAAAGAAAGGGTCGCTGCATCGATTTCTGATATTTTTTCATTGAAATCTCAATATCGTCCAGCCCGGAAAGGCAACCCGCTCTCCATCATGATCAGGGTTGCATGTCAGGCGCCAGTATCGGGCGGAGCATGTACCAGGCAACTCCAGGGCAGCTCCCTCAAGCCCGTCACGCATCAGAGGAGAAAACATGAGCTCAACCGATAACCGACCCACGTCTCCCCATGTGCAGGTCTATCGCCTGCCGCTGACGGCGGTACTGTCTATTGCATTTCGTGCTGCCGGCGCATTTCTTGCGCTGGGACTACTGTTACTCATCTGGCTGCTGGTAGCGGCAGCAAGTGGCCCGGACTACTATCAGGTGGTCCACTCCATGGCTGCTTCATGGTTCGGCCAGCTGGTACTTTTCGGTTTCACCTTCGCCCTCTATTACCACCTGTGCAACGGAGTCCGTCATCTGTACTGGGACATGGGATACGGGTTCGAAAAAGAATCGGTCGCCAAATCGGTCTGGGTGGTTCTGGCAGTATCCGTCGGCCTCACCGTCGTGACCTGGCTCGTGGCATACATTGTTTAGGGGTGTGAAATGAATCTTCGTACACCATTATCGCAAGTCAAAGGTCTTGGAGCAGCGAAAGAGGGGGTTTCCCACTGGTGGATGCAGCGCCTGACTTCGATCGCTCTGGTACCACTGGTCCTGTGGCTGGGCTTCGGCCTGGCCTCGTTGTCGGGTGCAGACTATGCCACGTTCACCGAATGGGTAAGATCTCCCATGGTGGCTGTGTTACTCATACTGACTATCGTGGTCTCATTCCATCACGGCCAGATGGGACTTCAGGTCATTGTCGAGGACTATGTGCCCAACGAACCAGTGAGGGCTGCCGCCATAATCCTGGTCAAGCTGGCCGCGGTTCTGTTTTCCGTCATCGGTGTCTACGCCGTTTTGAAGATCGCCCTGGGAGCAGGATAAAACATGAGTACTGCATACGATATCGTTGATCATACCTATGACGTGGTGGTTGTGGGCGCCGGAGGTGCAGGCCTGCGCGCCACCTTGGGTATGGCTGCCCAGGGCCTCTCCACCGCGTGTATTACCAAAGTCTTCCCTACCCGGAGTCATACAGTTGCCGCACAAGGTGGCATGAGCGCCTCCCTCGGTAATATGGGAGAGGACAGCTGGCAATGGCATATGTATGACACGGTCAAAGGTTCTGACTGGCTCGGTGACCAGGATGCTATCGAATACATGTGCCGGGAAGCGGTTCCCGCTGTCATCGAACTGGAGCATTTTGGTGTTCCATTCTCTCGAACCGATGGCGGACGCATCTATCAGCGACCCTTTGGTGGAATGACCACCAATTACGGCGAGGGCATTGCCCAGCGCACATGTGCCGCCGCAGATCGCACCGGCCACGCCATCCTGCACACCCTTTACCAGCAGTCCCTTAAGCACCAGGCCGAATTTTACATCGAGTACTTCGCCCTGGACCTGATCATGGAGGAAGGTGTCTGCCGGGGTGTAGTGGCATGGGATCTGTCTTCAGGAAAGATTCACCGCTTCCGCGCCCACACTGTTGTCCTGGCGACCGGTGGTTATGGCCGCGCTTACTTCTCGGCCACCTCCGCCCACACCTGCACCGGTGATGGGAATGCCATGGTTCTGCGCGCCGGACTGCCCCTGCAGGATATGGAGTTCGTACAGTTCCACCCAACTGGAATTTACGGATCGGGCTGCCTCATCACCGAGGGCGCCAGAGGTGAAGGCGGCTTCCTGACCAATTCAGACGGCGAGCGTTTCATGGAGCGATATGCTCCCAGTGCCAAAGACCTCGCCTCCCGGGATGTGGTCAGCCGGGCCATGACCATGGAAATCCGTGACGGCCGTGGCGTGGGCGGCGATGGAGATCACATACACCTGCACCTGGAACATCTGGGTACCGAAGTACTGGCAGAGAGACTGCCGGGTATTTCTGAATCAGCGAGGATTTTTGCCGGTGTGGATGTCACCAAGGAGCCCATCCCGGTTCTGCCGACAGTGCACTACAACATGGGCGGCATTCCCACCAATTATCATGGTGAAGTAGTTACCCTCAAAGACGGTGACCCGGATTCCGTGGTTCCGGGCCTTATGGCCATCGGTGAAGCTGCCTGTGTATCCGTGCATGGTGCCAATCGACTCGGTTCAAACTCACTGCTGGATATCGTCGTCTTCGGACGTGCCGCCGCACTGCGGGCCGGTGAGTTGATTGGGCGGGGAACGCCCCACAAGCCCCTGCCCAAAGACTGCATGGAACCGATACTTGGACGATTTGACAAGCTGCGCCACGCCAAAGGCAGTGCTCCGACAGCGACCTTGAGGCTGGATATGCAGCGGGTCATGCAAAGCCATGCAGCCGTGTTCCGGACTGGCGATGTCATGCAGGAAGGTGTCGACAAAATGGCAAAAATATATGGGGATTTCGATAACGTCAGTGTTCAGGACACGGGGCTTGAGTGGAATACCGACCTTGTTGAAACCCTGGAACTGGACAACCTGCGGGGCCAGGCGGTAGTAACGATCAATTCGGCACTAAACCGCCAGGAAAGCCGCGGCGGCCATGCCCGGGAAGACTATCCCGATCGCAATGACGAAAACTGGATGAAACACACCCTGGCCTGGGTCAACCCTGACGGCAGTGTCAAAATTGATTATCGGCCGGTACATATGAACACGCTCAGTGATGAGATCGAGCCAATTCCACCCAAGGCTCGTGTCTACTAATCATGACGTTTGGACAGATTTTGACGAGGAAATACACCAATGGCAGAATTTAAGCTTCCCGCGAATTCCGTTGTCCAGCCCGGCAAGACCTTTTCCGCCCCGGCCGGCGCTAAGAACGTCAAGCGGTTTATGGTTTACCGGTACGACCCGGCCAGCGGCCACAATCCCAGTCTCGACACCTATGAGTTGGACCTGGATGACTGCGGCCCCATGGTTCTGGACGCGATACTGAAAATCAAGAATGAGGTCGATCCGACACTGGCGTTTCGCCGCTCCTGTCGTGAAGGGATCTGCGGATCCTGCTCCATGAATATCAATGGTGCAAATGATCTGGCCTGCACCGCTGCAATCGCCGACTTTGACGGCGACATCAGTATCTATCCATTACCACATCTTTCAGTGATCAAAGATCTGGTTTGTGACCTGACCAATTTCTATGCTCAGCATGCGTCAGTGGAACCTTGGATGAAAACCAGTTCACCGACGCCCCCTGACAGTGAAAGACTGCAATCCAAGGAGGACCGGTCCAGCCTGGATGGTCTCTACGAGTGCATCCTGTGCGCATGCTGCTCGACCAGCTGCCCCAGTTACTGGTGGAACAGTGACCGATATCTTGGACCTGCAGCATTGTTGAATGCCTATCGCTGGATCGCTGACAGCCGGGATGAAGCTACGGGTGAACGCCTCGATGCGCTGGAGGATCCGTTCAAGTTGTATCGCTGCCACACTATCATGAACTGCACCAATGTCTGCCCCAAGGGTCTGAACCCTGCCAAGGCCATCGCTGAAATCAAGAAATTAATGGTCCAACGTCGTCTCTGACGCCCGTTCTGGTCCTGGACAGCCAGTTGCCCGGGACTATTACTCCCCACTGCAGGCAGGGCTTACCCTTCCAGGGTCAGGTTCCTGCCTGGGGTCATTCTCCGGGTAATCCGATATGAGTCATTTATCGCGACTGCGCTGGCTGTGCCGGCGAGGCATGAAAGAGCTGGACCTGCTGCTGCTTCACTACCTGGAAACCGAATACCCGACAGCGGATCCGGAACAGCAAAAGGCTTACGAGACACTGCTGGAGATGCCGGATCCGGATCTGTATACACTGATCACAGGAAAAACCCGGACTGACGACCCACAGATGGCACAGGTGGTGAAAGTCTTGCGAAGTACTCTGGCGAACTAAATTGGTAGCGATGGACTATCGGCGCACCCGATACTAGGAGCCTGTCCGAGACTACAGCTTCAAATCTCTGAGATACTTGAAAAGCTTACCGCCAGCGGAAAAAAGCTTGTCCTCTTCCCGCTTTTTAAGCGCAGCTCGAATCAGTTGGCGCAATCGCTGCCGATCAGCATCCGGGCAAATCTCCAGCAGTTCCACCAGCGCAGCATCCCCCCTTTCGAGCAACCGCTCATGCCAACGCTCAACACGATAGATGCGTGCCTTATCAGGTTCATGCCGGTCATCGATACGATCGATCAGCTGTTTGACCCATTCCGGGTCTTCCGCTCTCAGAAGCTTGCCAAGCCTGCGGACATGCCTGCGCATTGCATTGTGGCTTTTGATGCGCCGGGACTCCTCGAGCCCATCACGAATACCCGGGCTGAGCGCCAATTGATCCCATACTCTGGGCCCCAGTGCCACCAGGCGCTCACCGACCTCCTGTAGTGCCAGCATCTCCCTTTTTATCGCACTTCTGCTGAGTGATTCCTGTTCCTGGGCTGACTTGTCATCCCGATCGCTCACCGTCACAGGGATTCAACCTGTTCGATGACGAGTTGCAAGTTCAGATTTCCCCGAAACTGATTGATATCAAGCCGATATGCCGCGCGAATCCTGCCAAGCCCCCCTGATTCATGGTCTTCAGCCTGATTGAAAGCGATCGCATCCAGCAATCCCTCCCCCGATTCCGGCTGCAACACCAATTTCAAATGCTTACCCCCCAGAATACGTTGATTGATAACCTTGAAAGTATCATCGAACACGGGTTCTGGAAAACCCTGCCCCCAGGGACCCGCATCCCGGAGCAACCCGGCAAACTCCATGCTCAGGTTCACCGCTTCCAAAGGACCGTCGGAGTTAATGGTACCTCTGAGTTGCTCCGGATTCACCCTCTGCCTGATCTCCTTGTCAAAGGCATCGGAAAAAACTTCATAATCTGCCAGACGTAAGCTCAATCCCGCCGCCATTGCATGACCACCGAATTTGTCCACAATCCCGGGGACACCCCGCGACACGGCTTCCAGGGCGTCTCTGATGTGTACCCCCGGAATGGAGCGGGCCGACCCCTTGATCATTCCGTTCCCCGCTGCGGCAAAAGCGATCACCGGGCGATGATAACGCTCCCGGATACGCGCAGCCAGAATACCGATGATGCCCTGATGCCAGGCATCCCGGTACAGACAGAGACCGGACGGCAGCTCACCCTGCCGGGGTTCGAGTTCGCTCAAGTAACCCAAAGCCTGCTGCTGCATCTCTGCTTCGATCCGGCGCCGCTCTCGATTCAGCGAATCCAGTTTCCCGGCCAGTTCCGCGGCCCTGCCGGGATCGTCGGTCAAAAGACATTCGATGCCCAGGGACATATCCTCCAGTCGTCCCGCTGCGTTCAGTCGCGGTGCAACGGCAAATCCGAGGTCTGCGGCTACCAGACGACCGCGTTGACGGTCTGCCACACGGGTGAGTGCCTTGATCCCCTCGCAACAATGACCGGAGCGTATACGCTGTAACCCCTGGTAGACCAGAATACGATTATTGCGATCCAGGGGCACGACATCTGCGACTGTTCCCAGCGCCACAAGATCGAGTAATACCGCTAGGTTGGGTTCCGGTTTGCCCTGCTTATCAAACCAGTTTGCTTTCCGCAACCGGCTTCTCAATGCTGCCATCACGTAAAAAATAACCCCTACACCAGCGAGATTCTTGCTGGGAAAGGCGTCATGGGGACAGTTGGGATTGACGATAACATCAGCCTCTGGAAGCCGGGCACCCGGCAGATGGTGATCGGTGACCAGCACCGACACCCCGGCAGCCCTGGCCATGGCAACCCCCTCAATGCTTGACACCCCATTGTCCACCGTTACCAGCAAATCAGGATTACGTTCCAGCGCTACCGCCACAATCTCGGGAGTCAAACCGTATCCGTATTCAAAACGGTTGGGGACCAGATAGTCCACCCGTTCCGTACCCATCGCCTTTAAGGCACGCACCGCCAGCGCACAACTGGTCGCGCCATCTGCGTCGAAATCAGCAATGATCAGGATCGACCCACCCTGTTCCATCACCTTGAAAAGCAAGTCCGCCGCTTCCCCGCTGCCGTACAACTGAGAGGCAGGGAGAAGCTGGGAGAGGGTTCGATCGAGCGCCTCGGGAGATGTAACGCCCCGATTGGAATAGACCCGTTTCAGCACAGAATGAAGGCCGCCAGGCCATACTTCTGAATCTCCACGAGCCGAGAGCCTCACTATGGTCTTTGCACTGGCAACCAATCTGCTGCACCTGACTGAGAAAAAATGGAATTTAGGACCGCGGAAATTAATAAGTATCCAGAAATTGCGCTGGATG
>JAAELC010000698.1 GCA_024227135.1 Gammaproteobacteria bacterium
ACGCTGAACCCGGGCCAAAAGACGAGCAAGACTGGATACTCTATTTTTTCCGCGGCCCTTATCTGATTATGTCCAAGTGTCAGCCATCGCTGGGGAGTCAATCGAGTCTGACCCTGACCACTAATCTGCTGCTGGCCAGGGAACATCTACCAGTTATCTATGGCGGGACGGTGAATCACTGGTAACCGCTCACTGTGGCGACCTGATCGGCTCCCTTGAATTTTTACCTATCTGTCACGCTTTAATATCGTCGCAGCTTTCTCCGGGGTGAGTTTAGCCACCTGGTTAAGCGCGTCCAGGGAGCGTTGCCGGAGATTGAGCTTGCCACTGCCGCTTTCCCAGTTGACTATTGTGGGTGGACTCACGCCAACCAGCTTTGCGAATTGGGAAATATTCATACCAAAGCTTTTGCGTAGTCTGGCGACAGCCGTTGCGGTTGGCGTAAACGCTTTCTTGTTGTTCTTCACGACACTCTTTTTTCTGACGGCCCGCTTCCCGGATGTTTTGCTGCTGCTTCTTACAAGGACTTTTCTGGTGGAAGTTCGTTTTTTCTGCCTGGGTTTTATGGGGTCTTCCATCTCTACACCAAATACATCGGAAAGATCCGCCCCGGCCAGCCTGCGTCGTTTTCCTTTTACTGCGGTGGCGGTCTTTATATCAAGTTCGGCAGAAATCAGCTCTTCATGATCCACATTGCGCAGCAGAAAAAGCAGTTCAGGCTGGTGATCCAGTTTGGCGCCAACGCCATACAGGACGGCGGCGATGTGTTTGCACATCTCAGCCCAGTCCGGGCAGTCGCAGGCCAGTTTTATCTCGCTGGGTTTAGGGAACAGGCCTGTATTTCGGTCGGTCACTATCTCCATCACATTATCGGAGAAACGCCCCTGTAAAAGTTCCAACATAGAGCCTATCTGCCCGGCGCACATTTTGCGCACGTTTTTCCACTTGTTTGCCTTGAGCGGTGCGATGTCGATATTGACCCTATAGAGTTTTGAGCCGCTGACAATGGCCTCAACGCGACCCTTGGTGACGGTCAGATGACAAACCGAGCCGTTACGAACATAGGTTCGCCCCCTCGGCAGGCGGTTTTCGTAATCGCTGAATTTTTCCAGGTGGCTGCACCAGGCCTCACCCCAGAATGTGCGGGCGATCTTACGCCCCTGAACCGTGATGGGTTCGATCTTCATCCCTTTCCCGGCCAGTTTTTTCATCTCTCTGGCCGCCTTGGCACGCCGTTCCGCCACCGGTACGTAGGGGGCCCATCTGTCATAACTCATGTCACTTCACCTATCAAACTTGTGCCTTGTCGATATCAAGTGACACCAGATCAAGCAGTGCCTCGTTATCCATTTCTGTAAGCAGCGTTTCGGCGCCACCTTCCAGCAGATCGTCGGCCAGGGCCGTCTTTTCGTTGATCAAGGCGTCGATTTTCTCTTCGATGGTTCCCTGGCAGATAAATTTGTGAACCAGCACATTTTTCTTCTGGCCGATGCGAAAGGCGCGGTCTGTGGCTTGATTCTCCACAGCCGGATTCCACCAACGATCAAAGTGGACTACATGGGATGCCTGTGTCAGGTTCAGGCCGGTTCCCCCAGCCTTGAGGGATAGGATAAAGAAGGGCGGTCCCTCTTCATCCTGGAATTGCTCAACCAGTTTTTGCCGCCGCTTGACGGCGGTGCCTCCATGCAGCACCAGGCCGGGTTGGCCGAACTGTTCTGCCAGGAACTTTTCCAGTGGAGCGGTCATTTCCCGAAACTGGGTAAATATCAGTAGTTTCTCCTGGCGAGAGACGATCTCTTCGCACAGTTCAGCCAGGCGCAGAAATTTCCCGCTTTTTTTCGGATCGTACTCATCGTCACCCAGCAGTTGCGACGGATGATTGCAGATCTGCTTGAAGCGTAGCAGGTAGGAGAGCACCAATCCACGGCGCTTCATTCCATCAAGGCTCTCAATAGCCTTCGCCATCTGTTCAACGGCCTGCTGATACTGCACCCCCTGGACTTTGCTCAGACCGCAGTACGTGGGTAGTTCGATCTTTTCCGGCAGGTCGTTGATGATTGAACGATCGGTCTTGAGCCGACGCAGGATATAGGGATTAACCAGATTCCGCAGGGGCGCATATTGATCACGCTCCCGCTCTGCAAGGGATTTCACGAACCCCTTGAACCTTGTGGCCGATCCCAGCAGGCCCGGATTCAGGAAGTCGAACAGGGACCAGAGATCCGACAGCCGGTTTTCCACCGGTGTGCCGGTCAAGGCAATACGGGATTCTGCATCAAGCTTCTTTACCGCTTTGCTCTGCCGGGCGGCCGGGTTCTTAATCGCCTGGGCTTCATCCAGAATCGTCAGCCGCCATGCCCGTTGCTGGAGCCATTCCTGGCGCATGAGAGTGCCATAGGTGGTCAACACCAGATCAACATTGTCCAAAGCGGCACAATTGCTCGTCATGGCATCCATCGCACTCTTTTTCAGAAAGGCCCTATGTAGAAACAGGTATCGTAGAGAGGGTGCAAAACAGTCGAGTTCCGTTTTCCAGTTGCCCATCAACGATGCGGGCAATACCAGCAGGGAGGGTTTGTCGCTACGCTTCTTTTTCAATGCCAGGAGCAGTGAGATGACCTGCATGGTCTTTCCTAACCCCATATCATCCGCCAGGCATGCGCCCAGGCCCAGTCGGGAAAGCAGCCACAACCAGTTCACACCCTCCTTTTGATAGGGCCGAAGGGTTGCCTTGAGGGCTTTACCGGGATTGACGGCCTTTATCTGGTCAGGCGAACGCAATGCCTCCATCTCCGAGGCCAGCCATTTTCCCGGTTGGACAAAAGACCACTCACGGCTTTCTTCCGGGGAATCATCCTTCAGATCGATAGGCGCACCTGCTAACAGCCGCATCCCTTCTGCAAAGGTGAGCCCGCCGCCTGCTGTTTCCGCTTCCACGATTTTCCAGTGTGCCAGGGCTTCACTCAGCTTCTCCTGGTCCACCTCGATCCATTGCCCTTTGACAAAAACGAGGCCGTCACCTGCCGCCATCAGTTTTTTCAACTCGGCCTTGCTGAGCGGCTCCGTTCCCAGCGCGATACTCAATCTGAAATCCAGCAGAGAGTCGGCATTGAAGTTGCTGACTTTTTTCTCGCCAATGGTAATGCTGGCCCGGGGTCTGCTCCGTTTGCGCCACCAATCAGGTAATCGAACAACCACTCCGCACTGCTCATACTGAGGTGCACCTCTGAGAAACTCATAGGCTTCTTCGGGTGACCAGGCCAGGGGATGATAAATATCGCCGGTATCGACCAGATCTCTGATCACGGGGCTGGATTCCGCGGCAAGCTGAACAGGTGAAAGCAGGCGGATCAACGCCTTCTTGTTTTTCGCCCCCGCATATTCCTGCAGTGCGCGGCTGAGAGGCAGGTGACGAATACGGCCCCGCTCCGAGATCTCAGGGGCATAGGTCGCCATGAAGGCAAAGGGGTAGTCCGGGTCGTTCTTGTTTTCTGCCAGATGAAAACAGACCCGGCCCACCTGGTGCCACTGGGGTGCCTTCCTGGTCAGGAGTTCACTCAGTCCGCCGGTAGCCTGTATCTGTTCACAAACCCAGCCGTCCAACAGGGCCCGGATATCCTGCAGCACCGGTGTGGAGAGATACTCGGCCCCGCGCAACGGGGGGGCAGCCAGGAGCAGATGCATGGTTTCGCCGGCTGTTAACGGCGCAATGGGATCCGGCCGCTGCGGGTCAGTCTGTGCCAGCAGGCAGCGTTCACTTAAATACTTGCAGGCGAAGTTACGCCAGTATTGCAGGGACGGGGAGAGATTGGCGCCACTTTTTTCGGCCGCAAGCGCGAACAGGCCTTCGCCCATGCCGTGTTTGAAGGCTTTCTCTATGCGTGTGCTCTGAGCCGCTTTGCCTGCTGAATCCTTTGTTGTTGATGAGAAGCAGTGCAGACGCCCTGAAGGAAGGAGGCCCAGCTCAAAAGAACTCATCGTGTGGAATGTCTGTTTGTTTCAGCTCAGATCCTAATACAGTCTCTGTATGATACCTATGGGGCGTGAGTAGCTACCCTAAAACCAAGAGAAGGCCAAGTCAATTATCGGTTGGATCCCGCCACTCGACCACTTTTATGTCAGCAATACTGGTGGGTGTCGCGGTGATCCACAGCACGACTCGCCGGCCGTCGGTAAAGTACGGGCTGTCCGTCAGGTTTTTCCGTGGTGCTTCCATGGTCGCCTTCCCCACTCCATCGACGTAAGCTATTGCCGTCAAAGTCTGTGAGTAAGCCAGATTCTCCAGTAGGAATTCACGGGTTTCATCTACATCCGGATCGATCTCGTGGGTGGTGATCGTCCACTTGGAAAAGCGCACACCGATATCACGACTGATCTGCCCGATAAAAACGGGAACATTCTGGTAGCGCACCGGGCTCAGCCACAGACGCAGGTGATTACGCTCGTGAATGTTGTCCCTGGTTTTCTGGAAGGCGACATCCTGGGGCCGGCCGAATACATACAGCCCGCTGATCGGTGAATACCGATACTCACCACCTGAAAAAAAGGATGCTATTGTCTTTTGCAGGGAGCCGGCGTGAATTGTCTCGGTTTCGTCCCAACCGGCCCTCAAAAAGGCGTAATAAACGTCCTCGATATCCCCAATGATCACCAGATTGAGGGGATCACCCTGATCCCGGCTTTTTTTATCGGTCGTACAACAGGGAAAATTCTTCAGTGCCTCGATCAACGCAGCAGATTCGTCGAATTCCAACCACTCGTCTGCCGGGTAGAGGTTCTCCCAGTCGACGTTGTGGTGATCGATCCGCAGTCCCGGAACCGGAATGAAAAAGGTAAATGAGTGAATTTTGTCTCTCTCGGACAGGAGATCGACATTGAACGTTTTAGTGCCTTCGTCGAGCGAGGTGAACACAAACCCCGTCCTGGTCTCACCAGGAAGTACCGATACGGCCCCCATCCCTTCGTTGTAGAACTGCCTGGCCCTCGCCTGGTCGCTTACCCCCTTGCTACTTTTCTTACTCAGAAAGGCGGTTTCCATCGGCGTGAAATAAAGCGGATCCACACCCACCGGGAGGAAATTCAGGGTGCTGGGCCCCTGGTTTTCTATGGTCAACAATACAGGCTGGATATCTCTTAGATATAAAGGTGCACCGAACAACTCCCGGGTCTCCTTCGCGCTCGGTACCGAGGCGGTCACTCGAATCGGGCCTTTGCTCTGGGTCTGGGCTCGCTCCAGGTAGGTTGCTGAGGTCTCGGGTGTCGTCTCCTCGACGCTCGCACACCCGGCAAGCAGAAATAAAAGAAGCATTGCGAAGATCGAACCCGGCGCCTGACACAGCAGGTGATTCTCCGGATATCGAATTGTCTTTGTCATATTCAAGCGCATCATCTGCAGATCCCCTGTGTTATCGCTTAGGTGGCTTATCCCAGGAAATGTAGTCGGCTTTCAGCATTGAAACCGGTTTACCGCTAGACCACAGGACGACGCGGTAGCCGTCGGTGAAGTAGTTTGCGCCCATGATATCTTGCCGGGGTTGCTCGATGGACACTACGTTCGGCCCCTGAAGCCAGGCGAATCCGGCCAGTCCCTGGGAATACCACAAATCCTGAAGAAAGAAATCCCTGGCGTCATCAATGTCCGGGTCGAGGGCGTTCGGTTCGTCGGGACTCGCGATATAGTGAACGGCATCACCGAGCCAGACGGATTTTCCGTCCACCCGCATCGGTGCCTTCCACAGGCGCAGTTCACTGCGTGGGCCGGTCCCCGGTCGCTGGGTGCGAAAGACGGCATCGGCCGTGCGTCCGTAGAGGTAGGCAGCCTCAGCAGTTGAACTGGTTCCCTGCTCCGCCGCCAATCTCTCGAACCACCCGGCGCGCAACAACGCCTGCAGGACATCGTCACCGTTGCCGACCAGCACCAGATTCAAAGGATCGCCTTCACGACCGCCCGACCGGTCGCTCGAACAACAAGGCAGGGTGGTGAGCGCTTTGCGAAAACCCGGAAGGTCGAATTCCGCCATTTCGGCGGGCGTATAAAGTGCTTCGAAGTTGACCTGGGCGTGGTCCGCAGCGAATCCCGGGACGGTGACAAAAAACAAAAGGCTGTAGGCCTCTTCGGCAGCGGGGCCAAACAGATCGATGTTGACGCCTTTCGTACCGGGGCGTGCCTGTGTGAACACGAAACCCGATTGTACCTGTCCCGGCTCGATGGTTCGCGGCATGGTGTGTTTGTGGAGATATCGTTCCATTTTCCGGTGGGCGGCTTTCGAAAAACCGGCCTTGTTGGTGTAGGCCACCTCGAAAGGCGGAACATAGTCGGGATCGGTACCGAATGGGGCATAGCGAAGTTGGGTGGCACCGCCGTTCGTTACTTCTATCCACACCGGTTGGACACCCCGATCGTAGAGCGGCAGATCGAATATTGCCATGGTCTCCTCGGGGCTGGGTACCGCAACATTGACCCGGATCTCTCCCATCTTCTGGGATTCCGCCCTTGCCTTGACCGCTGTCATATTGTCGATCAGGGGCTGGTAAGGATTGCTCGCACAGGCGGAGAGCATCAGCGCTGCGACCAGTATCAATAACCGGCGAAACCTTCGGCCAGGGCTGTTCGTGGCAGAAAACGGACAACCCGTGTTGAAGTGGGAGAGATCGTCTGAGGTAGTTGGTGCCAAACTGGTTATCATCGTCAGTGTCCCCATCGATGCAATGCCTCTCTCTAGACAAGATAAGCCATATTAACCTGGTACCCATAATCAAAGGAAATCAAAGGGGTCAGATCCTAATAGCACTTGCTTAAGCTTAAAAGCCCCGTCATTGCGAGCCCCTCACCCCGCTGCGCGGCCACCAATCGATGAGGAACTACAGGTTAAGTTCTTCAAGAGCGTAGCGTGGCAATCTCCCTTGTCGTGCCGGGGTTCCGGAGATTGCTTCGTGCGGCGCAATGACGGCTGTTTGGCTGAAGCAAGTGCCATTCGGGTCAGATTCCATTGAACCTTTTTTTTGTGAATCAATCGAGTCTGCCCCTTTTGATTACGTGGCATGATGAGAGACATACATCAGCGCATGGAGTACTCCGATGAGGATGTCAAAAGCCGGTATTTCAGTCCGGGCAATCCCCGGTTCGCGTTCGGTTCTTTTTGGCCTGGATGCCACCGAAGACGCCAGACAGGGGTTGCTGGGGTTCGCCCTCGGCAAACGTGACGGGGCAACAGGCGACGTTGCCTGGATGCGCGGTTTCAGGTTTTTTGAGGAAACAGTCCCGGACCCGCAACCCGGTGACCGCAGATCCACGCGAGAGCGTCCGATACAAGGGTTTCAACACCAGCACATTCACCGACCCGGATGGTGAACTTGCGCCCAATGGCGTCCGGGCGATGTTCTCACCGCGCAAGGTCGGGCTCCTGGAATGGATCGCGGATCAAATGGGGAAAGCCACGTCAAACGTCATGTTCACCACGGCCTTTGGTGTGACTGAACAGCTGGTCCGGGAGTTTGAGAAAGACAAGGATTTTGTGCGCTTCATCCTGATGGAGCGGCGCGACAAGGACGATCAGGCCCGGTTAGAGACTGATCCCGATACGCGTATCGCCCTTGCCCGTGAGAGACGGGGCGATCCACGCCGCGCGGCCATCCTCGACCCGACAGACCGCTGGGTCGCCCGCCACTTCCGGCTCGGCACCTACCACGGGCGGAAGCGCGTTTTATTCAGATAGTTCAGGAGCATCTTATGGAAGATATCTACCAACGCATTTGGAACGTAGACATGCAAGGCAACGGTGTACCTGCGTTGCGCCCCAATGAAACTCAGGACCCCACTGAAGGTTTTGCGGTCGTGGATGAACGCTCAACCCAGGTGGGCACAGATCATAGAGTTCTCTCCGCAGTGGATATTCCCGAAAGCAAGATGGCAACCTACCGCCTGTGCGAGGCGATATTTGACAACTACGCACTGGAACGGGCCGCGACCGAACTGATCCGGCCCGATGAAAGGCAGGAAGAGCTGGATTTCATCGACGCCATTCTGCCAACGCCACCAATTCAACTCGCGCGGCAACATATGGAACAGGTGCTGGGCCTGATGATCTCGGATCAGACCCTTGCTGGCATGATCCGTGAAACCTGGTTTACCTTTGGCCGCGCCGGGAGTCAGCGGGATGCCACCGGGTTTGAACATGTCTTTGTCGGCGAACAATCCAGCAAGCGGTCCAAGGTCGGCGGCTATCATTTCTGGTATAAATACTATCTTGATGATGGCGGACGCACGATCTCGATCGACGGTGATATCGGCGATGGTGTCGACCGAATGGAATATCGCGGCACCAGATACAGCGGTGCGGACGATCCGGACAAAGGGATTCTGGTGCCAGAGGTTATCACGCTGTCGCTCCAATGGAATGCACCCAGTGGGGATGGTGGCAATGCCCGTGTGCTGGAAAAATCCATTGGCGGTTTTTTTGTCGGGCTCAGCCCCGAAGGGCTTATTGCGATGGGCTTGGTGCGGACACGTACACTCAGCGGTAAAACCGCCAAGATCAATGGGGCACAATATCAGCTGGATTTACACCGGTTGGACGGGTCGCCCAACGCAATCCGGACCTTCTTTCCAAGGTTCCAGTCAGCCGATGTGGTCGCGATCGATGACGGCGGCAACCCTGATCCAGATGAGGAGCCGCGCCCCGAGCCCGATACCCCCGATGTTGACGTTGTCGCAGCTGCCAGTTTCCGAATTGTGGCGGCCATGATTAACCCTGTGAACCCCGAAGGGGGGCGCGAGTTTTTGCAAATTATCAATACCGGAAACTCTACCGCGTCCCTTGAGAACTGGCGTGCGCTGGCACCAAATGGGATGTCATTCACATTTGCCCGGATCATGGTTACACCCGGCGATATCTTTAAGTTCGTGTTTCCGGTAGCCAATGGCGTTGTCCGCAACAGAGGCGGGGACATTCGGTTGGTGATGCCTGACGGTACCGTTGCCCAGACATGTCGCTATACCCGTGAAGACACCAGCGACGAAGGAGCGCCTGTGTTGTTTGTATAAACCATTGCCTATCTCTGTCCCTGTTCCTCGGGCTGCCTATGGGTATATTTCCTGCGGTGCCAGGCCAGAATCCGGAAAAGTTTTACCCTGCCGGCATCCAGGTCACCCCACTCAACCAGAGAGGTGAGCGGGAACAGGTCGCCCATGGAGGGTGAGTAGATACCCTTAAATGAGATACTCCCAGTGCACGCTGGATGATGGTTTTGCAGATCCAAACGTAACACTCCGTTGGAACTATAACGAATTGACGATCCGTGTATTTAACATTTCGTTAAGATGTGCCGGTTTGAATAGCGTATCGTAGATACTGTTGTTATTCGATAACATGCTGTAATAAATAGAAAAATATCGTAAATATGAAAGTTGGCACGACATCTGCTGTATCTCCTGTCAAATGCGACAAACTTTAATCAACTCAGGAGAAACATCATGAAAAAGACTACTTACACCGCAGCCATCGTTGCAGCCGCTCTGTTTTCCGGCGCCAGCTTTGCCGAAGATAACCGGGACGACATTCTCTACGGGGATGGCCATGTTGCTTCCAGCCCCAGTACACCTTATGTGGTGACGCATTCCGGACCACAGGGAACCGAGGGTGACGTACTGTACGGTAAGCAGGAACTGAAACCTTCGAAGTTCAGTCCTTACGAACGCGTCAGCGACGACCGGGACAATCGTGATAATCTGATCGATCAGGTTTCGTAAAAAGGATCGGTGATAAAAGTACCGCCGGTAACGATTGTTACCGGCTACCTTACAGACCCCGCCTGAGTGCGGGGTTTTTTGCGTCTGGTGCACGTAACACGAGTGGCGCTGTTGGTGCACTGCTCTCATTGTCGTATGCTTTCTAAGGGCCGCGGAAATTTTTAGTTATCCAAAAATTGCGCCGGGTGAACTACGCAGCAGTGAATGGCTTGAGCAGGATGCTAAAGGCCGGTGCCCAAGCGAAGCAGGGAAAGCGCAGCGGGCATATGATGGATTGAATTTGCTGGTTTACAAAGATCGCTTGTCGACTGGGTGTTTGCGCCCATTCAGGTGACTCATGGAGAACAGGGTAAGGTTGGTCATGGTTCCTGAAACTGGTTTAGACATGTAGATAAACAGAAAGAAGAATAATGCTGAAGAGCCAAAACCATTTTACTTGACATGGGAGCTTGGTATGTCGTTGATCTTCACACCTGACACCTGGACATCCTGTCGTCTCTTAGGGGTGGTTAGTACGGTATTTGCCTGTCTGGCGCCATCATCATTTCTGCTGGCAGCCCCACCTGTTACAACGTTCACCGAAGATACATCGATTGACGCAGGTGATACCACTTACGATGGTCACGATCTTGTCATTCAGGGTGCAACACTCACAGTAGATGGTCAGCATTTCTTCAATACTGTTCATGTTTCCCCAGGAGGCATGATTACCCATACAGCGGGTAGAGAAGGCTTCGACCTTGGCGTGACAGGGGATTTGATCATCGATGCCGGGGGAAAGATCTCGGCAGATATCAAAGGTTATGGGGAAAACCTGGCACCGGGTGCCGGTGTCTGGGGAAGAGCCGGTGCGCTCTTCAAAGGCAGTGGCGGCGGTTACGGCGGCAAGGGTGGTGATTCCACACCCGTATCGTCGGGGGGTAGCATCGGCGGTGCCGGGTACGGTTCCATAATGGCACCCATGGCCTTGGGAAGCGGTGGTGGAAACTGGAGTGTATCCTATGGCGCGGGGGGAGTTGGGGGTGGTGCGCTTCGGATCACCGTGGGGGGCACACTGGCCCTTGACGGGGAGATTACCACCGATGGTGGTGATGCCGCTCAGAACAGTGGGCACTGCGGTGGGGGTGGATCCGGGGGAAGCATCTACCTGATCGCTGGGATCCTGTCCGGTGTGGGACAGATCAGTGCGGACGGTGGAACGGTGGCAGACAGTGGGTGCGGTGGTGGAAGCGGGGGGCGGATTCTGCTCGATCTGGAAGATGATCAGCATACTGGCTTGCTTTCCGTCATGGGGGCAGCGGGTTATGAAGCGGGTGCTGATGGGTCGATAGTGCACCTGAACCGGGGGAGACTCACTCTCAACAAACCTCAGATTGGCAACCTGGGGAGTCATTGCGGGGTCGAAGTGTGGCGATTCTCGGCTCTGGCAGGACAGCAGATTCGACTCAAAGAGGTTTCTTCCTCGAATTCCAGCGTGGTCTTCGACCTCTGGGGTCCGAACGGCTGGCGTGCTTTCGACAGCCTGGCAGCCGACTCATCCCTTTACAGCCTGACCGAATCGGGTACCTATACTGTGGTTGCCAGAAATACCGCTACTGGCGGGTCCGCGATATACAGCTTCCAGATCCTGGAGACCAGTGTCAGTGGCATGAGCGTGAACTCCGCCGTGAGTGGCTCCCTGGCAGGGTCCGGGCAGGCACAACTGTTTCGAGTCGAAATCGACGATCCGACCCCTGCCCGCATTACCTTCGATGACCTGAGCACCGGGAACACCGTTGAGGTCTATGCACGTCTCGGTTCCGCACCTACCCGTGGTGACTACGACCACCGTTTTGACAGGTCGGCTTCCGGCGATCAGACCATTCTCATTCCCTTGGCCACACCAGGGGACTGGTACATTCTGGTTTTCGCAGAAACAGTGCGCAATCCCGGAGCCTTCAACCTCAAGATGGAAACTGCAGACATTTTCGTCCACAAGGTATCGCCTGGCTATCACGGTACCGGGGCAGATACGGTGATGACAGTGTGGGGGGGCAGGGTTCGACTTATCCACCCAGGTATTGCTTGACGATGGAGCCGGCGGCCTCTATCCCGCTGATGTCATCGAGCTTACTCAGTCAGACACGCTTGTTGCGACCTTCCTGGCGAACACAGTCCCGGTTGGGACCTACTCTGTCGTACTCACCAGGCCGGAGGGGTCGGACCGGCTGCCGGATGGTTTCGAAATGGGCCTCTACCTCGGAGCCAGACTGGAGACCAGCTTGATCCTTCCCGGGCGACTCGGATACCACGCGCCTGCGACTATCTGGATCGAATACACAAACAGCGGCGATGTCGCAATGCGGGCTCCGCTACTCGTCCTGAGGGCCGACCAGAACGGTCGTCAGGCCACAATCATGCGGCTGGCGGACAGGGTCTCGGCAGGAGGATTCTGGACGAGCGCGCTCCCCGTTGGTTTCAGCAACTCCGTTCAGTTCCTCGCATCCGGGGCTACACCGGGACTGTTGCAACCCGGAGAGACCATCCGTGCGCCCGTTCAATGGTCCGGATGGCAACCACCCTGGTTTCAGGCCTCGAAATTTGACTTCCGGCTGGGTGTCCTCGATGCAGACAATTCCGATACGGTGGACTGGGCGAGCGAGAGGTCGAAGATGCAGCCAGCCTATGTCTCGGTCGAAGCCTGGAACGTCATCTGGGAAAACTTTCTCTCCCAAGTCGGTAATACCTGGGGCGAGTACGTCACGGCACTCAGCGACAACGCCTCCTACCTGGGTCGTCTCGGGGTCGATGAAACCGACCTGAGCATCTTGCTGGGCTTCGAGCTTACCAGGCCAACAGCGCCGGCCCGTTGGGAAGCCTTGGCCAGACGACAGACTCCGCCGTCCCGGCTCCGGGGATTGACATCCGGTTCACCCGCGAATTCGAGGACTCCATTCGAGGGCGCCATCAGACCGGCGCGCTGGGCCGGGGCTGGGCTCATAGCTGGGAGCAGAGAAGCACCATCGAGAGCGACGGCACGGTCGTGATCGTTGGCCCCGGTACCTCCCGTCGGGTCTTCCAACCCGATAGTCGCCCCGGTGGGGCGTTCTTCTCCCTGGAAGGTGACCATGGAACACTCACCGACCCTGGCGGAGGTGCCTTCCGGCTCGAGGAGGCGGACGGCAGCGCCCGGGCATTCCGCACGGACGGTCTCCTCGACTATATCGAGGATACGAATGGCAATCGGATCACCGGGATCTATATCAGCGGTCAGCTGACCTCGCTTACCCATACCGGGGGGCAGACTCTCGGGCTGACCTACACCCCGGCAGGCCTCCTGGAAACGGTGGCGGACCCCGATGGCCGCGTCACCATCTACACTTACGACAGCATCGGCGAGCACCTGGATTCCGTTTCCCGCTTCGACGGCACCACGACCCGGTACAGCTACAGCACAGGGGTGTCTGCCCGGCAGGAGCACGCGCTGATCGAGATCGAGTATGCAGGTAACCGCCACCAGTATTTCAACTACGATGACCAGGGTCGCCTGGAAGCCACGTCTCGGGACGGCGGCGCGGAACTCACAACCTTTGGATACGGAAGCTCAGGCCTGGTTGCGGTACAGAACGCAGCTCTGAAGACATGGTTCTACTATCGGGACCAATACGGACGGCTGCTCAAGATCGTCGACCCCAATGGAAATCAGTCACGCTCCAGCTTCGATGATGAGTCCAATCTGGTTACCAGAACCGATCCCGCCGGATTATTCTACCGCTACGACTACAATGCACGGGGCAACCTCACGAAGGTTACCGATCCGCTGGGCCATTCGACCGAGCTTGATTACAGCATCATCTTTAATCGAATGACCCGGCTGACAGATGCCAGGGGGAATGAGACTTCGTACATATACGACGGCAGTGGGAATCTTGATGGCATCGTCTATCCAGGGGGGGGCGAGACCTGGACCCACGATGAATACGGTAATCCGAACTCCTGGACCAATCGCCGATCGAACTCGCTCTCCTACGAATACGACGGAGACGGTCGCCTCACGGCCAGGGTCAACCCGGACCTCTCCCGGATCGAGTATCGATACGAGGATGGAAGAGGCAACCTTACATCATTCACGGACAGTACGGGTACGACCACGCTTACCTATTACATTCCTGAAGATCGTCTTAAACGGATGACAGACCCTGATGGCCGCTGGCTGAAGTATACGTACAACCCGGCCGGACAACGGGCTTCGATGCTGAACCAGCTGGGCCATCGCCTGGATTACACCTACAACCCAGTCGGGCGGCTCCAATCCATCTTTGACGAGGCGGCCACAGAGATCGTGCGTTATACCTACGACGCGGTCGGCCGTCTCGAACGGAAGGACCTTCAGAATGGCGTCTATACGCTATACGGGTACGACGATGCTTCTCAGTTGACCAGCCTGGTCAACTACAGACCGGATGACTCAATTCTGTCCCGGTTCCTTTACACGTACGATGAACGTGGTCGGCGCTATCAGATGGCAACACTGGAGGGTCAGTGGACTTACTGTTACGACGTTGCGGGGCAGCTGACTTCGTCGGTAGCACCGGATGGACGGTTGATACAATACGAGTATGATGCAACGGGGAACAGGAGCCGTGTGATTGACGATGGTGTTGTCACTGACTACACAAGCAACAGCCTCAACCAGTACACTGGTATGGGGGGAACGACCTACC
>JAAELC010000699.1 GCA_024227135.1 Gammaproteobacteria bacterium
CCCATTCATCATCAAAGGCTTCCATGCTGACAACGGCTCAGAGTACATCAACAAGCGCGTCGCAGGTCTGCTCAACAAATTGCTGATCGATCTCACCAAATCCCGCTCCCGCAAGACCAACGATAATGCCTTGGTAGAAAGCAAAAACGGCTCCATTGTCCGCAAGCATCTGGGCTGCCATCACATCCCTCAGAAGTGGGCACCACTGATCAATGAATTCAGCCAGAAATACCTCAATCCCTACATCAATTACCACCGTCCCTGCTTCTTCTCCATCGTTAAAATCGATGCCAAGGGAAAACAGAAAAAGACCTATCCATACAAAGCTATGATGACACCCTATGAGAAGATGAAATCACTGCCTGATGCCAAGCAATACCTGAAACCAGGTTTCACCTTCCAGCAACTCGATGGCATTGCTGGGGCCATCAGCGATAATGAAGCTGCACAGCAACTCAATGAGGCCCGGAAACAACTCTTTAAAACTATCAATGAACAGGATCAACAGGTCGCTTAACCACCGCTGTCTGGTACCTTACTACCACCCCCGTTCAGGCTCATTTAAGGATTGGAATACACTGTAGCTCTTCCGGATTGAGGTGTCGCGGTAGCATGAGAATTTGCCACCGAAGCATGATCAATCGAGTTGTAGGGATCATCACTACGGGTTACCATTCACCGACCCGAGTGACCATAGTTAGACGAGACTGGAGGATCCATTTACGCCGCGCCCATTCTCGACTCCCGAGTAGCGGCTCGAAGGAGAGAGATCTGTGAAGACTAGACGGCGAGGAACCTCAGGTGATATTTTGAGCCTGCCGAAATTGGTGCGCTTGCGGCTGATAGAAATGGCATGCCGACAATGAATAAACTGTGGAACAGGGGTTTATTTCGAAGCAATATCGCCCGGCGATTAATCGTCGCCTTTGTCGTGTTCTCTTCCCTGATTACGGTGGTGACCACCACCATCCAGTTGTTTGGTGACTATCGCCAAGGTCTGATCAGTATCGAGAACGATTTCGAGCTGATCGAGGCGAGCTACCTCGAAAGCCTGGCCGATTCCCTCTGGACTTTCAACTCGAAACAGGTCGAACTTCAGCTGGCGGGGATCGTAAATTTGCCCAACATGGAGTATGTCGAGATACTGGTAGACGGTGAAGTTAAATGGTCGGCAGGTGACCAGGTCGACGATACTATTGTTTCGCGCGAGGTTCCGATTCGTTTCCAGGCTCTTCAATCGGGTCAGTCCAATGTCATCTTGAAGCCCACTGCCAGCCTGTCGTCCCTCTACCGGCATCTATGGGATAAGGCCCTGATTATTCTGGTTAGTAACGGCATTAAGACTTTCCTGGTAGTAGGGTTTGTTTTTCTTATCTTCGATCGTCTCGTTACGCAACGCGTGGGGCAGTTGGCGCACTGGGTGAGCCAGCTCTCGATCGATAAGCCGGTGCAACCATCCGGCATGCCTTTTGCGCCAGGAAAGACCCACAAACCAGACGAACTCGATGAACTCTCCGAGACGATAGTTGGCATGCACGAAGAACAGGTGCGTTTTCATTTGTCGCTCCAGAAACATCGGGATCATCTGGAAGATATCGTCGAGGAGCGGACACGCAACCTGATACAAGCTACCGTAGAACTCCAACGCACCACAGATCAGAAAAACCTGATCCTCCAGGCTGCGGGCGAAGGTATTTATGGTGTAGATCTTGAAGGTCGGTGCACCTTCATTAATCAGGTCGGCAGCAGGCTTCTCGGCTACGAGCCACATGAACTGATCGGCCAGCTAGAACATGCCGTGATCCATCATAGCCGAACAGATGACACTCCTTATCTGCTGGGCGACTGCCCTGTCTATTCGTCCTATAAAGATGGCAAGGAATACCGTATCGCCAATGAGGTTTTCTGGCGCAAAGACAGTAGCCAGTTCCCGGTCGAATATACCACTGCCCCTATGATCGAAAAGGGATCACTCCTCGGTGCCGTGGTTATTTTCAAGGACATCACCGCCCAAAAACAATCGGAACAGCAGCTGATTATCGCCAGGGACCAGGCCGAACAGGCGAATGAGGCCAAAAGCCGGTTCCTGGCCAGCATCTCGCATGAATTGCGGACGCCGTTAAATGCCATTATCGGCTTCACCGATATGATGAAACGCGATGCGAGGTTGCACGATGAGCTGCAGGATCATCTGGATATCGTCAATCAAAGCGGTGACCACCTGCTGGCACTCATCGAGGATATCCTCGATATCGCCAAAGCCGAGTCCGGCAAGATGACCTTAAATGAATCCAGCATTGAGCTGGCCAGTTTTCTGCATACCATCATCGCCATGCTCGCGGTCCGCGCCCATGAAAAAGACCTGCTGCTGGTACTGCAACATGAAACCACCTTGCCCGACTTCATCTGCACCGATGAACTGAAACTGCGCCAGGTGCTTATTAACCTCATCGGCAATGCCATCAAGTTTACTGAACGAGGTCAAGTCACGGTCATGGTTGGCTATCAGACGGCGGCACAAGACCCTGATACGGGGGGGTGTTTGCAGTTTGCCATCCAGGACACCGGCCCCGGCATGACGGCGACAGAACAGGAGACAATCTTTGAGGCTTTCACACAGACAGAGGTTGGATACAAGAGCGGCGAGGGCACCGGGCTGGGGTTGACCATCAGTCAACGCTTCATTGAATTGTTTGGCGGTAGCATTGAAGTCGAGAGCACCCCGGGGCAAGGCAGTGTGTTTCGCTTTTCCATCGACGTCACCATTACCCACGAAGGGGAAGTGGCACAACGAGTGCGCGATATAGAGGGTCTGGCCCCCGGCCAGCCGCTTTACAAGCTGTTGGTGGTGGAAGATGTTGAATTCAGCCGGATATTGCTGACCAATCTGTTGGAGAGAATCGGCTTCGAGGTGCAATCGGCAGTCAATGGTGAGCAGGCGATATCGATGGTCACATCCTTTCAACCCGATCTGATCTGGATGGACATCCTGATGCCGGTGATAGATGGAAAGGAAGCAACAAAACACATTCGCCAGCTACCTGGTGGCGACAAGCTGCCCATTATCGCCATCGCCACCAGTGCAACACTGATAGATAAGACCAGTCTGTTGGCGTGCGGCTTTGATGATGTGATGTTTGAACCGTACCATCAGACCCAGATTATTGAGTGCCTGGAGGCGCAATTGGGTGTGGTGTTTGTCGATAAACTGACGGTGGCGATAGATACACCGGCACGGATCCTGGCGGATCTGGATAAGGGGCAGTTGAAGGCGATTCCGGATGAGAACAGGGCAGCCCTCAGGCAAGCCGTGACCGAGGGAGATATCGAACAGATACAGCAATTAATTGAAGCCTTGCCGGACGATCTCGCTGAGCTCAAGGTTGCTTTGCTGTCACTTGTCGAAGACTTCGAGTTTGAAACGCTGTTACAAGGGCTAGGTGACGAGCGAACGTCGGGGCTTTCTGGCACGTGATGAGGACAACGACCATCTGGCGCTCTGGAAACTGCGGACGACGAGGCGATGCAGCAATTGTAC
Source organism: Gammaproteobacteria bacterium (assembly GCA_024227135.1). Taxonomy (GTDB): domain Bacteria; phylum Pseudomonadota; class Gammaproteobacteria; order Chromatiales; family Chromatiaceae; genus JAHEHQ01. Next base: position 3,539 of record JAAELC010000699.1, read on the forward strand.
GGGCATTCGATCACCTACCGCATTGCCATCGGACCCCAACAAGGCCGCAAGGTGTTCACATTGCAGAGCCTGCCACCGATACAAGAACCGAAGGTGGGTTCGAGCCGAGTCGCCAAGGTAGCGGGTTTCAGCTTGCATGCCGGGGTAGTGGCGCAGGCGCATGAGCACGAAAAGCTGGAACGGTTGTGCCGATATATTGCCCGGCCTGCGGTATCGGAGAAACGCCTGTCGCTTTTGGATAACGGGCGGATACGCTATGAACTGAAAACGTCCTATCGGGATGGCACCACCCATGTGATGTTACTCCGGGCATCCTGCCCTCCGCCCTACGGGCCAGCCTTCGGCTGTTCAAATCGCTCCAGGCGATTTAGTCGAGCCGTTGGACTTCCTGGCCCGGCTTGCTGCGTTGGTACCCAAACCGCGGGTCAACCTCACCCGACTATGCAGATCTCCGCATAGTCGGGTCTGTGCCCACATCG
>JAAELC010000700.1 GCA_024227135.1 Gammaproteobacteria bacterium
GACTCATGTGTCCTTAACGCATCAGCAGTGGTGTACTTCTTCATCCGAACAAACTCTTCTTCTCACCCTTCTTTTTCAGAAACCGTGATGAGGTAGTTGCTTGGGTGTTCCCGGTCAGATATGAGACATTACGCACCGGGGCAGGGTTCTCACTACCAGGGGATATCGTGGACTCAAGCCCACCTTCAGGCGGCTTGATGATCTCTGCGCGTTGCTGATCTTGTGTCGCAACTGGTGCCGGGGCAGGAGCCGGGGCTGGTGCAGACCCACCTGATCCTGACCCTGAGTATCCGGAGGACACTGACGCTGGTGCGCTGAATCCGTGCTCCTTTAAAATTGCGTTGTGGTATTGTGGACGGTTCTTCAAGTCTGCCACAAAGTTGTCGTACCACTTACGGCTCTGCGCGGCTTTCGCGTTTTCCTCAGAACTGATACCTTTAAAATTCAGCTTCTTCTGCCACTCACTAAACGAGGGTACGTATGCCATTGAAATTTCCTCTGCGCGAAATAAGGTGGACTATACCACTTATTCCCTCGCCCTTTCAACTGTCTCTCACGCGCAACCCAACCTTCCATATCCAGGCAGTGCCACTCGGCACAGACCTTGGGACGGTTATCATAGATACCACACTTAGCCTCGGAGTGAAACTTGCACTGCCCACCGTCCGGGTTCAGCACCCCACCACCTGTCCGTAAGTCATACTGAATGTTCGCGCCACCAATGTAACCAAGCCGGTAGACCTCGTTCATGTCCAGCCCTATGCGTTGTGAGCAGCATAACTCAGGGGCGTGGCACTTACTGCAATCTGGTTTCATTTCCTCA
>JAAELC010000701.1 GCA_024227135.1 Gammaproteobacteria bacterium
CCGGCTCGAAGCAGGCGACATCTACTGCCGTGATAGCGTCCGGTTCCGAAGCTTCGAAGACGATCTCATCGACGCAGGGGGGCTGCTGGAAGTCGTTGCTGGCAGCAGTCACGAAGAAGAGCTGCAGAAGCTCAAAGTTAAACACGCCGACCTGGAATGGGTATCCCAGAAAGAGTTGCAGAGTGGGGAACTGTTAAATCTGGTCAAAGAACAGATGATTGATTTTACCGTTGCAGATTCCAATGAAGCGGCACTGGCCCGGCGCTTCCATCCTGAGCTGAAGGTGGCATTCGATCTAACCGGACCGCAACAGCTGGCGTGGGCTTTTCCCCATTCCCAGGACAGCAGCCTCTATAACAGTGCCCGAACTTTTCTGGAGGAATTGAAAGCATCCGGTACCCTGGCTCAACTTCTCGAGCGATACTATGGGCACACGAATCGTCTGGGCTTTGTAGACACAAGGACGTTTCGGCGTCATATGGCACAGCGCCTGCCACCCTTGTTACCCTTTTTCAAAGAAGCGGCGAAACAAAGTAATCTGGAATGGCGACTGCTCGCTGCCATCGGGTATCAGGAGTCTCACTGGAATCCGAAAGCGGTTTCACCGACCGGTGTCAGGGGAATCATGATGCTGACCAAAGGAACGGCCCGACAATTGGGTATCAAGGACAGAACCGATCCTCGACAGAGCATATTGGGTGGTGCCCGATACGTGCGTATTGTAGAGAAGAAGATACCACAGCGAATACCTGATCCTGACAGGCAGTGGTTTGCATTGGCAGGCTACAACGTCGGTTTCGGTCACCTGGAAGATGCCAGAATCCTGACACAGCGTCACGGGGACGACCCGGACAAATGGTCAGACGTCAAAAAGCACTTACCATTACTAAGCCAGAAAAAATACTATTCCACCCTGAAGAGAGGTTTTGCCAGAGGCCGCGAACCCGTCAAATACGTTGACAATATACGAGGCTACTATGAGCTTCTTAAATGGGAAAACAGCCAGACCGATAACCTGCAGAAACCTGTCTCGAATGTCCTGCAGACGACACCTGCTGCACTCTGAAAAGCCACAATCAATACGAGCACCAGGAAGACAGGACCCTATCGACGCGCGCGAAAAAAGGTTTTCAGTAAATTGCTGCAAGACTCTTCGAGTAACCCTCCCCGCACTTCAACCCGGTGATTGAAACGTTGATCGGATGGCAGCAGATCTAAAACACTGCCCGCAGCTCCGCTTCTGGGGTCATAGGCACCGAATACCACCCGCTCTACCCTTGCATGAATGATAGCTCCGGCACACATCGCGCAGGGTTCAAGCGTGACATACAAAACAGTACCTGGAAGACGATAGTTGCCAACTCTAGCTGCCGCATCACGCAACGCTACAATCTCCGCATGAGCCGTTGGGTCCCGTTCACCTATAGGACGATTCCAACCCTCACCTATGACTACACCATCCTGCACCAGCACTGCCCCTACCGGTACTTCATCCCGTTCACCAGCTTTTCGTGCCAGCATAAGCGCCTGTTCCATAAACGCCAGATCTGCGTCTTCTTCGGGTTTCACTTATTATCCTGAAAATGGGGTCAGTTCAATCTCCATAGTCCATCAAGCGGGAACTTCCGAGATTGCCAAGTCGGTAGGGTGGAGTAACAAGGTGCACTATACCACGTCATTCTTCACGTAAAGCAAAGGGGTACTTTTTCCTCACGGTGGAATGATGCTAGCCATCCAGTTTTAGTGAAAACATTAAGATACCGGCAAGATATGAACAAAACCTGCCGCTTGACCATGGACGAC
>JAAELC010000702.1 GCA_024227135.1 Gammaproteobacteria bacterium
GGCCAGGTGTGCTCGGAAAGGAGAAACATGCATGCCATACCGACGCAAAGACAGTCCGATCTGGTGGGCGTCTTTTACCGGGCCAAACGGCCAAAGAGTTAGACGCTCTACTAGGACAACCGACAAAGCGGAAGCGAAAGCCCTCGAAGCCAAGTGGAAGCTCGAAACGTACCGCCAACGACAGTGGGAAGAACAGCCGCCGAGACCATTCGACGAATTGATGCTGGGTTACCTCACTGCCACGGCAGAAGAGAAGCGTAGTGCCGACAAGGACCGGATGCGCACTCGACATCTGCGGCGCCATTTTGGTGGACGGGTGATGAACACCCTGCAACCGATGGATGTTCGTGAATACATCACGATGCGTAAAGATGAATCCGTGAAAAATGCAACCATCAATCGTGAGATTGCGTTGCTGTCATCGGCTATCAACTATGCAAATCGTGAGTGGGATTGGAATATTCCCAATGTAGCAAAAGGGAGAAAGCTCAAGGAAGACGAGGGAAGGACACGATGGATCACCCGGGAAGAGGCCGAGCGGCTCATTCAGGCCGCTGAAAGCGAACCAAAGGCGCAGCATCTGGCGCACTTCATTCAGCTGGCACTCCATACCGGTTGCCGTTCGGGTGAATTACTCGGTTTGGAGTGGCGTCGGGTCAGCTTGCAGGAGCGGTTACTTTTCCTGGAATCGGACCATACGAAATCGGGTAAACACCATTCAGTCCCCCTCAATGAAACGTCGCGCCAAGCGATCATGGACCGGCTACGATTCCGTGCAAAACATTGCCCGTCGAGCCCCTGGGTGTTTGCCAGGGAAGACGGAACACAAATCAAGGCGGTCAAACGGAGCTTCAACACGGCCTGCCGTCGTGCCGGAATCGAGGACTTTCACATCCACGATCTTCGTCACACCTGTGCGGCTTGGTTGGTTAGTGCTGGAGTTCCACTGACAGAGGTACGTGACTTGCTGGGACATGCGTCAGTTGTCGTTACCGAGCGCTATGCCCATCTGTCACCAGACAATGTGCGTGCTGCGGTGGCACGATTGGATGAACGAATGTCACGATATGGTCACGCTGGCGCATCCACAAGAAGTTGAAGCAGTTCGCCTTGCGCTATAACTGATTGGTTTTATTATAGATTTATGGTGGCCAGGGACAGAATCGAACTGCCGACACGGGGATTTTCAGTCCCCTGCTCTACCGACTGAGCTACCTGGCCGAAAGGAGTGCGTATTAAAGCGGGCGGAGGGGCTCTAGTCAAGAGCCAGATCTCAACTCACTGATCCAAGTCAGGGCTTGGGGGTGAAAGCCTCTGGGGTTTCTGCCCCTTCTCCGAAGAAGAACTTCTCCATCTGCTCTTCGAGGAACTTCCGATTTTTGGGATCGATGGGGCTGAGCCGATACTCGTTCATCAGCATGGTCTGCTGTTGAAGCCACATCTGCCAGGCCTCTTTGGAGGCATTTTCGTAAATGCGCTTTCCCAGTTCACCCGGGTAGGGTGCCCGTTCCAAACCTTCGGCTTCTCTATTCAGTTTCACGCAGTTGACCATGCGGCTCATATGTTTTCTCCTGGTAAACGTTGTTGCAGTTCGTCGATCAGCCTGGCCACTGGTGCTGCGAGTCCGTGGCTGTCGTTTGAGGCGGAGTTATACCAGACTCGGTGGTTACCATCCATCACACAATTCGCAGGGCCATCAACAGTCAGCTCGACAGGCGTGATATCGAGGTGAAAATGAGAAAAGGTATGTCTGCGCGGTTTCCATTGCCCTCGAAGGGTACCTTCGATCCCCAGTTGGTTACTGCACCAGATGGTTGGATCGTGATCTGATGGACACTCAGGAAGACTCCATAGCCCGCCCCAGATACCGCTTGGGGGGCGCTTTTCCAGCAGCAGCTCCCTTTCCTGGTTCAGGACCATCAGCATCTTGACACTTTTGACCGGGATGTCTTTACGGGGTTTGGATCCGGGGTACTTTGCGGTTTCTCCACTGTTGTGGGCCACACAAATATCTACCAGGGGACAGGTTTTGCAATCGGGGCGACTGCGGGTGCAAACGCCCGCCCCGAGATCCATCATGGCCTGGTTGTAGTGCCCGGTGGCGCGGCGGGGAGTCAGCTGGTCGGTCAATGCCCAGAGCTGTTTTGATACGGCCGTACGCCCTGGCCAACCTGCAACTGCAAAACAACGGGCAAGCACTCGTTTTACATTGCCGTCGAGAATACTGTGAGACTGACCCATGGCGAACGACAAAATGGCACCCGCTGTGGACCGCCCGATTCCCGGCAACCCGGTAACCTCCTGGATCGTCTCGGGGAACGCGCCCCCGTACTGGTCTCTGATCTGCTGTGCCGCCCGATTCAGGTTTCGGGCACGGGCGTAGTACCCTAGCCCCGACCATTGAAGGAGCACCGCATCCAGGGGCGCTTCAGCCAATGAATTCAGGTCCGGAAAACGGGCCATGAATTGATGATAATAGGGGATCACCGTGGCAACCTGGGTCTGCTGCAGCATGATCTCGGAGACCCAGACCCGATAGGGCGTAGGGTCTTTCTGCCAGGGGAGGTCCTTGCGTCCCGAATGACCATACCATGTCAGCACACGCCGTGAGAATTCGTCACTTGCTTTCACAATGATCTCATAACATTAGGGGCGCCCCTTATAAATCGAATAGTGATTTCACTGCCTCAGGCTGCCTGTTTTGAATACCGGTCTCTGTGGCCTGTAGAACAACCAGATTGGTGATAATGGCCTGGATTCCCGATCAATCTGCCTGATAACAGTTGAGCCATCAACTACTCTGCTGTTACTGGGGTGCCAGGCCGGGGCATCGCTGTTACCGCTGCTGCCTGACAAACACCCAAAAGCCGCTATGGGTTTAGTATTCTTCTCTTGAGGGATGGCACTATTGGCTTTGGCGACTCGTTGTGAGGATGGGTTGGGGATAACGCTCAGAATAAATCTCCGGTATGGGGACGATTACCGATTCCGTTTCAGGTGTATTTCCCAGACTTTCGAATGCGCCCGTGTCGTGTACTACTGGCTGCACTGAAAGGCTGGGTAAGTTTCGGGAGTTCTATGGATATCTGCCTGGGCGGGAATGACGGTCAAAAACTGAACCTGACCGTCATTCCTGGTTGCATCGGTTCTACTCTTCACATTGCCGGCCGATTCGCCCTGTGAAAAGACTCCGTTCTACCGCGTCACTTGAAGAATCCTTTCAATTTGTCTTGCAGTTCTGCCGGGACTTTGTCCTTCAGATCTCCTTCCAGTTTTTTCTCAATCTGTTTTTTGATGTTTCCTTTCTGGCTCTCCAGCAGGATTCTGGCCCAATCCACAGTTACTTTCGGTGCCCCATAGGGGCCGGTCAGATGAACCGGAATATTGACGCCTTTGAGTTCCTGCAAGTCTTTTCCACCCTGCCCTGCGGCAGTTGATACCACAACGGCGGTCACCTTGTAATCCAGTGTTTCCGGAACCAGGCTCACCTTGCCCTTCCCTGTCACTCGAATGAAGGGGGATTTCGCCAGCAAGTCCTTGTTCACCAGCACTCCTTTGGTGATAACCCCGGAAGCACTGATTTCCGAAAAGTCTGTCTGCAGGGGTTGGTTACTCTTGGGAATCGGCTGTCCTTTGAACCGAGCTTTGGCTTCGCGTATCAACTGGGCCAGGTTAAAGCCTTTGACCGCGCCTTCTTCGAATCGAAAATTCAGCTTACCCCCCAGATCACGCTTGAAGGCGGGAATACTGTTGCCACGGGTATTGAGATTGGCGCTGAAGCGTCCCTTGCCGGTCAACTGGTCCTTGCCGACCAAATCTTTTAACAGGGGACCGATCTGAATTCCGCTTGCCGCGGCATCGATTTTTGTCAGTGGGGTCTTGCCGCGAACGTCCAGATCAACCCGGCCTTTATAACCCCCCTGGTAGAACTTTTTTACCTGCTGACCCAGTGCGAGCTTGCCATCTTTGGCCTTCACCGTGACCTGGAGCTGTTCTGCGAGCAGCTTGCTCACGATCAGTTTTCCGACGTTGAGGACGCCATCGATATTCAAGCCGCGCAGGGTTTCCACGGGCAATAGCGGGGACTCTGCCGATGCTGCCGGGGGTGTAGAAGCAGGGGCTTCACTGGCGGCCGGTTGGGCTGGGGCGGCGCCTTTCTCAGCGGGCGCAGATGACGGCGGCATGTAACGATCCAGGTCAATAGCGTCCACATTGAGCTTGAAACCCACAGCGCTGCCCTGGAGACTGGCCGTGCCGTCGATCCGGGTGTCGTCCAGCTGAATCAGCAGGTCATTGAACCGGGTGGTGCTGCCCTTGTTTTCCAGTGTCAGGCTGACTCCGACCCGGGTCAACGCTTTGGGGTCAGCCATGGAGACCGAAGCCACCCCCTGGTCTGCCAGCCACTGGCGAAGATCAAGCTCGGCCAACTGCAGGTCACCCGAGAATGTGGGCGCCCCTGTAAGATCCTTACCCTTCAGACCGCCGGTGACATCCAGCCCTGCCGCTGAAAGCTTGAGACCGGAGACATCCAGTGATTCACCGTTCATGGCCAGTTTCACCACGGCCTCGAGAACCGCTTCCAGTTGCCCTCCCGGCAGGGACTCCCCCTTACCATTGAGCTGCAGTTTCAGGCCGCTGACATCGACCATATCCGCTGATTCGTCGACGGAGATGGTCGCATTCAGTTCTACGTCTGCGGTGATTGCCGCCTCCTTGCCCTCCAGCATCATCGACATTGTCAGGTCGACGGGTTTACCCCGGGCCAGAGCCCCTGTTTTCAGGTTGAACTTATCCACGATGTAGGTCTGCCCGGCAGACTGGTCCTGCCAGCTGATTCTGGCATCGCTGATATCGACACCCCTGATGGTAAAAGCCTCGAGCGGCATTTTGGATTCGGATTCAGTGCCGGTGGTGGCCGGGTCGCTGGCTTTCGGCTGTGCATCTTGGGCCGAACCGCCACCTGCCATGTCATCCCAGTTGGTGGTACCGTCCTTTGCCTTGGCCAGATTGAGCTTGAGCCCTTTCAGCCCAATCGTATCCACTTCCAGTTGACGACTGAGCAGGGGCATTAATTTGACCCGCACCGCAGCATGCTCGACGGATGCGAATTCAATACCTTCGAATCCTTTGGCATTGCTCAATTCCATGGCGCTTATCTCTATCCCCAGCCATGGGAGCACCGAGAGCCCCACGTCACCATCAATCCTGAGCGTTCTTCCTGTTTCCAGCCGGACCTTCTCGACAATCTGGTCCTTGTAATCATTGGGATCGATGATCTGAGGCAGTACAATGACCGCCACTACCAGCAACACAACGATGATTCCGACCGTCCAGCCGATAATCTTCAAGAATTTTCCCATCATAATCTCCGTAAACTTCTCCAATTCCAACGCTGCGACAAGAGCGCCTGGATTTCAATTCAATCCGCACCCTCCTTTCGGGAGGACGACCCGAAGGATTTAAACCTGGCAAGAGCGTTAATGCGCTCCTGTCGGGCAAGACTAACATATTGTTGAATAGCGTACTTTCAGCGTAATCGGTTCCCTTCCCACCGGCCAGGTGAAACGTGCTGCGGGCCCGGGCAGAGACACCTTGCACCCCGTGCTGATGCATTGCATCACAGATGGGGAATGGGGCCCACCTGCTGGGACGTACAGGTACGGGGAAATACAGGGTGCCGATAAACCAGCGCGTTCAATAGTCAGATTATCGAGAACGAACGGTAAATAGACACTCGGCACCTGTCCAATTCCTGATTGCATCCATCAGATAGACCTGGTTTTAAATGCGCCTGCCCTCACTCCTCCCGCCAGGCTCCGCAAGACCAGCAGATATGAAACTGCCCCTCGTTCAACTCCTTACACCCGGGACACGACCATTCGATCACATTCGATTCGGCTTCGTAGTAGGCATTGATCAACTGCTTCCCTCGGGCGACATCCCGATCATCCAGCACCCAGAGAACCGGAAATGCCATTGCTGGCAATTCCCCGGCTGCACCGCTCAGGTATTCACCCTGAACCACTGTCCGAATATGGTGAGAACCAAGAAAGTCTTTGAGCATCTGCGCTTCTATACGATCCCCGGCCTGGTAGAGCATTTTCATCGACTGAGGCACCCCGGTCTTTACTCGAATCTGGCTGGAAACTTCTCGAGATAGGGCACCAGGTCGCGATCTGCCTTCAGCAGATGATCGATCACCCATTGACGGGCAAGGTCCATCAGGTCGCTCCCCAGCATATCGGTGAGAACATCCCCATCAGAGACCTCGATCCCCGACGCCATCACCTTGTCAATCTGCTGATTGACCAACTGGAGGTGCTCCAGAATGCGCTTGTGCTCGAGTTTGTGGGCCGAGTGATTGGGATAGCCGATTTTTTGTTGTATGCCCTCCTCCCGGGTAAAGTGCTCTTTCGAAAACTCGACCAGCTGCTCGAAGAACATGGGAAGATGGGGCAGAAGATCGGGCTTACTCAATGCCAATTCAATAGAATTAAACAAACAGATCAGATACTTATGATCCTGATCTATCAGTTCGTTGCCGGTCTGAAACTTCTTTTGCCAGACGACGGGCATGAGGACCTCTGGTTAGGGAGCTGGCTGAAGGAATTTATTGTTCCCGGATTATAGCCAAACAGCTTATATCGCTCAGCAAGCTCGAGTACATCAAATTTTTCTCTAATCCGGGCAGCCAGAGATCGAAACGTGAACGGAACACACCTTGGAATCATTTTTATTTCCCAGATGCATTGCCGCGGTACAACTCCACGCTGTTGATGGATATAATTCACCGTTAGCGCAACTGCCGAGTATTGTTCCGATGAAAGCCACACGCCTGCTGCTGTTTTTTCTGCCCATTCTCATATCCGGGTGTTCCACAGTCTATTACGACACCATGGAGCAGGCAGGGTTCCACAAGCGGGATATCCTGGTGGATCGGGTGGAGGATGCGCGAGACGCCCAATCCGAAGCCCAGGAACAGTTTAAATCGGCCCTGGATCAGTTCGCCTCGGTGGTTCAGTTGCAGGAAACCGACCTGAAACAGGCCTACGAACAGCTCAACGAGGAGTTCGAAGACAGCCAGGCGGTGGCCGACCAGGTATCCCGGCGTATCAATAAAGTGGAATCGGTGGCTGATGCGCTTTTCGAGGAGTGGGAAGAGGAACTTAATCTCTATCAAAACCAGCAACTTAAATCGACCAGTCGCCGGCAATTGAACGACACCAGAAGACGTTACAACAACATGCTGTCAGCGATGCGCTCGGCAGAAAAGAGTATGCAGCCGATTCTCGATAGCTTTCAGGACAATGTCTTATTCCTGAAACATAACCTCAACGCCCAGGCTATTGGTGCCCTTCGGGGAGAGTTCAGCAGCCTGAAAGCCGAAATCAACCAGCTGATCACCCGGATGAACCGTTCTATCGAACGCTCCAACGGGTTCATCCAGTCCATGCAGACCAACTGATCAGAAGATATGGCGGGTGGACACGGGATACTTCTGCTATCCATTCTCCATCACGATCATGTTGAAGTGAAAAGCCGGCCGAACCAGGATCTGGACGACTTGCAGTCAGCTGCGTCTTTCTTTCCACTCAGTTCGATCGGCTTGGTGACGAACCCCCTCAGGCACTTGTTGCAAATCTCGTTGTAGAGACCTCGTGACTCTGCCAGGAGCGCTTCCTTGTCCCGCACGAAGTAATCCCTGGAGATCGAATCGAACGCATCAACAATGATTTGAAACCCTTTGAAGGTTTCCGCGATAACAAACTGGGAAGACTCATCCTGCAGAAAACTCAGTTCCTGGATCATCTCCTTGAGAGACTTGTTCTGCTGCTTCTGCGTACCCATCAGGCCTTGCAGTTTCAGTTTGAGCGCTTCATTGAATTGCCTGAAATGGTTCAGCCGCCTGTCTGAGTTCCCGATCCCTCTATCCACTATTATTTTCAGCTGGGCGATGTTTTGAATAAGGTGATAAGTGGTGAGGTCTGAAATCAGGCTTTTAACAATTTTCTGGTCGATCTGCTGTTTACCATACGCAAGAAACTCAGAATTGGAATAGATAATCGAGTAGATTCTGATCCAGCTGGTCAGTTGTGCAGGGGTGATCAGCGTTGAGATCTCCAAAGCGCTGCGCTCCACCCGGTCGAATGATTTTTCAGCCGCAGCCTGTTCCAGGGCATCCGACAGAATAAACACATCCTTGAGGCAGACCAGCTTTTCCATTGCAAACTTGGCTCTTTCCTCATCAACACCGCTCAACTGACGGACTTCACGAGCGATACGCTTCAGATACTCCCGGGTCGCCGCGAGTTCGTTGATGATCAGTGTGCGGCGAACCTGCATCTGATTCTCGGCGCTGTGATACTCCTCTATGAAAGTCCTGGCCAGTCGTGCCCGTATCGCAGCTTTGTCCTGATTGACCTGAGTCAGCAAGCCCTCCAGGATGATCCGGCCTTTCGACGCCAGCCCAGGCTTCCCCTGGTAAGAAAGAATCTCCGCGATCCGACTGAAAAACTGCTGGCAATCCGACGAAGGTATCACTGACTTTTTTTCCAACTCATGGAATAGACGGTGGATCGCTATGTGCAGTTGTATCTGGTCTGATACCGATGGCTCCTCTCCGGTATCCAGGTAGTGAACGAAAAGCCGGGCACTCCGTAGATTAGAACCAATATCCGGTGCGACATTCGAATCTGATTGGTAGACGGCGAGTAAATAGGGTTTGATCGAGAGATATTTATAGCTGGCTTTAACACGCCGATAGAGTTGGTGAAGCACTTCATTCAGCGCATTGACGTTTTGCAGTGGCAGGTTGCTGTAGGGTTGAACGACTTCGATAACCGATCGTCGTCCCTTTTCGGTGCGCACCATCTCCCGCTTGAAATCTTCAACGAGTTGATTGGACAACTGAGAGTCACCCTGGTCCTCCAGATCATCCTGATCCCCACGATTCCGGATGGCCGACAGAAAATCATTGGGCATTTTCACACTCAAGTAGAATTCTGCCAGATCCTTACCGAACCGGTTGCCAAGCTGCTCCTGAATCTCGAAGTAGTTGGCCTTTATCGACAGACCTTTGTCCCTGTCAATGTCAGCACTCACCTCATCGATCAATACTGCTACCACTTCATCTATTCGCGTAGTCCGGCACTTACCCTCTCTGATCAGCGCATGGCAAAACTGAGAGAATCCTGGTGTCCTGCGAAACTCGTCAACGGCCTCGATCAGACCTTTGACATCTTTTCCGCTGAACAGAATTCGCAACCTGGCGATCAATTCAGCTCTATCCCCAGTCGGTTCGGGTCCGGGATTCAACTCCATCACTACACCATCATTGATTGTGCCGCTAACATTAGACAAGATTGCACTCCCCCTGGGGTGCTACCAGCAGACTCAGGCTGTCTGCCCTGACACTCTCTTCGCAACATGCATTTCTGAAAGCCATTTGAATCAGCCTTTGTCCGAGGATTCAGGCCCACTGGAAGCAGATCTCTCCGATTAACTTAACTCTGTGGAGGATTCGCCCCTGATCTTCCTGTAGGTCGCACCATTACTTAGTTTAGCGATGGATTGGGGGATTACTTAAACTATGGAGGCGGTCAATAGCGCTATGTTTTCAGAACCGCGTCACACCCTGGAATCAACGTTCGGAACAAAAGGTGTACGGCTATGATTCACCCGTTCTCAGGTTTCAAACCTGGTGCAGGCGGAGGGTACAGGGTTGCCCGGAACAGCAGATCAACCGGCCTTCGGATTAACTGTTTTCAACCATACAGACATGTTCGCTGGAGAGGGTCGACTGCCGATACAGCAACCATGCAATGGCAGTGCAGTAACTTAAGTTGGTTTGCAGTTCTCCGTCCGGATCCCGGAGAAAAGCATGCTGGCTGGCCAGACCCCGAACCCGAGAGGCCAGATCAGGATTGTAAGCCAGATACTTGTCCCAGATTTCCCGATGCTGATCGGAAGTGATACGAAAAATCCCCAGGCCCTCGGTACTAAGGGAGAAAAGCCCTATTTTCGGCGCATTGACCGCCGTCGATAACAGATACGCTTCTATCGAAGCGCTCCAAAACCCCAGATTTTTCAAAGTTGGCCGAATCACCTGCTTCTTCAGATGATCCTCACTAACGGTGACGTGCATAGTTGACTACCTCTCAGGAAAACAAAGCCGATGTTGACCGGGACATCGCTACATCGACTCTCTATCGACCAATCGTCCATTCACGGATGTTCACGCCAATGAACCGCTGCATCCGTCACGATCATTGAGACGGGGTACTCGATTAACTATGTATAGCAAATAGAGTCAATATTTCCAGTAAATAAAGTGAGTTGCAACATATTTTTCAATTATTATTCAGATACCACTGCTAACTTTCTATATCTGGTTGAGAAGGTATTTGCTCCCCGGCCCAACAGGCCAGACACTGGATTCTGCAGCGACAGAAATGGCATCTGCACACCTGGCGGCCCACTCCATTACCATTCACAGAACAGCCATGGGTTTTGAAGTTATCTCCACGGATACCAGCGGTTCCTACTCCCGCTACTTTAGTGGCAAACCATGCCCCAGAATATCCAGATATAGAAGTATTCTCATTAAATCAATGAGTTAATAGACTACTTTCGAACAAGCCAATCAGGTCGGGACTTCTCTGGAGTCGACCGCCTCCGCGATCAAGTCCATATCTGACATGAGCGAACAGATAGCCGCGGTGACCAATCAACAGAACCAGAGGGCATCGGTGCTCGATCAGAATGTGACGACGACTACGAGTTTCACTGAATCCTCCCCTACGAATGCAGGTGCCGTTACCCACTCCAGTGACGACCTGGCAGCGCTGGCCGGACCACTGGATCAAATGGTCAACCGTTTCCGGGGGTAACAGTCATCTTCTGAGATCCATCGACAGTGACTGACTCGAAGGGGATATATAGCCTGTGGAATTGCCGCCGATAGCCCGCCGACAGGGAAGCGTGCTTACTCCTTCCGATTCAGGAGCAAGTCCACGAAACGTCGCCGGTTGCTCGTATCCATGTCCCGAAAGAGACTGTACCGAGCATGCTGTGCCGGCTTCAGGGGATCGATTTCAATCCCCCACAAGGGCCTCAGCCCGGTCGGCAGGTTGGCGTATCGAACATCGCCCAGCACGTTATCATGATCTGGATGCCAGGCCAGATACTGGTCGGAGAAACGACCGAATCTCTTGATGTCATCCAACAGCACCGAGTCATCGGGCAGGTCTTGAAAATCCCGATCTGGATCCACGGATTCTATCTTCCCGCCGGGAAAGACCAAGCGGCCCTCTCCCAGTCCGACGCGCACCGCATCGATATGGAAACTGCCCTTTGATTCGTAGAGCGAACGCCAAAGCACCAGATTGCCTAAAGTCGGTTTGACGAGCATCCGCTCCACCTGATGCCCCCTCTCCTCTGCCAGCGCCATTGTCATTTCTGCGGCCCGCTGGTGCTGAACCAGACCCAACAGTAAGTAGCAACCCGCCAGCACCAATCCTACGCGCGCCCACATCGGCTTGCGCTTCCGCCAGGTGATAACGGCAGCGACCAGTAACGTCAATGAAAACAGGGGATCGATGATGGAAATGATCTGCCATGCAATACGTTCTTCGAGCAGGGGCCAGAACAGGTGCGTGCCATAGCTGGTACAGGCATCCAGGAACCCACTGAGACTGAAGCCCAGCAAGGTAAAAAGGTAGAGCCTCCAGGGACTCAGGCGCCGACGCAGAAAGGGCCACAACAGAAGCGCAGCCAACAATGCACCGAAGGGGACGAAAAACACAGAATGGGTAAAATGGCGATGATATTCGATATTGAGCAAAGGGTCCTCAGCCGAGCGAATGAGAATATCCGCATCAGCCAGCAATCCTGACAGAAACCCCACCCAGGTGGCCGTTCTCACCTCATCCTGCCGGGCTCCCGACTGGGCTGCAATCGTCCCCACTAAGCCCTGAGTCAGTAAATCCATCGATCAGCCCCTGTTATTTTTAATCGTAACGGCTCACCCCACAGAGATAACCCCCCATGGGCGGTCTGTGGAGGAAGTGTCTTAGGCATGGATGCCAAAGCCAAGCCCACAGGGAAGTATTAACGGCGTCTTCCGCAACAGATTGCCCATGGGGGGTAAATAGTCACTTTTATTCTTCGATAAGTGCTGTTGCATACATGCTCGCCACTGACCCAGGTAAGTGGCCACCGTAACACTATTGCGCAATCCGGAGCGAACCCCCGGAAACGAGCCGTCGAACAAGCTCAGGATACGCTGCTCCAGGCCGTGGACAGTATACCCAACTATGCTGAAAAATCAGCGGGTAAAAATGCCAGGCCGCTAAAGCCAGGATCATTGAGAAGTGCCGGAAAACATGAAATCGATATGAATGCGGCCGGGGTTAATCCCAGCCGGATGGTCGTCATGGATTACTGCACAGCAGAGGCTGTCAGGACACCGCCTTTGCGCTTAGGTTCGGGACTGAGCCAATCCAGCGACTCAGCAGCTGCTGCAACTGGAATTGATTGAACGGTTTACCCAGATAGTCATCCATGCCAGCTTCCAGTGCTTTCTCACGATCACCCTTCAACGTGTTAGCCGTCAAGGCAACAACAGGCAGTCGTGAAATTTCACCGTTTTTCTCCATTTCCCGAATTCTGACAGTGGCCTGATAACCATCCATTACCGGCATCTGACAATCCATCAGTATCATGGCATACGTCCTTGCTGCAACCATCTGGCAGGCCTCCTGCCCGTTGCAGGCGATCTCCACGGAATATCCAAGCAGATCGAGAATGGCCTCTGCCACTTCCTGATTTACCGGATTGTCTTCCACCAGCAAAACCGGCAGTGAGTCCACTGCGTGGTGTTCCTGAGACACAGGAGAGTTTTCGGCCGGCTTCACTTTCAGAACGGGTGATTCCTGCAGACTCTGACCCAGTAATCCATAGAGCGACTCCCTTCGCAGTGGTTTTCGTAGGAAACCATTGCTTTTCAGCCCTGCAGCCAGCGCTGCCGGGTATTCTCCAGTGACCGGTAGAAGTACCAGCAGTTGTTTCAAGGAAGCGGGAGCCCCGGCACGGATTCTGTCGACCAGCCTGCCTGTTGATCCATCCGACAAGTCACTGTTGATGATGACCGTATCGTAGGGAGTTCCACTTTGTGCACCCTGCTCCAGCAACCCATTCAATTCCTGATCATCAGCGGCAAAGACAAGTTCTACCTCGAAGACACTGAGCATATCCTCGATGACTTTCCGGCTGTTAATGCAGTGGTCCAGTACCAGAATACGCTGGGATTCAATGGGAGGTACATGCAGGGATACCTTTCCTGCTGACTCAGTCTGCACTTTGAGGTCCACACTGAATCGAAAGGTAGTGCCCACCCCGGGTTGACTCACTAAACCGATTTCACCACCCATGAGATGGCATAGTTGCCGGGCAATCGCCAGACCAAGCCCGGTCCCGCCATACCTTCGGGAGGCCGTGTCATCCGCCTGGGAAAAAGATTCAAATACGTGGTGCTTCGCCTCTTCCGAGATCCCGATACCTGTATCTTCCACCTCAAACCGGTATTCTGCGCGGTCACTCGACACATTTCCCTGATAAACCCTTAGCGATACCTCGCCTTGCTCGGTGAACTTCAGTGCATTCCCCAACAGATTGGTCAGAATCTGACGCAACCGGTTTTCATCTCCGATGACTGCAGTAGCAAGACCGGTGGGAACAAGACAGGTCAATTCCAACGACTTGCGATGGGCGGATTCTGCAAACAAATCTATCTGATCTTCCAGGAGTATCCGAAGATCAAAAGCCTGATGATCCAATTTGAGTTTACCGGCCTCAATTTTGGAAAAATCAAAAATGTCATCGATGACCGTCAACAAGGATTCCGACGATCGATAGGCTGATCTGGCGAAGTACTGCTGCCTTTCATTCAAATCTGAATTCAGCAACAGCTCTGTCATCCCCATGACACCATTCATCGGCGTGCGTATTTCATGGCTCATTTTTGCCAGGAACAGAGATTTTGCTCTGTCACTTTCCCGGGCAAGATCCCGCGCAACAGCCAGTTCCTCAGCCCGTTGCTCCAGCAGAACTTTACTTCGCAGCCCTTGCCAGAACTCTTTGTTGAGCCGGAGTCCGACCGATGCCAGAAAAGGACCGCCCAGCATAAATAGAAACAGAAGAATCATTCGCCCCTCCACTCCGTGGATAAAAACTGCTGCTGGGGCAGGAATGAACATCAGTACCAGATAGGCCATCACCAGCTTACGACACGGAGCCAGGGTAGAAACGCCAGCGGCGGTTATCCCGATAGTCATCATGAGGGACAGGTTGGTGGTGGGTACCAGGCCATTCGTGAGGATGGCTATACTCCAGGTAAAACTCCAGACGATGGCCACACCCAGGGTACCCCCGGCAAAGAGCCCTCGCCAGTAACCGCTGTTCCAGTCATGAAGCTGCCGAAACCAGACAACCAGTGCCATCCTGAAGATTCCGAGTGCAAGGAGTAATGCACCCGCAGTGCTGATCAAAACCGGATGCACCAGATGATAGGAGTGCATCAATACATTGGCGGTGAACAAGGCCATGTATATCAACGTACCCGGCACTGCCCTGAGTGACAGACTCTGATCCGCCAGGTCGATGAGCCGCCGCTGCTCTATGACAGAATAGAACCAGCTTTCCAGAAGCGCGCGCCCTTCTGACCGGTCCGTATTGATTTCTTTCATGGAAGTTGTCTTCTGTTAACTGAGCCACAGAAATACCGACCGACCTGTATGAGCTGATCATGCACAGGCAGATTTCAATTCCGGAAAACCTTCAAAGAACACCATCGCTCACAAGCTATCGACAACGTATCGGCATGGTAGCTGGTTTATTTACTCTCCATCGCAGCCGATGCTGGGCGGGGCACCTACTTGATCGAGGTCAGACAATACTTGTTCCCTTAGCCCGCAAATGGCAAAACGACTTGTAAATCCCAGGCCATCGTATAGCTTTAAAGACGAAGGACTCGTTAAACTCAAAGGAGATTGAAATGATTCCGGTACGTACAGTAGAGATGCAGTGCACCCATGCTGAGTTTCTGAGGGAACTCCCGCAAGCCTGTGGAAATCGACCCTATGAACTCATTGGAGAGCGCGTTATCGTCCATGAGAAAGATAAAGAGATTCAGATTCGGATCAGAGATGAACCCATTCGTCACCTCGGGTCCCTCAATCTGCCCATGGAGGAGATAAGCTTCAAATTCGTCGATTACACCGAAGAAGAAGCCAACAGGTTTATGGAAGAGTTCAGAAAGCACACCTTGCGCATGGGGGGCTGAATAGAGGTCAGGACCTCCAGCCCTTCAGTTTGACCGGGGCAGAACAGCGGTCTATTTCGGGGAATCAAAGGCGGCAATGAAAAAAGCCCCGGGCCGGTGATGAGAGCACCCCCTGTCCGCTTATAACCTCGTACAGGGGCGCGGGCAGCCGCTCATGCTGGATTCCTGCGGCTACTGGAAGAGTATCCCAGATCATCCAGAATGGTGAATAGCGCGGGGACTACCAGAAGGACCAGCATCGTGGTGGCAAGCAGTCCGAAAATAATACTGGTTGCCAGAGGGATGAGTATCTGCGCCTGAAGGCTTTTCTCAAGCAATAGCGGGGACAGACCGGCAATGGTGGTCACCGAGGTCAGCAGTACCGCCCGAAACCGCTCCCGACTGGCCATTTTTGCCGCTTCCACCACGGTGCTTCCTTCCCGGATGCGCAGCTTGAGAAACTCCACCAGCAGGATGGAATCGTTGACCACGATACCGGCCAGAGACGCGAAACCGATGATGCCGGGCATGGTTAAGTTCAGTCCCATCAACAGATGTCCCCAGATCACCCCGATAAAGGCGAGAGGGATCATGGCCATCACCACCAATGGTTCGATGTAGCTGCGGAACTGAAAACTCAGCAGAATAAACACACCGATCAGACCGATACCGAAACTTCGCAACATGGAGGTGCCGGTTTTATTAGTCTCCCTGGACTGGCCTTCGATACTGGTACTCACACCGGGATGCCGTGCCATCAATTCGGGCAGGAAGTGTGCTCTGGTATGTTCAATGATCTCCCGGGAATTTGCGATCCGGGTATCCAGATCCCCGGTTACAGTGACCGTACGCACACCGTTGACCCGGTGTATTCTGGCAAACCCCCGGGCCGGTTCGATGACCACCACGGCGCTCAGCGGGATTTGATCACCACCGCTGGTGCTGATTCGAAACGACTCAATATCGGTGAGTGTGGAACGGTCAGCGGCCGCCAGTCGTACGTCGATCTCGTAGGCTTCCCGTCCCACCTGGATCTCGCTGGCGGTGGTTCCGTAAAAAGCAGCTCGCAACTGACTGGCGATGGTGGATGCATCCAGCCCAAGGGCAAGGGCACCGTCACGCAGGCGCAACCTGAGTTCCGGTTTGCCCGGACGCAAGTCATCTGACAGATCGAATACCCCCCGATAACGGGACAGCCATTCCTGCATTTCCCGGGATGCCTGCTTGAGCTGTTCCAGATCCGGACCAGTGAGTCTGATTTCCAGAGGAATCCCCCCGGGTCCGATAACCGGTTCTTTGAAGTTGAGTGCCAGCAGGTCGGGCAGTTCTCCCACCTCCTCCCGCCAGTGGTTGATGATGTCGTCCAGACTACCGATTCTCTGCTCGGCGGTGATCAGATCCACCGTTACCGTAGCAACATGGGGTCCGGATTCGCTGGCATCCTGATTGTAGTTGAACCGGGTCTGTACATTACGCACCAGAGATCTGCCATCCAGCTGTAACGGTGAGAACGTCTGGCTCACCCTTTCCAAAGCCCCGGTGATACGCTGTACCACTTCTTCAGTACGCCAGAGCGGTGTACCCTGGGGAAGCAATACTCGGGCTTCGATGATGTCTCCTTCGATATCCGGAAATGCCTGAAATTTGAGCTTACCACCTGCAAGCATGCCGACACTGATCAGGAACAGAGCGAGTACGCCTCCGACAAACCAGTAGCGATAGCTCACCACACGATCGACGGCGCCTCCCAGTGTGTGGTCCCGAAATCCAATCAGCCACCGATCGAAAGCCTGCCGAAATCGGCTGGTTTCCCGCTCATGATGTTTCAAAGAGTGGGCGAGGTGGTGGGGAAGAATTAGAAACGCCTCTATCAGACTGACGCCTATCACCAGCAGCAGCACCATGGGAATAAATTGAAGCACTTTCCCCATGTGACCGGAAAGAAAAGCCAGGGGTGCAAACACGGATACTGTGGTGAGAAAGGACGAAATCACCCCGGGAGACACCTGACGGGTACCGTCGATGGCCGCCTGCATGGCGGTCTTTCCCCGGCGCAGCTGGGTGGCGATATTCTCAGCTATCACAATGGCATCATCCATCAGCAGCCCAATGGCGATGAGCAGCGCGACCATCGTGATCATGTTGATGGTGAGTCCGAGAATACTCATGAAGAAGAAGGCACCCAGAAAAGACACCGGCAATCCGGCGACAACCCAGAAGGCAAAACGCCCCTGAAAAAAAAGCCACATGGTCAGGAATACCAGCAGCAGGCCCTGGGCGCCATTGCGGATGAGCAGACTCAAACGGTCACGAACAATGGAGGATTTATCCTGGGTGACGTAAAACTCAACCCCCGCCGGCGCAGTGACCCGCAGTTTCTCGAGAAAACCACTAACCGCATCCATGACCTGCAAAGTGTCCTGCTGTTTGGTCTTGATCACCTGCAACACCGCAGCGCGCTGCCCGTTGAACAGGATCTTGTCCTCATCCAGTTCGAAACGGTCGCTGATGGAAGCAATGCTTCCGAGCCGGACTTCTGAGCCGGAACTCGCACTCACGACGATCAAGTCCGCCAGTTCCCCCGGGGTCCGCCGCAGATCGGTAAACCGGATAAGCAAATCCTGGTCCCCGGTTTCCAGCGAGCCCGAAGGCAGATCGATCCCCTGCCTGGCAACGCTTGCGGCAATATCCGACATACTCAGTCCGTACTGCCGCAGGGCTCGGGCCGGCACTTCGATACGTAATTGATGATCGGAAAACCCATTGACCTCCACCTGGGAAACCAGGGGTAATCGTTGCAGCTGCTCCTTGATCTGCTCTGCATAGGCCTTCAGATGACTGGTGGACATGGGACCGGTCACCGCCAGTGCAACCACTCGGTCGGTACGTCCCAGCTCTTTGATAACCGGCAGTTCCGTCTCCTCCGGAAAATTATCGATCGCCTCAACCTCGGTTTTAACATCGTCCATAAAGCGACTGATATCACCGCCCTCCACCATCTCGACGGTGGCTATGCTGACCCCTTCCCGGGCTTCACACTGCTTCTCAGCTACATCGTTGATGCCGTCCAGCGCCTCTTCGATTCGCTGGCAGATTGCTTCCTCCACATCCTCTGCGCTGGCACCGGGATAAGCTACCGTGACCTGCAACTCCTGAGAGGCAAAGTCGGGAAAGGTCTCTCGCTGCAGACTCGGCAGCGCGCTGATTCCCAGCACGAATAAAAACAGCATCAGTAGATTGGCTGCGGTGGGGTGCCGGGCGAAAAAAGCGATCATTCCCGGCTGCCCCCGCCCGCCTGCAGGAGCAATCCCTTTAGCAGGGGTTCATCCACGGTCGGCTCGAGCAGCATACCTTCGATGGCGGGAACCAGATCCGATACCACGATCCGCTCGCCACCGCTGAGTCCCTTGGACAAAACGACGAAGCCCGGCTGCAGGAGCATCGGTTCCACCGCTCTGATTTCCAGCCGGTTCTGCCCATCCACCAGATAGACCTTGTCATCGTGGAGAGCATGGCGGGGTATCACCAGGCTGTCCGGCCGCGGAGCGCCGGTGAGCGTGACCTCCACAAACAGCCCCTTGATCAGGGGGGGACGAACGCCCGGTTTGACCCCGACATACGGTTTTTCCACTTCCACGAAAACGCCCAGAGTCCGGGTTTTTGGATCCAGGGTATCGCTGAGACGTGCCACCCGGGCCTGCCAGGTTGCGGAGATACCCGCCTCCCGCAACCGCACCTCGGCCTTCAACCCGAAGCCGGCCCGCGACAACTTGAAGGGTGTCGTCACACCGTCAGTTGCCGGGTTTGAACGAAGCAGGCCGCCTATCTGCTCAATGGGAATCTGAGACTCCACTTCCGCCATCTCCAGATCATCCGCAATGGTCAGTACCTCGCCCTCGCGCACATACTGGTCCAGCTCCACGTTGACTTCGGCAATACGGCCGGTGAATGGCAACCTGACACTGGTATGTTCCAGATTCCGCCGGGCCGCCGCCAGCTTCGCCTGCTGTTGCGCAAGTTGTGCCATCAATAACGCTTTCTGACTGGGAATCAGATTCAGACTGTTCTGCTGAGCCTGAACACTCTGTTGCTGCCCCAGGAGGGATCGCTCCTGATCTTCCAGGTCCGAACGACTGACACCACCCTTTCCAACCAGCGCACGTTTGCGTTCCAGCTCCTTGGCATTCAATTCCAATGCCGCCTGCTCTATCGCCAGTGATTTTCGGCCGTTTTCCGTCCGCATCTCCTGTTCGTCGAGTTGTGCATGAATCGCCTGAATATCGGCCTCGGTCTGAGCGATGGCCAACTCGTAATCCGTGGGATCGATCTGCAACACCAGTGTATCGGCCTCGAGTATCGACCCCCGGGCCAGTTGCGGATGCTTTTCGACAATTCGCCCCCCGACCTGAGCGACGGCGCCCCAGGTGCGTGCCGGCGCCACGGTACCGTGGCCGGTGGCCCCCGGAATCACAGTGACCAGCGGAGCCTCAATAACCCGGACCAGTTTGGGTTGCTCGCTGAGCGCTTCCCGCACTGGCTGGGTCTGGTTCTGCTTGAGCAGCACGAATCCTGCGATCCCGATGACCACAGGCAGGATCAAAACCCATTTTTTTGGCTTGGGGGACATGGTATTGACCTCCGTTTTCCAAGCTGGCGGGTGCCGAATAGTTCTTACAGTCGGTTGCCAACGCGCAGCAGACTGCGCAATCCTCGATTTGGAAATGGTAACCGTCAGGACAGGATTGTACAGACTATTCCCGTACTGTCATTGACAAATACAGGTCACTCGGTAGCCCGGGACCGGTGATATACTGCAGATCACTCACAAGTGTTCGGTACGCCAGAATAAGGAGTAATCCCATGGGATTTTCGAAATTGACCGCCGTGACCCTGTTTGCCACCAGTACCATGATCCTGGGAAATCCCAGTGTCCAGGCAGGTAACTGGGGATGTGAACCCAACTTCAACGACCTGTCCCGCTTCATGAGCTATCCTGCCATCAGGGGAGAGCTCATCGCTTATCAGGATCATGGACAACCCACCTGGCAATCCAGGGGGCAAGGGCCCACTTCCAAGCTGCCGGTAGCGGCTGGGAACCACCATCAGCGCAGAGCCAGCTTCAACATTCCGGGCCAGGACAACCCAGCCCTTCATGACATCCCCTCAGGCTACAAACAATCACGGCACAGCCGCCATGGTCAGGATCAGGTTCACCGCGACAGGAACCGGGCAGCTGACTACCGGGCACAAGGCTGGAATTTCCGACCCGGTCCGGATTATCAACGATACCAGCCCCCTATGGTTCGTAACCGGATGAATCCACAGTACGATCCTTCCTGGAATACTCGGTACTATCCGGGAAGCAATGGGTATGCAGCGCCCCAAAGCAGCCAGAGGGAAATCTGGCGGTCGCAGCCTCCCAACCCCATGGCATGGTCAGGTTCCCGATGGCCCCAGGTTTGGCAACCCCGGAATGGATGGAGACCCCAGATAAACGGATGGAGACCATCCGCTGGCCAATACGGGTACACCAGGCGCGACTGGAACGGATCGGGCTGGCCTGCTGGCGGCTACTCCGCACCGGCCTGGCAAAACCCTTATCACAGCAGGCAACCCGTTAACGGGCACTGGCCCATGTACGGCAGCCGCTGGCAACCGACTCAATCCCGGTACTCCCGATGGCCAGTCCACGCACCAGCCATGCCTGAGTATTCGGTACGGCCTGTTTTCCCGGCAGCCGTTAACCTGTCCACAGCTGACACCGCTCAACCCGGGAACAGCAAGACCCCGGGAACCTCTGAAAGTGACAAGTCCATCATGGGCAAGATCATAAGCGGCATTGCCTTGGAGTTGATTGTCGACAAACCGGCCGCCCCCGCAACGCCCGCACCGGACCCGTCCTACTCCGTGAAACCCACTTCTATTGAGGAAAGCACCGAAACCAAGTCCGCCCCGGGAATCGAAACAGACCCACCGGCCGCTCCGGGCAGCGCCACATCCCGGACTGACCAGAACGATGGGATGCCTGCAACCGAAACGGTGCCGGGCGGTGCCGAAGCAAGTGCTATGGATACCCCACCTTCGCCTGCATCAGAAACTTTATCCCTGGCAGAAACAGCACCCACTGCCGCCCAGCCCGGCAAGCCGACAAATGATCCGGTAAAGCCACCGGCGGCCTCAGAGGCAAGCAGCAAGGACAAACCGGATCCTGCCCCGACACCCGATGTATCAGCAGAGGACGACGGAACAAAGGCTGTATCAGCAGATTCAATTCCGGATCCCCGACCCGAACAACTCCCAGGCGTACCGGTTACGCGGAAACTGTCGGATCAACCGCCAGGACCGCCGACTGACAGTCAACCGCCGGTACCGGGCAACACCGTTCCTGAGGACATGGCGAAGCAGCCGGAGGAACAAAGCGGCGGAAAGGAGAGTAGCCCGAAAGGAGGCGCCCAACCCGGAGTCTGAAACCACCGCCTGCGCTCCGGCCGGTTATAGACCATCTTCCCCAGCTTCAGCCCCACTGAAGGAGAGGGGCACTCACGCAGCTGCACCGAACCTGCAGGTGTCGCCTGTGGCTGTGCACGGACTGCCACAGGCCTGCGGACTGTTAAGCTACGTTTCTTCCAGGGGTTCAGCGAAGCTGCACTCCCGTTGCGGGCAGACCTTTTCAGTCCCGTTACGTTTTGTGGTTTTGATGGTGAGTATCGGCCAGCCACAGCGAGGGCAGGGTTCCGCAACGGGTTCATTCCATGCGGCGTAGTCGCAGGCCGGGTAGGTGGCGCAGGAATAAAAAACCTTTCCGCGACGGGACTTGCGACGCATCAATGTCCCCTTCCCGCATTTCGGACAATCCACGCCGGTATCCACGGGCTTTTCCAACGGCTCGATATGCCGGCACTTGGGATATCCGGTGCAACCGATAAACTTTCCGTACCGTCCCCTCTTGACAACCAGGTCGGATTCGCATTCCGGGCATTTACGCCCATCCACGATTTCGGGTGCCTCCTGCTGGCGTGAGTCACCATTGAGGTCCCGGGTGTAGTCGCACTCCGGATAATTGGTACAGCCTACGAAACGCCCATGCCGACCCAAACGTATGGAGAGAGGCTTCCCGCATTGGGGACAGGCCTCCTCCAGCGCTTCATGAGTCACATCGCTTCGCTTGACGTTATCCTGGGTATGATCGATTCGCTCCTTGAACGGTTTCCAGAATTGCTCCAGCAATGGAATCCATTCCTCTTCCCCCCGGGAGACAGCATCCAGTTCATCTTCCAACCGTGCGGTGAAATCATAATCCACGTAGCGGCTGAAGTAACGGGTCAGAAACCGATTGACCACCCTTCCCACGTCCGTTGGATGGAAACGCTTCTTCTCCAGCAGCACGTACTCCCGATCCTGGAGGGTGGAAATAATAGAGGCGTAGGTCGACGGGCGTCCGATACCATGCTCTTCCAACGCCTTTACCAGACTTGCCTCGCTGTAGCGCGGTGGCGGCTCGGTAAAATGCTGCTCGGGCCGAATTCCCTTCAGCGGAATGGTCTCACCCTTCTCCAAGGGGGGTAGCAGTTTCTCGTCATCATCACCCTTCTTGGCATCGTCCACCCCCTCCATGTACACCAGCATGAAGCCGGGATTGGCAATCGTGGACCCACTGGCACGAAAGTTATTCCCTTCACCGCAGCCGAGATCCACCGTCACCGTATTGATGGTGGCGTGAATCATCTGAGAAGCAACGGTTCGCTTCCAGATCAGCTCGTACAAACGATGCTGGTCCTTGGTCAAGTGGTCTTTGAGCTTATCGGGGGTGCGCTCCACCGAAGTGGGACGTATCGCCTCGTGAGCCTCCTGGGCATTCTTTGCCTTGGTCTTATAGCGGCGCGGCTCACTGGGAACGTGGGTACTGTCGAAACGTTCCGATATGTAGGCGCGCACTTCGGTTGTCGCTTCCTCAGCCAGATTGACCGAATCGGTACGCATATAGGTGATCAGCCCTACGGCCCCCCCACCGGTATCGATGCCTTCATACAGCTGCTGGGCAGTGCGCATCGTACGCTGAGCGGTAAAGCCGAGTTTTCGTGCTGCCTCCTGCTGCAGGGTGGACGTGGTGAAAGGGGCTGCTGGATTTCGTCGGCGCTGCCTCTTCTGCACCTTGTCCACGACCAGCTGCCCACCTGCGGCCTCCAACAGCTCTTTCTCCGCGGCGGCTGCTTTTTCGCTGTCGGTGATGCTGAACTGCTCGATTTTCTCGCCACGATAGCTCTGGAGTTTGGCAACGAAGGGATGACTGCCTTTGGCCAGATCAGCCTCGATGGTCCAGTATTCCCTGGCTTTGAAAGCCTCAATTTCCTCTTCCCGCTCGACGATCATGCGCAACGCGGGGCTCTGAACACGCCCTGCGGACAGTCCCCGGCGTACTTTTTTCCACAGCAGAGGCGAGAGATTGAAACCCACCAGATAATCCAGAGCGCGGCGTGCCTGCTGGGCATTTACCAGATCCATCGACAGATCTCTGGGGTGTTCGATGGCATCCTGAATCGCTTTCTTGGTGATTTCGTTGAAAACCACCCGATGCACCGACTTGTCGTTGAGGTGCTTTCGATTTCTAAGCAATTCGTACAGATGCCAGGAAATAGCCTCTCCCTCGCGATCCGGGTCAGTGGCCAGATAGAGGGCATCGGATCCTTTCAACGCCTTCGTGATGGCCTGCACGTGCCGGTCGTTTCGTTCGATAACCTGGTATTTCATCCGAAACTGGCTTTCAGGATCCACGGCGCCCTCTTTGGGAACCAGGTCTCTGACATGACCATAGGAAGCAAGTACCTTGAAATCTTTGCCAAGGTACTTATTGATGGTCTTGGCCTTGGCCGGCGATTCGACAATTACAAGATTCATCTGAGGTTTAAAAGATCACTTATCAAAATTTGAGTTTATCCAGTCCGGTTAGACGCGCGTCAGAACACACCGAGACTACCCGCTTCTCGGTTAAACCCTTAAAATAAAAAAAGTATTGAGCAGCGCCGCCCGGCTACTCGATCAATGCAGGTAGACGGGGATGTCGTTGTACACCAAGTCTTCCATCTGCGCAAAGGCACTTTCCTGTCCCGGCTGATTTATCAGGACCATGAGCACGATCCATTTCAACTCTTCCACCCCGATGTGCATCGACTCCAGGGCGATCGCCCGGTCGATAACCAGTTCTCGGCTGGAGGGAGCCAATATGGCATTTTGCTCCAGAAACAGGAGTAATCCTCTGCAGTCAGCATCCAGCCTTTCCTGCTCAACGCTCGTATAGATACGCATGGCATGGCTGATATGCTCGCGGTTTTCCAGCGTATCCTGGCTATGGGCTAGTTCATCCATCCACTTGAAGGCTTTGTCGATTTCCCGCTCCGGAAACCCTGCTTGAATCAGTTCTTCATGTATCTGGTCCTGATCCGACGGTGTGCTCTGGTCGCTGTCCATGTAGTTTTCATACAGGTATATGAGTATATCGACGACATTTTCGTTCATTTCACTTCCTTTCACGACAACGACTCCGGTCCCGATGGTGGCTGGTACTTGCCGGTTAAACAGTACCTTCCACCGGGGGAAGGTGACACGTAACCTTCGAGTTCAAGTCGTAGAAGCATGGAGGAAACTGACTCTGCGGTCAATCCGGTACGTTCAATCAACAGATCGACAGAAGTAGGATCATAGTCCATCCCCTGCAACAGCAGCCTGTATTCTCCATCCCACTCTTTGCGGCCTTCGGCAGGAACCGGCGATTCTGAATCCGGAACCAAACTCAGATGCGCCAGCAGCGGCCCCAGTTCCTCCACCACGTCATGGGCATTCTCCACCAACTTTGCACCCTGGCGAATCAGGGCGTGACAGCCTCTTGCCAGAGGACTGTGTATGGAGCCGGGTATGGCAAATACCTCCCGTCCCTGCTCTACCGCCTGCCGGGCAGTAATCAGGGAGCCGCTATGAATAGCCGCTTCGATTACCAGCACCCCCAGGCTCAGACCGCTGATAATCCTGTTTCTTCTTGGAAAGTGATGGCGTAACGCCGACGTACCGGGAGGAAACTCCGAAATCAAGGCACCTTGACTGGCGATGCGATGAGCCAGATCACGATGCCGGGAAGGGTAGACCCGATCCAGGCCGGTGGCCGCTACAGCGATAGTCAAACCGTTGGCAGCCAGAGCCCCATCATGGGCAGCCCCATCGATACCCATGGCGAGCCCGCTGGTGATACAGAGACCGGTATCGGCCAGATAACGGGCAAAATCCCTGGCCGTCTGATGGCCGGAATGGCTCGGATTGCGGCTACCGACGATGGCGATCTGGGGCAAGGACAGCAACTCCGGATCCCCTTTGACGAACAGCAGGGGTGGTGGGTCGGAAATTTGCCGCAGAAGGCTGGAATAACGGCTGTCCTGAATGGTTATCAGATGGTGTCCCGGCTGATCCAGCCAGGCCAGTCCGGATTTGATTTCACCCCAATCCGGTGATCTCAGCCAGGCAACCGTCTCCGGTTTCAGCACCTCGCCCGCGATGGCAGAGGCGCCGTTTTCGAACAGCTCCCGAGGTGATCCTACCCGATCCAGCAGTCGAACGCTGCCTCTGGCTCCGAGACCTGGTGCGCGCGAAAGCGCCAGCCAGTACCTGAGTTCCGCTTCTTCCATGAAACCTCAGAGCACCGCCTACAGGTCGGGTGACACGACACGGTCCTTGACATGGATACTGCTCGAGGCATACATGACCAGACCGAAACTGATTCTGGAGAAGGTACGGAACACCATCAGCACACCGGCCGGTTCATCCGGTAGTTGTACCTGTTTATGTGCGTCCCTGGCCACGATAATAACGTCTCTTACCGTCTCACCTCGCTGGTTGATAGTGAGCACATCTCCCGGAACCAGTCCGTCCGATGCCCCCCTGTCGAGCACGACCACGTTGTATTGTCCGATCTCGTTAACGCCATTGAGTACCGAAATGATGCTGCCTCTGATCTCTTTGTTGGGCGCCTTGGGAAAGAAAGTATCGAAAGCCACACCTTCGTTCGCCGGCAGCAAACGATCGCCGAGGAACGCCTCTATCTGCACACTGGTCATCTGGATCGTTGCCGGATCCCCGGTACGCATCAAATCCGCACTGCCGACATACTCGGCTTCGTAACCGAGGATTTCGTTGGTATCCGCATCGCGGTAGACAACACCACCTCGAACCACGTCAAAACGGGTTTCGCTGTCGTCCTCGATTGAACGTACGTAAGCCTTGACACCGGTACTTCCGAGCAGGTGTTCCCGCCCGAAGCTGACGATGTAGGGTTTGGTGTCCAGATCATCGTTGTCGAGCACGAAGGGTCGGGTGAGGAACTGGTTGATCGCATCCAGGGGCACGGAGGGCAGTGCGGCGTCCAGAGGCGACGAGCGCACATTGGGCGATAATTTCACCAGGGAGCCCCGCTCCAGGGAGAGGCGCAGTTTGCCATCCACGTAGGACATGACAATGACGTCCCCTGGATAAATCAGGTGGGGATTGCGAATCTGGGGATTGACGTGCCATACGTCCGGCCATCGCCAGGGGTCCCGGAGAAACCGACCGGCAATATCCCACAGGGTGTCGCCTCTGACGACTGTGTAACGGTCCGGATGAGTCGGATTGACCGCGACATCAGCTTGCGCCACTGCACCCCAGGTGAGTAAAAGACCCAGTATTAGGCTGGCCGATGCATGTTTGTATGAAGGCATAACTGCTCCCAAATGATAGCTTGCTCACGACAAAGTCTGATTAACCAGCCGGTACCACGACCAGGATTGATGTATCATCATAATGTTCTTGAATTATATTATCCATGTGATGCGAGTGCCTATCGGAAATTTGCCACTTCTTTCAAGAAAGTCTACCAGTCGACCGGTGTTTTGAGCGTATTTGTTGGGTGGTTCTCACAATACAACTCGTGCGGGATGAACTGTTCCCCCGGATCGGCCGATGTTTTTGGAACTGAAACGGAAAAATCCGATCTGTACTCTATGTATCTAAAACGGAAAAACGAGATGGCAATACTGGACATACTTCATTTCCCGGATTCCAGGCTGCGCAACCGGGCTAAAAGAGTAGATACCGTCGACGATTCGGTGCGACAACTCGTTGACGACATGCTGGAAACCATGTACGAAGCCCCGGGTATCGGGCTGGCGTCTACCCAGGTGAACGACTCCAGAAGCGTGGTCGTCATCGATATATCAGACGAGCGGGACCAGCCCCTGTGTCTCATCAATCCCAGGATTCTGGAAAAGTCGGGGGAAGAGGAGATGGACGAAGGCTGTCTTTCGGTGCCGGATATCTATGAGACGGTGACCCGTGCCAACACAGTAAAGATCGACGCCCTCAGCAGAGAAGGGCGCCCTTTTGAGTTGGAAGCGGAAGGACTCCTGGCGGTTTGCATCCAGCATGAGATGGATCATCTGGATGGAAAGCTGTTTATCGATTACCTGTCGAATCTCAAGCGGCAACGTATTCGCAGGAAACTGGAAAAAGAACAGCGGCAAAAGCAAAGTCAAACCACCACAGACCGCAAGATTATCTGATCTCGTCGATATGAAAGACACTGACAAACAGACTATCGTATTTGCCGGCACGCCCGATTTTGCGGTACCGGCGCTACAGAAACTGATACTGGCCGGGCACCGGGTGATCGGCGTGTACAGCCAGCCGGATCGACCCGCGGGAAGAGGCCGCAAGTTGATCGCCAGCCCCGTCAAGCAAGTGGCGGCTGCCCACGACATACCCGTGTTTCAACCAGTGAACTTCAAAAGCGAATCTGATCTTTCAGACCTCGAAGCATTGAATCCGGATTTAATGGTGGTAGCCGCATACGGCCTGCTGCTGCCCCGGAGGGTTCTCGAAGCTCCCCGTCTCGGCTGCATCAATATCCACGCTTCTTTGCTACCCAGATGGCGAGGTGCCGCCCCCATACAGCGATCATTACTGGCAGGAGACGGGGAAACGGGCATCACCATCATGCAGATGGATATTGGCCTCGATACCGGTGGTATGCTGCTGCGCAAGTCCTGCCCGATAATGACTGATGACACAGGAGGCAAACTCCATGACCGACTATCGGTACTCGGCGCAGATGCCCTGATGGAGGCCCTGCCCGGGATCATCGACCAGTCCCTCGAACCTGAGAATCAGGACGAAGCCCTGGCCTGTTATGCGAAGAAACTCGATAAATCGGAGGCACGAATCGATTGGTCCGGAAGCGCCCAGGCCCTCGACCGACAGGTCCGTGCCTTCAACCCCTGGCCAGTCGCCCAATGCGAAATGCAGGGAAAAACCGTGCGTGTATGGGATTCCATTGCCCTGCCCGACACGGTCGAAGCTGTCCCAGGCGCCGTCGCAAGAACCTCCAGGGATGGCATCGACGTCGTCACCGGCAACGGTCTGTTGAGAATCCTCTCCCTGCAGATACCCGGTAAGAAAGCCACCAGCGCCACTGACTTTCTGAATGCCCGCTCTTTGGATGGGGTGGTGTTTGACTGAAAAAAAGCGGGGCCACACCACACCGGACCCGCGCAATCCGCGGGCTGCCGCTGCGCGCCTGCTGCACCAGCTGATAGGGGGCAAATCCCTTTCCGGGCTGTTCGAAACAGGAATAGAGGGTGTCTCGCAGCGGGATATCGGGCTGGTAAAAGAACTCTGCTTCGGCGTCGCCCGCTGGTATCCGCAGCTGGAGGCAATCAGCAGTCTGCTGATCAACAAACCCATGAAGGCCAGAGACCGGGATATTCTGGCGCTGATTCTTCTCGGTCTGTATCAGCTTCAGCACATGCGGGTCGCCACCCACGCTGCCCTCTCAGAAACGGTGGATGCCACCCGGGTCCTCGGTAAACCCTGGGCTGCTGGACTGGTCAACGCGCTTCTCAGGCGGTACCTGCGGGAGGGTAAGCAGTTGCTCAAGCGGGTGGATCAATCTCCACCGGCCCGGTTCGCCCACCCGGACTGGCTGCTCCAGGCGCTGCAGAAAGCATGGCCGGATCATTGGGATGCCATTGTCGATGCCAACAATCAGCGCCCACCAATGAGCTTGCGGGTAAACCTCGCGAAAACCACCCGTGCCGCTTATTTTAAGCAGCTTCGTGAGGCGGCGATCCCCGCTTCCCCGATTTCCCTCATCAGCTCCGGAATGTGCCTTGATCGGCCGGTGGACATCACCATGCTGCCCGGCTTCAATGAGGGGCTGGTATCGATTCAGGATGGTGGCGCACAACTGGCTGCAACGCTGCTGGACAGTCAGCCGGGGCAGCGGATTCTGGATGCCTGTGCCGCACCCGGGGGTAAGACTGGGCATATCCTGGAAATACAGCCGGGGCAACTTCAAATGACCGCACTGGACATCGATGATCATCGCCTCGCAAAAGTACAGGATAATCTGGACCGACTGGGTCTCTCAGCCCGGCTCTCCAGAGGCGATGCTGCCCGACCCGGAGGGGAGTGGGCGAAAACCCGATACGACCGCATCCTGCTGGACGTCCCCTGTTCCGCTACGGGTGTCATTCGCCGGCATCCCGACATCAAGTTGCTGAGAAATGCCACGGACATACCCGCGCTTGCCCTGCTTCAATCAGAAATTCTCGATGCAATCTGGCCATTGCTGGCGGTCGGTGGCCGGTTAGTGTACGCCACCTGTTCGTTATTGCCTGAGGAGAACCAGCTCCAGATAGCACGGTTTCTGAAACACACCCCGAATGCTCAGGAAATTCCCATCGAAGCACCCTGGGGACATGCCATGAACCCGGGAAGACAGATTCTCCCCGGCGAATCGACCATGGACGGGTTTTATTACGCCTGTCTGGTCAAGACCTGAGTACCGGCCATGAGTTGTCTGGGAAAAAGATGGGGGGCGGTACTACACATGCTGGTGCTGCTGGGTTTCTCCCTGTCGGTGTTTTCAGGGGAGTTCCTGGTGACCAGTCTGTCGACCAACCTCAAGGACGACAGTTACCTCATGAATGCCAAGATCGATTACCGGTTTACTGATGAGGTTCTGGAAGCACTGGAAAACGGGGTTCCCATCACGCTGGAAGTCCATGTACAGATTCGACGGAAAGGGGCCTGGGTCTGGGAACGGGATTTACTCGATTTTCGTTCCCGGCACCAGATCCGTTATCACGCCCTCGCCTCCGTTTACCAGGTCGTGGACATGCAGTCCGGGGACCGGCAGAATTTCGCCACCCAGATGTCGGCCCTGAGTGCGCTTGGCAATATCACCGCGCTCCCCCTGATAAGCAAAGCCGATCTTGAACCCGACCGGAAATACATTCTGGCGGTGCGCTCCCGGCTGGATATAGAGTCCCTGCCCCTTCCTCTCCGGCCAATGGCCTACATCACACCAGCATGGAATCTCGACAGCGAGTGGAGCTCATGGCGCCTGCAGCCCTGAAACGCCTGTCGAACGGCCCTGTACCGGTACTGATTCTGCTTGTACTCGTGCTGGTGACCCTTCACCTCATGAGCAGCGCGGTTCAGAACACTGAGGAATTGAGCGGGCTCTTCGTTCCTTTGCTCTTCACCGCCACCCTGGGCCTGCTGGTGCTGGTGATTCTGGTGGGTATCAACCTGGTGCAACTGGTCATCCGGTATCGCAGGCAGGCAGCGGGCTCCCGTCTGACGTTACGCATGGTGGCGATATTTATCGTGCTTTCATTGGTACCCGTCACCGTGGTCTATTACTATTCCCAGCAGTTTCTGATGCAGGGCATCGACAGCTGGTTCGATGTTCAAATCGACCAGGCCATGGAGGATGCGCTGGGACTGAGTCGTGCCTCCCTGGACCTGCACAAACGGGAAAGGCTGAAAAGCACCCAGCGACTGATCGAGGAACTCAGTGGGGTATCGGTGGCCGGGTTGAGTCTCAGTCTGCAGGATTTGAGGGACAAGTACGAAGCGACAGAGCTGGCGCTGCTGGAACCGTCAGGCCGTCCGGTCGCTGTCAGCAATATCGATCCTACCGTCCTGGTACCGGATGAACCCGACAGCACGATTTTGCAGCAGGTGCGTATCGGTGAGGATTTCGTTGGCCTGGACCCAACCAGCGGTGAAGACAGTCAGTTGCAGGTGCGGGTAGTTGTCCACGATGCCAGCCGCAGTATTCTGCTCCAGGCGATCTATCCCACATCCCGCAATATCTCCCATTTGACCGAGACGGTACAGAATGCCTACAACCGATACAAGGAACTGGCATTCCTGCGCAAAAGCCTGAAGCAAACCTTCACCCTGGCCCTGGCCCTGGTTCTGCTGTTTGGCCTGCTGTCGGCGATCTGGGCCGCCTTTTTCTCCGCCCGAAGGCTGGTGGCGCCCATCACCGATATCGCAGAAGGAACCCGTGCCGTTGCCAAAGGGGATTATGATACCCAACTGCCGATTCCCAAGACCAAGGATGAACTTGGGTTCCTGGTCTCCTCATTCAATGCCATGATGCGCCGTATTTCCCAGGCAAGAGACGCTGCGGCGGAGAGTCAACGCCAGGTGGAAGCCCAAAGGGGCTACCTGGAAACCGTGCTGGGCAGTCTCTCATCAGGAGTTATGGCACTGGATGCGCTGGGCAGGGTGCGAACCGCCAATCAGGCAGCCCTGGACATTCTGCAGGTGGAATTATCGGATTATCTCGAACGTCCCCTCAATGATCTGGCGGGGGCCGGTCCGCTACTCAGCCAGTTCATTGATTCGGTACGGGATGCGATCGGCGAACAGACCACATCGTGGCGCGAGGAGTTGACCCTGTTTACCAGTGATGGCCGCCGGGTGCTGCTCTGCCGCGGAACACCCCTGGCCCTGCCCGAGAGCAAAGCCAGCGGCTACGTGCTGGTTTTTGATGATATCACCACGCTGATCCAGGCACAGCGCAATGCCGCCTGGGGTGAAGTGGCCCGGCGACTGGCCCACGAGATCAAGAACCCCCTTACCCCCATACAGCTTTCCGCAGAACGACTACGCCACAAGTATCTGAATAAAATGCCTCCCAAGGATGCGGAGATCCTGGATCGTGCCACCCATACCATCGTTCAGCAGGTGGAGGCCATGAAAACCATGGTCAATGCCTTTTCAGACTATGCCCGGCCACCAAAAATGAACCCCGAATGGCTGGTGCTGGATGATCTTGTACAGGAAGTCCTGGACCTCTATCGCAGTGCAGGGCACAAGTCTCTGTTTAAATCTGATCTTCATTCGGGGACAGCCCGAATAGAGGCAGATCCGGTACGCATGCGGCAGGTGATACACAATCTATTGAAAAATGCCCAGGAAGCCGTATCAGACCTCCCAAAACCCAGGGTGGAAATCAGCACCCGGTTGCTGGAATCCACTGACTACCGGCGTCTGGAGTTCAGGGTCTCGGACAACGGCCCGGGATTCGATGAGACGACCCTGTCTCACCTGTTCGAGCCTTATGTAACCACCAAGGTCAAGGGAACTGGTCTTGGAATGGCTATTGTCAAAAAGATCATCGAGGAGCACGGTGGTCTGGTACGTGCGGAAAACCGCCCCGAAGGTGGTGCATGTATTACGCTGCGCCTCCCCCAGAAGGATTCCCGGGAGGCCCATTCTCATAATCCGACCCCAACGCCCGCAAGGAGTAAGAGCCTATGAGTACGTCCCACATCCTGGTTGTGGATGACGAGCCGGATATCCGAGGTCTGGTTAAAGAGATTCTCGAAGATGAAGACTACGCCGTGGTAACAGCGGAAAGTGGAGCCGCCGCCCGCCATGCACTGCGGGATCGCCGGCCCGACCTGGTGTTACTGGATATCTGGATGCCGGATGTCGATGGAATCACATTGCTCAAAGAGTGGTTCGAGGGGGATGAAGGCCTGCCATGCCCGGTCATCATGATGTCTGGTCATGGAACTGTAGAGACAGCCGTTGAGGCAACTCGGATGGGAGCCTATGACTTCCTGGAAAAACCCCTTTCCCTGGCCAAACTGCTGCTGACTGTTGAGCGGGCGCTCGAAGCGGACAAGCTGCAACAGGAAAACCTGGGCCTGCGACGCCATAACCAACCCATTGTGGAACCTACCGGCAAGAGTGCTGTGATCCAGCGGCTTAGAGAACAGGTCAAACGCATTGCCCAGCACGGTACCTGGGTGTTGATCACCGGTGAGCCCGGCAGCGGCCGGGAAACCTTCGCCCGATACCTGCATGCCCAAAGCCCCCGTCGCGACCTTCCTTTTGTTGAAGTGGGTGTTTCATCCCTTGCCAAGGAAAACTCCGTCCGGGAGCTTTTTGGCAGTGAGGACAACGACCGCATTCACTACGGTGCCCTGGAACAGGCCCGGGGTGGCACCCTCTTTCTGGATGAAGTGGCAGCCATGGACATGGAGGCTCAAGCCCAGATGCTGGGTGCCCTGGATACCGGGTCTTTCCTCCGCGTTGGCGGTGTCGAACCGGTTCAAATCGACGTGCGGATCATCGCCGCAACCCAGCGCAAGCTTGAAGACGAAGTGCAGGCCGGTCATTTCCGGGAGGATCTATTCTATTATCTCAACGTCGTACCACTGCATATTCCCCCCCTCAGGGATCACAAGGAGGACGTTCCGGATCTGCTGAACTACTACCTGGATTATTTCGTCGAGCACGAAAAACTGCCTTATCGGCGTTTTGATATGGGCGCCCAGAATTATCTTCGCAATCACCTCTGGCATGGCAACATCAGAGAGTTGAAAAACCTGGTACAGCGGATGTTGATTTTGGGGGCGGGGGGCAATATCACCCAGGACGAAGTGGAACTGGCCCTTGGAGGCGCCGGGCTGCCGGGCACCGATGGCGGCAATTTTCCGGTCTCCTTCGATCAACCGCTCCGACAGGCCCGGGAACAGTTCGAAAAAGCCTATCTGGAGTACCAACTGAATAAACACGCGGGCAACGTCAGTCGGATGGCAGCCGATGCGGGAATGGAACGAACCCACCTGTACCGGAAACTGCGTTCCCTGGGCATCGAGATCAAAGACAGAAAATAACCCCCACGCCGATCATAGCCGTTATCCCGGTGTGAGCCCTGACAGCGCAGGCATTCAGCGTGATATCAGAGGACCGATGAGAAACTGGATGGATTGCTACCATCCGGAGCACAGTCGCGTTACGCTATGACTCGCCGCTGACCCGACACGGGGTTGATCCGGACAACCGATAGACCAGCCTGGAATAGAACAACTGACCGGCCCAGGGCCGGATTGAAAAAGAACGTGAAGATAATAATCCTTGGTGCGGGGCAGGTGGGTAGCTCAGTGGCCAGTAACCTGGCTTCCGAGGCCAATGACATCACCGTCGTGGACCACGATCCCGAACTGCTTCGGGAACTCCAGGACCGCCTCGATTTGAGCACGGTTCAGGGGCATGCCGCTCACCCGGACGTCTTGGAGCGAGCCGGAGCCGAAGACGCAGACATGATTCTGGCCGTCACCAACAGCGACGAAACCAACATGGTCGCCTGCCAGGTCGCCTACACCCTGTTTCATACGCCAACCAAGATCGCCCGGGTTCGCGCATCCGGTTTTACCCGGTACCCTCAATTGTTTGCTGAGGGCGCTCTTCCTGTGGATGTACTGATCAGCCCGGAACAACTGGTCACCGATTACATCATGCGCCTCATCGAAAATCCCGGTGCACTGCAGGTACTGGATTTCGCCGGCGGCATGGTACGCCTGGTGGCTGTCATGGCCTACTACGACGGGCCACTGGTCGGCCATGAGCTTCGAGCGCTCTACGACCACATGCCCAACGTGGATGCACGGGTAGCAGCCATCTACCGCAAGGGGCGGGCCATTTTACCGGAGGGTGACACGGTTATCGAGGTCGATGATGAGGTGTTTTTTCTGGCGGCAACTCACAATATCCGGGCCGTGATGGGTGAACTTCGTAAACTCGAAACCTCTTACAAGCGACTGATTTTCGCCGGTGGCGGAAATATCGGAAAACGACTGGCAGGGGCCCTGGAAAAGCGTTATCAGGTCAAACTGGTGGAGAAGAACAAGGCTCGGGCGGAGAGAATCGCTGAAGACCTGCCAAGAACCATCGTGCTCCACGGTAATGTCGGCGACGAAGATCTGCTGCTGGAGGAAAATATCGAGAACACGGATGTGTTCTGTACCGTCACCAACGACGACGAAGCCAACATTCTTTCAGCCATGCTGGCCAAACGGCTGGGGGCTCGTAAAGTAATGGCACTGATAAACCGGCACGCTTATGTGGACATGGTCCAGAGTGGACCAATCGATATTGCGATCTCACCCCAGCAGGCCACCATCGGTACGCTCCTGACCCACGTGCGCAGGGGGGACGTGGTCATGGTCCATTCCCTTCGCCGCGGCGCCGCCGAAGCCATTGAGGCCGTCGCCCACGGTGACATGAGTTCTTCCCGGGTGGTGGGGCGCGCCATCGAAGAGATCCCACTGCCGAAAGGCGCGAGCATCGGCGCCATTGTCCGTGGAAAGGAGGTCCTAATTGCCCATCACGATGTCGTTATCCAGTCGGAGGATCACGTGATACTCTTTCTGATCGACAAACAGCACATCCAGGAAGTGGAACGTCTCTTCCAGGTCGGTATCACCTTCCTTTAGATACCCCGGTAAATCAGGCATGCAATTCAGCGCAGTACAACGGATTCTTGGCATATTGCTGATGTTGTTCAGCCTCACAATGATGCCGCCCCTGATGGTATCCCTCTGGTACGAAGACGGGGCCATGTCCTCGTTCGGTGCTGCCCTGCTTTTTACTTTCCTTGCGGGCGCCTTCTCCTGGTATCCGGTACGCCATCACCGGAGAGAACTTCGACTCCGGGATGGTTTCATGGTCGTGGTAATGTTCTGGGTAGTACTCGGTTTGACCGGCTCTCTGCCCTTCGCGCTTTCCGACAACCCGGACATGAGTGTGACCGACTCCGTATTCGAGTCCATCTCCGGCCTGACCACCACCGGCGCCACGGTCATCGTAGGGCTGGATCACCTGCCAAAATCGATCCTCTATTATCGCCAGCAGTTGCAGTGGCTGGGTGGCATGGGAATCATCGTACTGGCAGTCGCGGTACTGCCCATGCTCGGCATCGGTGGAATGCAGCTTTACCGGGCAGAGACCCCCGGCCCCATGAAGGACACCAAGCTGACTCCGCGCATCACCGAAACCGCCAAAGCGCTCTGGTACATTTATCTGGGACTCACACTGGCCTGCGCCGCCGCGTATGCATT
This sequence comes from Gammaproteobacteria bacterium, assembly GCA_024227135.1. GTDB lineage: Bacteria > Pseudomonadota > Gammaproteobacteria > Chromatiales > Chromatiaceae > JAHEHQ01. Next base: position 36,547 of record JAAELC010000702.1, read on the forward strand.
GGCCGGCATGTCTCTTTTCGACGCGATAGGTCACGCTTTCGCTACTATCGCGATCGGTGGTTTTTCCACCCACGATGCCAGTATGGGTTATTTCGACAGCACACTGATTGAAATGATCGCGGTGTTATTTCTGCTTGTTTCCGGCGTCAATTTTGCGCTGCACTTCGTCGCCTGGCGTGGACGCAATATCTTCGTCTATTTCCTGGACAGTGAATTCAGGTTTTACCTGCTGGTACTGTTGCTGGCCACGTCTGGGGCGGTACTGGCGTTGTACTTCAGCGGTACCTATGAGGATTGGGGGGAGGCATTCACCAAGGGGCTTTTCCAGGCGGTATCCATCGGTACCACCGCGGGGTTTACCACCGCTGACTATTCGGTATGGCCCGGCTTCGTGGCCATATTACTGCTGTTTACCAGTTTTGTCGGTGGCTGTGCCGGCTCTACGGGTGGAGGCATCAAAGTCATTCGCTTCCTGCTGCTGGTAAAACAGGGGTTACGGGAGATCGCCCGCCTGATTCACCCCAGTGCCCAGATACCGATTCGAGTCGGTGACAAAACCATCAGCTCACGGGTCATAGAGGCGGTGTGGGGGTTTTTCGCCCTGTACGTAGCCAGCTTCGTCACCATGTACCTTGCCCTGGCCCTGACCGGCCTGGACCTGATGACTTCGTTTTCCGCCGTCGCTGCTTCCATCAACAACCTGGGCCCCGGTCTCGGGTCTGTGGGGGTCAATTACGAGTCTCTCAACGACCCGGCTAAATGGATACTGTGTTTCGCCATGTTACTGGGGCGCCTCGAAATTTTCACCTTGCTGGTACTACTGTCACCCGCCTACTGGCGCAAGTAGCGAAGAAGCCGAAACCAGCCAGCCATGCAATACTGGCGGCAATAGTCTCAACTCCGGTTCTTCACCGGGTTGATCGGATCAGCAGAGCCCGCTCAGGACCAGCCCGCCACCAAGAACACTGTTGAATATGGCGTGCAGTGCCCTGGCTCCAATCGGTTTGGTGACAAATTGACAGGCACCTTTTCTCACTGCCTCCGCCGCACCCGCTTCGGGACCTGCCCCGCTGTAGACAATGACCGGTAAACCCGGTTGTCGGTGGTGTAATGCCTGTATCAATTCGGTCCCCACACCATCAGGTAAGTTATAGTCCAACAATGCCAGATCAAAATGACTGGTGGAAATTGCTTTCAACGCCTCATGGCAGCAGCAGGCGGTGGATACCTGGTATCCCAGCTCTTCAAAATCCCAACAGAGCATCTGCAACAACCCGGTGTCATCCTCGGTAATGAACAGCCTTCTATCTGCCATCAGGTACTCCCGTCTGGAAACATTGTCATTCTCAGACTATCAGCGCTTCCCGAAGCTTTTGCCTGGCACGAAACAGTCGGGTGCCCACTCCGGCGGAGGAAATCCCGATTTGTGCTGCAATTTCCTTTTGAGAATAGCCCTCCACCACCTTCTTGACCAGGGGAATGCGATAGTCCTCCGGCAGTTTTTCGATGGCACGACGCAGTACGAAAGCTTCTATGGAGGTATCGTATCCTGATTCTCTGGCCTTGAGTTCTTCCAGGGGAATGTCGGACTCCTGGGGTCGAAAGCGTTCGAATCGACGCGCGTTTTCCCGGCGCAGTATGGTCAACAGCCAGCCTTTTGCGGATTCGATCTTCTCCAGCTTGTCAAAAGCCCGCCAGGCCCTCATCAGTGCTTCCTGCACCAGGTCTTCTGCCGTATGGCGGTCTCCTGCCAACCAGTAGGAATACCTCCTGAGGTCAGCCTGGTAGAGCAACACCATTTTATTGAATCGTTGCTCCCGGTTTTCCGCGATACCAGCTTCCTTGCCGGGTGAGTCATTGGTGACTAGGGCGAGATTGGTCATGGTCTGTTCCTTCGATACAGTACGTTTCCAGGGATGTTACCCCTCATACTGCAGAAGCCATGCCAAAACATATCTTGTTGATTTTATACTATAATAATAATACTTCCTGAAAGTATCTTAATGCTTTGTTACAACATAACGTTGATATTAACGTTGTGTGCCAGCGGCTTCACCACCCCCGATGACTTACTCACAGCAGCAATGACGAGTTCAATGGACTCTTCAGTGTTCATGGAAAAAGCCAGTTGGTGCCAATACGTCTCACACGCTTGTTGCAAAAGTACCAGGAAAAGCAGCCGTCTCGCTCCCGGGCGGCAGCTGGGTGCTGTCTTCTATGTAGAGCTTCCGGGGTACTTTGGCAAACTCGATACCCTCCGCGCCCAGTCGTTCCATGATCTGAGTATTGACGGCAGTGGCGTGTTCGAGATAGTCCCAGTACATGGGAGGGTGATACCAGTAGAGGACAATAAAATTGAGATATTCCTGGGTCAAATCATTGAAGTAGACCTTGGGGGGAAAATCAGGATTGTTGATTGCTTCATTGGGATGGGGGGGTTGCTCATCGGTCTTTTTTCCAGGTCCAGGCCCATTTCCTGAAAACTCACCATCCTGTGAGCCATCCCCACCGGGTACCGCAAATATTTCTCTGAGAATCTCCAACGTGCGACTGATCTTGGGTGGGGACGTATCAACAGCAATCCTGACGTTGAAAACCCGTTGAATGTAGGGTCGTCGACTGACGTTGACAATATCGGTGCTCGCCATTTTCTCGTTGGGAATTGAGGTGACATGACCATTCAGCAATCGGATTTTGGTGGATCTGAGGCCGATTTCCTCAACCACGCCATCATGTCCCATCACCATGATCCGCTGGTCGATCTCGTAGGGCTTATCCATGTAAATCATCAAACTTCCCAGAAGATTCTTCAGGGTGTCCTGGGTTGCAAGCGCTATGGCGAGACCGCCAATACTGACACCGGCAAGCACCCCCACGAGAGGAATACCGATAAAATTGGCCCCGTAGACTATCGAGACCAGGGCCAATGAAATACCCACGATCCGGGCGAGCAACCGCAGTAAGTGAGCGTTCACTCCCCTCGATGATATAGTTGGAGAGGAAATGACCAGTTCTGCAATCACCATGGGGATCAACCAGACAACCCAGGCTATCGCCAGGAAAGTGATCGCTCCCGCGAAAACCACGATGCTTTCGGCAGCCCCACCGGAAATGTTCAGCAGATGTATGTTGGCCAATGACACCAGCACCGGCAGCAGCATTATCAAAGTCAGGGGTAACGCCAGGCTGCGAAGATACCGGTTTACCGGGCGTACCGATTCCCGGGCCCGGGCAATGCGGTGGACCAGGGCCAGAAGACCCAGGGCCAGCACCACCAGCACCGCCAGCACCGCCCACTTCCAGGAACCATGTTCCCAGTGCCTTGCCTGTGTCCAGGCAGGCAGGCTGTCGATCAATCGAGCCGGAACCAACCACCCGGGCCTGTTGGCCATATATTCCACCACGTCCTCTATGGGCACCGACCGCTTGTACGACAGCTCTTTCGTCCGATCGTAGAATTCGCTCGCCCGGGAAACGGTTTCGGGATTGAACAGATACTCCCCGGCCCGTTGTCCCTCTTTGATCCGGGTAAGGGTAATCTCGGTTTGGGGTATCTTGTAGGAGACCGGTATCTCCGACTCCGACTCCGAGACACCTGGGACACTGGACTCGGGAGGCAGATCGATGCGGCTCAGAACCTCATAGAGATAGACTCCTGTCGCGGCACCCACCGGCTTACGGCTGGCCGGTGCAACCTCGCTCAAATCCAGCGCACGCATGGCGTCGTCAATCATCAACTTTTGCTCGAGAAACCGCTGGTAATCTGGAGGTTGCCAGTCGGAGATATTGTCAAACCGCAGCACGTTATCCACCGCATCCAGGAATCCAAAAAGAGTAGCCCGGGGACTGGAGGTATCAAGCGGTTCCAAGGGACTCTTATCTGCCCCCAGGCTCCGTCCCGGTATCATTAAAACGAACAGGAGGATCACCAGAAATAAAACCCGACTCGACACCAGGTCTGGTTGCAACACCAGGAGCAGACTGCTCCGTTCAATAGGGGAGATCATCATTCAAATTCCTGGCACGTGGGGAGTATATGTCAATCCGGTCAATTGCCTGCCGGCACTGGCGAGACAGAAAAACAGAGCGAACGATCACCACACCACCGCCGTTTCGGTAAGTCAAAGCTCGAATCACAGGAGTAATCTTTCTGGCAATCAGGTAAAGTCGCCGAAGACGCTGAAACCTGCATTCTCAATCATTAGAGCCTCCAGGACAAATCATTGGAAGATCCGCTCATTGAACTACAGACCCGTATCGCTTTCCAGGAAGACGCTTTATACGAATTGACAAAAACAGTCATGAGTCAGCAACTGGAAATTGCCGAACTCAAAAAGGACCGGGATGAACTCAAATCCCAGCTGAGAAGCCTCTCGCTGCAAGAGCCAGTGGAAGCCATCGATGAGCAACCACCCCCCCACTACTGAACGGGATCAGGATGCTGGTGACTTCAACCGACGATCCCTGAAATATCGTGGCGTTGATTCGATACCAGCAATAAATCGTCTCACAAGATCCAGGGCAGCCCCGGCGACCATGGTTTGAAACATGCGTCGGCCGTAAGGAAAATAGAGGCACACGCTCCGCATATCCGCCGCACTTCCCCATGCCAGCCATACCGTACCCACCGGTTTTTCTTCGGTGCCACCGTCCGGGCCTGCGATACCGGATACAGCCACAGCACAATCAGCGCCGCTTCTGCTCAAAGCGCCCAATGCCATCTGCCTGACGACCGTCTCGCTCACCGCGCCCCGGCTAATCAGTGCTTCGGGTGACACACCCAGCATTTCCTCTTTCATGTTATTGGCATAGGTCACGAAACCGGCTTCGAAAACGGCGGACGCCCCTGCCTGCCCCGTGAGCATCGAAGCGATCAATCCACCGGTACAGGACTCGGCGGTCGTCATCTTCAAACCACGGCCTTTCAGAGTGTCCACCACAGTCCTGGCCAGGCTGCCATCACTTTCCGCCACGATGTAGTCTTTGAGCAGACTTCCGAGCCTCCCCACGAACCTGTGGTGTTCGGTGGCCGCACAGGCGGGGCTTTGGAGTTTAACTTCCAGTGTGGGCGCCCCGGCACGGAATCCTAACTCAACCTGGGGGGGGCGATCGGGAATCTCATCCACTATCCACTGTTGCAGGCTGGATTCACCAATACCATAGGTGTGAAATCGCTGGATCAGCCGTATCTGGTCGGGATCGAGGCGCTGGGAAACATCGGGGATCAGCGTCTGTTCCAGCATCCCGCGTAACTCCACAGGTACACCGGGAGTGCAGTAGATATCACATTCAGCAAACCGTACTTTAAATCCCACCGCAGACCCCCGCGGATTGGGAATAATACTCGCACCTTCGGGAAGCAGGGACTGTTTCAGGTTGGATGGATTGAGCGGGAAAGACCGGGCGGCACACCAACGCCTCAGATGATCCACTGCTTCGGGATGCTCGACCAGCGCCGTATCGGTCAACCGGGCAGCCGCCTCGGCGGTCAGATCGTCGATAGTTGGCCCCAACCCCCCGTTAACTACCAGGATATCGGCCGTCGTTGCGAGTTCCCGCAACTGACTGACCAGTAATTCCAGATCATCACCCACGGTAACCTTCCGACTCACATCGATACCCAGTCGCCCAAAATGCTGGGCGATCATGGCCGAGTTGGAATCTACCGTATCACCCCGCATCAGCTCGTTGCCGGTAAGCAGCAATTGAACGTTCATCATTGCTCCTGGATGAAGAGCGGGCAGCCGCTGCCGTACTTCAGACGATTCATCAATGACCACTGATCCTGGTGTGGAGCGGTTTGGTCTTTTCGAAGAGTTCCAACTGCTCCGATGAGGCCTTCTTCTGGTATTTCTCCTTCCAATCTCCGTAGGACATGCCGTAGACAGCTTCGAGTGCCTGATCTTTGGTGAGATCCAGTCCCTGCTCGTCTGCCGCCTCCTTGTACCACTTGGACAGACAGTTACGACAAAAGCCGGCCAGATTCATGATATCGATATTCTGAACATCTGTACGTGCCTGAAGGTGCTCGACCAGGCCACGGAACGCCGCAGCCTCCAGCTTGATTCGGGTTAACTCATCCATCTATGACCTCTTTTATATCTGATCTATTCGGGTACGCAGCCTATATCAATCCCGATCAGGAAGCACCCCCCGGTAAACGGGGATTGCCATCATCATGAGCCACCCGGCCCATCCGGGGGGCCACCCTTTCAGAGTCTCCTGCAGAACACGCAGACTCCACCAAACTGCTGAAGGGACCAGGCCGAAAACAGTTGCCGGGCCCTGCAGTTAACGGCAGCCGGAAACCGCCGGATGCACCAGACAATGTGGACTGTACACTTGAGCTGGCCCGAACCATTGGAAAAAAGGGGGTATAAATAGAAGATTTTTTCCCTTTCAGCACTCAATTTCCCCCGCCACCTGCCGATCAATCTAGTACTCCACTGCAGGGAATTTACTGATTAAGGGCGCCGACAAGAAGTAACGATCTGGTCTTACCCGTTCCTACTGCCCGGTTTCAGCGCAACGGCAGAATACAGAGAGCGTCTGGACAGACCACTGCTTCACCGAGCATACAGACCAGAATCCTTCCCAATCATTGGATTACGAATTATACCGCTGCCAAAAACCACAGCAGATCACTGAAAGAGATATCGTATGGAAATAGTCCCTTACTTGAAACTGATGGTTCAGAAAAATGGCTCGGACTTATTCTTCAGTACCGGCGCTCCACCCAATCTGAAAGCTGAAGGCCGAACCATGCCTATTGGGGATACCCCTCTGGTACCCGGCATGGTAAGAAAGCTGGCCTATGCCATCATGACCGATGCTCAGATCTCCGAGTTCGAATCCACCATGGAAGGAAATCTCGCCATATCCATCAGCGGACTGGGGCGGTTTCGGGTGAATGTCTTTCGTCAACGTGGCGACGTGGCCATGGTCATACGCTATATCAAGGGCCAGATTCCCTCGATTGAAGACCTGAAACTACCCGAGACCCTGAAAAAACTGATACTGGAACCCCGCGGTCTGGTGCTGGTGGTGGGATCTACCGGATCGGGTAAATCAACAACACTGGCTTCAATGATCAACTACCGGAATGAGAACGCCACCGGTCATATTCTGACCATCGAAGATCCAGTGGAGTTTCTCCACACCCATAGGAAATCGGTAGTGGACCAGCGGGAAGTAGGACTGGATACCTTGTCCTACGAGGTCGCATTGAAAAATGCCATGCGGGAAGCACCCGACGTGATTCTGATCGGCGAAATCAGGGACCGGGCGACGATGCAACACGCGATCGCCTATGCGGAAACCGGGCATCTCTGCCTTTCCACACTGCACGCCAATAATGCCAATCAGGCACTGGACCGTATTATCAACTTCTTTCCGGATACCGCCCATCATCAGTTGTTCATGGATCTCTCCCTGAATCTCAAGGCAGTTATCTCCCAGCGGCTGGTCAAGACCAAAGACGGCAAGCGGGCACCTGCGGTGGAGATCATGCTGCTTTCGACCTTTGTAGCTGAGCTTGTTCAGAAGGGTGAAATCCATTCCATCAAGGAAGCAATGGAGCAGGGCAACGAACGGGGTATGCAGACCTTCGACCAGGCACTCTACAAACTCTACAGAAAGGGCACCATCACCATGGAAGAGGCATTGAAGAATGCCGATTCCCGGAATAATCTTTCGCTGCGTATCCGACTCGACGAAAGCTCGACGGTCGACAGTCCCCAGGAATTCAAGATCCACGAGGAGGAATATTTCTGAGTCAGCCCGACTCCTGAAATAACCCTGTTTTCCAAATCAACAGATAAAACCGCCTGCCCACCAGAGAACCGGGCAGCATCCCTGGGGTGGATAGGCCCGCCGGGCCAGAGCGGCCCGTGGTCTTCGACGCCCACCCGACGATTCGTGGGTTTCCACGCCCCGCAAGCACATGTATACCGCGGCGAAAGGTAGTAGAACCAAGCAAAGTAAAGGGCGCCCTGGTACTTCAACCACATCCAATACCGTTGCCCCCTGAAAGCGCCGCTGGGGCTATCGCCATTCAGTTCGATAACCGAACTTCCAATGTAATCCCCCTGATCTATAATGGCCCCAAGCTTTCAATGTCCCAGCCAGGTAGCGCATGACATACAATACGAATAACCACTTTCTTCCGCTCATTCAAAGCAAACCCAACGAAGCGCTCTCCGAACTCCCCCCCCTGGAGTTCGGTTCCGAAGCGCTGGCGAAGAATTTCAAACACTATTTCGGCCATACCCTCGGCCAGTCCAGCGACTGCCGTTTCAGTTATTACCCGTACAGAGCACTGGCTTTGTCGATTCGGGACCGACTCATGGAACGTTGGAAGAAAACCCAGCAAGCCTGCAATGAAACCGACGGCAAGCGTACCTACTACCTTTCCCTGGAATTCCTGATGGGAAGATCCCTGGGAAATGCGATGCTCAATCTGGGGCTGACGGAGGAAACAGCCAAAGGACTGTACGATCTGGGCCTGGTGTTGGAGGAGATTGCAGAATGTGAACCCGATGCCGGCCTGGGCAACGGGGGTCTGGGTCGACTCGCTGCCTGTTTTCTGGACAGTTGCGCTACTTTACAGCTTCCGGTCAAAGGCTATGGTATCCGATACGAGTACGGCATGTTCCGACAGAGAATCAATGATGGCTACCAGGTTGAAGAGCCCGATCACTGGTTGCGGGATGGCCATTCCTGGGAAGTGGAACGTCCCGAACACAAGCAGCGTGTGCTCTTTGGAGGCTGTACAGAATTCTACCAGGACGAAAACGGGGCACAACGGGCACGATGGGCAAACACCCATGATGTGCTGGCGGTGCCCTACGACATCCCGATACCGGGGTATCGCAACGGGACCGTGAACACACTGCGTCTATGGCGAGCCAGAGCCACCGATGAATTCGATCTGGAAGAGTTCAACGCCGGCAGTTATCCCGAAGCCGTTGAAGCGAAGAACCATGCTGAGAATATCACCATGGTGCTCTACCCCAATGACGCCAGCGAAAACGGTAAGGAACTGCGGCTCAAGCAACAGTATTTCCTCGCCAGTGCCAGCATGAAAGATGTCATGCGGGAATGGCAGGAGAAAAACGGCCGGAATTTTCAGGCATTCGCGAGTCGTAACTGTTTCCAGCTCAACGATACCCATCCAACCATTGCGGTCGCGGAGTTGATGCGCCTGCTGATTGATGAAGAGCGGCTGGGCTGGGACCAGGCCTGGGATATCACCCGCAACACCATGGCCTACACCAACCATACGCTGCTGCCTGAAGCGTTGGAACGGTGGCCGGTACGCATGTTCCGCCAACTGCTGCCCCGCCTGCTGGATATCATTTTTGAAATCAATGCCCGTTTCCTCAGTGAAGTGGCTAACCGGTGGCCCGGAGATACCCACCGGCTGCAGCGCATGTCGATTATCGAGGAGGGTCCTGAGCGGCAGGTCAGGATGGCTTACCTGGCAATCATCGGCAGTTTCTCCGTCAACGGGGTGGCTGAATTACATTCGCAACTCCTCACCCATGGCCTGTTTCGGGACTTCCATGATCTCTGGCCGGAACGGTTCAACAACAAGACCAATGGCGTTACCCAGCGCCGTTGGCTGGCCCATTGCAACCCTGGTCTGGCCAGACTCATCACCGATACCATCGGTAACGGCTGGATCAGTGATCTGGAGCAGATCGAGCAACTGACCGCTCACGCCGGGGATTCGGATTTTCGTCAGCAATGGCGCAAGATCAAACAGGAAAACAAGCAGCGCCTCGCCGTGCTGGTAGAAGGAACCTGCGGTATCCGCTTCAATCCGTCGTCGATGTTCGATGTGCAGGTCAAGCGCATCCACGAATACAAGCGCCAGTTACTGAATGTGCTGCATGTCATTCATTTGTACGCCCGGATCAAGAGAGGCGATATAGCGGACTGGACGCCCCGCTGTGTACTGGTGGGTGGTAAGGCGGCCCCCGGTTACGCCCAGGCGAAACTGATCATCAAGTTGATCAATAACGTGGCCCATGTGGTCAACCGGGACCCCCAGGTCGGTGACCTTCTGAAAGTGGCATTTCTGCCGAACTATCGCGTATCGGCAATGGAAGTGATCTGTCCCAGCACCGACCTTTCGGAGCAGATATCCACTGCCGGAAAGGAAGCCTCAGGTACCGGTAATATGAAATTCATGATGAACGGAGCCCTGACCATCGGCACGCTGGATGGTGCCAATATCGAAATCAGAGAAGAGGTGGGGGATGAACATTTCTTTCTGTTCGGGCTTACCGAGCAGGAAATCGCGCAACGCCGCAACAACTACAACCCGGCAGCTATCATTGCAGCGGACCACAATCTCTCCCGGGTCATGGAACTGTTGCAGATGAACCACTTCAATCAATTCGAGCCGGGTATATTCGACCCTGTCATCGAAGCCCTCTACAGCCCTGGGGATCCCTGGATGGTCTGTGCAGACTTTCAGGACTACGTGGCGGCCCAGGAACGTGCCGCTGAAACCTACCGCGACCAGGATCGCTGGGTCACCAGCTCCATCATGAATACTGCCGCCAGCGGGAAATTTTCCACCGACAGGACGATGCAGGAGTACAATCAGGATATCTGGAAACTGCAGCCCGTCACGGCTGACAATGTTGGATAAGGGCCGCGGAAAAAATGATTCATCCCATCTGGCTTGCCTTGTTGCCCAGCTTCCGTGTTGCGACAAGGGTTACATAGAACGGCTATGCGCCCCTTATCACGCCTTGAATCTGGACA
>JAAELC010000703.1 GCA_024227135.1 Gammaproteobacteria bacterium
CCTAGCGTAATCGAGCCACGATAAAGCCCAGCGATATCCTGCGCAATGTCGAGCCCAAGACCACTACCCGGGACCTTTTCGTCGAGTCGACGTCCGCGTTCCAGGACTTCAACCTGCCGCTGTTCGGGGATCCCGGGACCGTCGTCTTCCACCACAATCAGCAACCGATCTTTGGCACACTTGGCACGAACCAGTACCTGACTGCGCGCCCATTTGCAGGCGTTGTCCATCAGGTTACCGAGCATCTCTTCCAGATCCTGTGCCTCACCCCGGAACCAGCACTCTTCTAGCCCGGAGTGCTGGATCTCAAGATCTCTCTCCCTGTATAGCCGCTTCATGGAAAAACAGAAATCTTCGATAATCGCCTTGACATCTGCACGGGCGCCAAGGACACCTGCAGTCCCGGCAATCCGTGCCTGAGACAGATAACGTTCCACGCTGTTTGCCATCGCGGCGGTCTGCTCCCGTATCACGAGCTCACGCTCGTTTTCAATGGCCTTTGCTTCATTTCGGATCACGGTCAACGGGTTCTTTAGAGCATGCGCCAGATTACCCACATGGGTCCTTGCTCGATCAAGCAGCGCAGCGTTGTGATCCAGCAAGCCATTGAGTTCGCTCACCACCGATTTAACTTCTACAGGATAGTCCTCTGGTAGACGCTGTGCTTTTCCTTTTCGAATGTCGCTAAGAGCCTGCTGCATAGCTTGCAACGGGCGCAGGCCGAAGCGCACCTGAAACCACACCACCAACAGGAGGCCAATCCCAAGTGCCGTCAAGGTGATGGCGACCTGTGCGGTGAACGCCTGGACGTTATCTTCGATGTCTGCAACGGGTCCGGCAACCATAAAGAGAAGTGGTTTCTCAACTTCCGGAAAGGTGATGTCCTGCACCAGCACCTGCAAAGGCTCATCTTCCGGGCCGGAAAACTGTTGAATCTGAGGAACCTCGCCAATACGTGGCTCAGTTACCTTGAGGCTCTCTCTCCAGAGTGAGTCGGAACGGGCCACCGACACCCCTGACCGCAGAATCTCCCAGTACCAACCGGAGTGAGGCCGATTAAAACGGGGGTCAGATGGACGCCAGTTCATTTGCAGGGCACCTTCCGGTGTCAACTCGCTTGCCGACACCAGCTCCTCCAGATGATCGAGTAGCAGGGCTTCGAAACGCTGCTCAATGTGCCCGCGAAACAGAACGACCAGTAACACCGCTGTGACCAGCAACGTCGCCCCAACCCAGGCAAACGAGGTAGCGACGAGCCGTAAGGTCAGGGAGTTACGCATCATCTTCCGGCACCGTCAGCTGGTAACCCAGCCCTCTGTGGGTCTTGATGAGACTGGCCCCAAGTTTGTTGCGCAGACGATTGACCAGAACTTCTATGACGTTGGAGTCGCGATCAAAGTCCTGATCATAAAGGTGTTCGGTCAACTCGGTTTTGGATACGACCCGGTCCTCATGGCGCATGAGGTGGGCCAGCGTCCGGAACTCAAGGGCGGTCAGTTCGACGGGGCGGCCTGCAACCGTTAACCTCGTAGTGCTGACATCCAGAGCGAGAGGCCCACACTCCAGCACAGGGCTGGCATGCCCGGAGGAACGCCGAATCAGTGCCTCCACCCGGGCCAGCATCTCCTCCAGCTCAAATGGCTTTGCCAGGTAGTCATCTGCGCCTGCCCGCAGCCCCGCCACCTTTTCGCGCCAAGTGTCACGTGCGGTTAGGATCAGTACCGGCATCTCGTGCCCCGCCTGGCGCCAATACTGGAGTACGCTCAGCCCATCAAGTTTGGGCAGCCCCAAGTCCAGGATAACAACGTCATACGGTTCGGTATTGCCAAGAAACTGACCTTCCTCGCCATCGTGCGCCACATCAACAACGTATTTGGCCTGGAGCAGTATATCCGAAATCTGTCTGGCAACATCAAGATCATCTTCGACAACAAGCACTCTCATAATGACTCCCTGGTCAATTTTCAAGTCTCCCTTTTAGCTTCAGCAGTTCCAGATTAATGGCATCGTATTCCAACTTAAGGACGCTTCCATTCTTGGTAAGCAGCTTAACCTCATAGATCCAGATATCTCTCGCATCATACTCCTCTCGTTCAAGTTCCACCTCCAGGACACGTCCTGGATAGGCCTCATGCACTTGCGCAAGAAGGCTCCGCAATGAGGCCACCCCTTCCATATTATTGGTGAAATCCTCATCTTCGTCAGCTACAGCCCAAGGCACACCAGCAACCAATCCGGCAATCAAAGTAAATGCGCATGCCAGGGAGACCCCCACACGGATTGGTAGCCTTCGCACCAGCGTTGTTTTTGCTGAACTGTCACGAGCAATCATCAGAAAACTCCCTAAGCAGATCTTCAGGTTCAGTTTCATTCTTTCAAACTGAACCTTAACCGCGGCTTAAATCCTGTATCAGCATGCCTTCAGGTCGGAGCTCGTACACTAAACCTGTGTCGATAAACAATCTTTTTTAGCAGGAGCATAAAGATGGATACAAGGCCCATGAAAATGACCACTATCGCACTTGGTTTTGGCGCCGCGCTGTTTTCTGGCGTCAATATTTCCTGGGCCTCCACTTTTGGCCCTGGCGGTGATCAGAAAACATACCAGCTTGCAGCAAAACAGGATACACCAAAGCCCTATCAATATGTCGACCTGCAGAGTGGTGAGGTAATCAAGACGTCAATGATATTGCGATGTGAAAACACCAACGTCGAGGGTATCAAAAAGTATGTGGAACTACCGACCGGCAAGATATTGCATTGGAAGTGCGAAAAATAGCCCTGCACCTGTTGGTACTGCTAACAATGCTAAGCAAGTGATACAGATGTATCAAACATTCCTCCAGGCACTGGTTCCTTCTTTAAAACCGAACCTTAACGGCGGCTTAATTTCTGTATCAGCATGTCTTCAGGTTAGGGGTCGTACACTGAAACTATATCAATCAACAACCGCATTAACAGGAGTATAGAGATGAAACGCATTAACAAACTATTGAAGGTGGTTACGATAACTTCGCTTGCTGTCAGCTTCGTATCTTTTGGCATTGCTGTCATAGGTGGTCTGATCGACAGTCCAAGCCTGGTACTTTTTTGGTATCTCGGCCTAGTTGGCCTCTGGACC
>JAAELC010000704.1 GCA_024227135.1 Gammaproteobacteria bacterium
CCTCGGGCTACCATCAGGTCGCAATGACAGAGGAAGATAAGGAGAAGACCGCGTTCACCTGCCCCTTTGGCCTGTACCAGTTCGAAAGAATGCCAATGGGGTTATGTAACGCCCCAGCCACGTTCCAGAGACTAATGAACAGTACGATGTCTGACTTTCTGTTCCAAATTCTCCTGGTGTACCTCGACGACCTTTTGGTTTTCAATGGAACTTTCGAGGAACACTTGGAGTCTCTCGCCAAGATCTTCCAGAGGCTATCTGACATTAACGTGAGGCTGAACCCCCCGAAGTGCTTATTCGGCCAACCAGAAGTCCCCTGGCTCGGTCACCGCGTCTCCCCCGAAGGCATCGGCACGGACCCGAAGAAGATAGAGGCAGTTATGAACTGGCCCGTCCCCAAGACAGCAAAAGACGTGCGCTCCTTTAACGGTCTGGCCTCCTACTATCGGCGGTTCGTCAAAGGTTTTGCTGAAATTGCCAAGCCGCTACACCATGTGATAACCCAGGTTCATGAGCGTAGTACTGCTGGTATGTCGCCGAAAAACCCCAGAGCACTGAAGGCAGCACGTGACAAGGGAGAAAAGCAACCTCTAGATGAACTGTGGACGCCAGACTGTCAGAAAGCCTTCCAACGTCTCAAGTGTGCTCTGACAGAAGCCCCAGTGTTAGGGTACGCCGATTACACCAGGGAGTTTA
>JAAELC010000705.1 GCA_024227135.1 Gammaproteobacteria bacterium
AATCTTTCGTTTGATGACATATTCCCGAATATCCCGTTCACTGAGGTTGTTGTGAAGCGGGATATCGGGACGTTCCAGCACCAGCAGTAACTCCTTTTTATTCTTTGCCAGCCGCTTGAGCGCCTGGTTGAGAGTGGCAAAAGAGGTTTTTGTTCCGCACAGTTCATCGAAGTGAGCATCGATTGCCGCCTTCAACTCTGGGCAAGGGCTGCGCTTGTGCTGTTTCAGCTCGGAGTAGATATCCCAGATCTGGGTGTGGACCCAGTCCAGTTCTTTGGCATGGCATTCATTGAGCGGGACAATGCGCTGAAAGACCCGATTGGCATGCACCCAACACAGGGCATGGGCGAGGACATTAAACTGCCCGGCATCGTCGCTGATAATGACTAAATCCGGAGGGAAACCATAGGCCTTCAGTGTCCCCAGTAAAACACCTTCCGCCGCGATACGAATATGCCGCTTGTTGGTGATCTTGAGTTTTGCCAGATATTCCGTCCACGCCTTCTCATCATCAAATATCTGTCCTTCACTCTGTTCAATGAGCGCCAGGGGTTCCTGAGGAAGACCTTGCACACGCATGTAATCGAGCGCCGCCATGTTGACCGTATAATCCAGCACCGAACCGCGTAGCAGTTTCAGAAAGTTGATCCGACTCTTGGACTGGGTGCTTGAGAACCAGGCAAACGACTCATTCCCAATATGGGTGCAGCAACCGTTTTTACCCCCATGGCGACTTCCCGTGTCATCGACATTGATATAAGTACTGTTGCTGATACCTGCCGTCAGTAAGGCATCCTTTTCCGTATGAAAAGACTCTTTCCCTTCGGTGAGCAGTTGACTAATCTGACCAGTGGAAATGTCAATACCCCACTCAGTCAACTGCTTGTGGATCAATGGCTGGGTGACACGTAGATAATAGTACTGGTAGAGGATATGGCTTCTGAGGGTGGTGCCGAAGTGGCTCCCTTGCAGTGGTTCGGGGAGTTTTCCAACCACTGTTTCTCTATCCGGTGTCTCATAGCGTGCCAGACGGTAAAGCGTATTATGAGGCTGGATCAGTAGTTCCTGGATAGTGAAGTCATCATAACCCAGAAGGCGTGACCCTTGCGGTAGTCCTTTGGGCTTTACGATTTCAGTCTCGTGGATGATCAGATTTTTCTTGCGCTTGCGAGGTTTTTTGGGTTTCCCTGTTGGATTATCTCCCTCAGAACCAGTGTTATCCGTATCGTTGTCATCTGGCTCATCATCATCCTTGGGCAGTGTGCTGGGGCGAATTATGGGCTTTTGCGACAGCTTCTTGAGCCGCGCAATTTCAGCCCCCAGGGTTTCAATTCGTTCTTGCTGTTGCTGGATGGTCTCTTGCTGCTGTTCACTAATTGTGAGCAGGAGACGTACCGTCGGTGTCTGTTCTTGCAGGGGAATAACAGGAAGTACGTGCTTGAAGGGCTTCATGCGACTTGCCCATCCCGAACGGTGACAGCACCCAGCAGCCTCTTCCGGGAATAACGATGTAACGGATAGAGCCAAACCGACTTGACGGGTGCCATCGGCGTTCCGCTCTTGTGGTTACGGGTGCGTCCGGTGGTTTGCCCCACACAGAGCCAATTGGCAGCTTTGTAACAGGTTCCGGTGAAATGCTGTTGTTCGACAAAAGTCTCCAGTAACAGGATTGGATGAGTATAGCTCTCCTGCCAATCGGCACTGATACGCCGACTGACCATGGCCAGCAGGTGGCTAGCCAGGTGTGGAACCCGGACGCCGGGCAGGATCAGAAAACGTGTGTTATTGGCAATACGGGAGAGCCCCTGTGTGCGGGCCGTCTCATCCCAACCAATAAACTGGTCACGGTCAGCCACCCGCCAAGCGGCAGCACCATACAACAGACACTCCAACAGACGTTCCTTACGGTCGTAGACCAGATACTTCAAGTTCTCACCGACAGGGCCACGATATCCCAGATAGTGGTATTTTTGCAGGAGATCGCGAAACAGTCGCACATCTTCCACATGGGTAATCCGCTGAATCCGCAATGGCTGAAGTGCTGACAGAGACTCCTCAATCCGCAGTGACTCTAATCCCATCGATTTCAGACCATCAGGTCGATTGCGAAATTCATTGTTAGCAGAACGAACGGGGGCAGGAAGTTAAATCAAGCCACGATGATCCAGTTTTTGCAACAAGGTGCGGGCAGCAATATCCTTCAGTTGGCCCGCTTCATTATACCAATTCCATTGGCGACAGAGTTCTTGCGAAAGGTGAGTGCGGTGCCAATATGGATGTGAGGTGATCAGCTCACGGATCGTTGCGAGTTCATCCGCTCCTATCTGCCTTGCCTGAATGGTGAGTGGTAATTCCATGGGGCCGAAGATAGCCCCATATGCCTTGGGAGTCCAGTGTTATTTGATGCGATATATGGGACTATTGAGAAGTTACACCTTGCGCTTAATAGCGGCCTACCCTACC
>JAAELC010000706.1 GCA_024227135.1 Gammaproteobacteria bacterium
ACTCGGTAGGATATTATAATATTAAGAATGTTTCGATCGGTGTCTTGCGCAGAATCGCCGTAGGATATACCAGTGATGACCACTCGTTTTTCCCATCGCCTAATTGCATCGTTCACATAATGGCGAATCAGTCCTTTAAGAACCTCATCATTCTGTTCGAATACCAGGTCTTTCAATTTGGAACCGAACTCGGGATTCATGAATCTTTCTCCGGGGCTGGTGCCGAGGATCTGGAGGATGCTTTCCCGGATATGTGCATGATCCTGGGAAGTGGTCCCAGAAACCTGCGTTCCACCAGAAACCGACTCAAATCCAAATGGATATCGCAGCCCTTTGCCCAAGAAATCATAGCTCATCAGTCGCGTTCCTCACATACCAGTCCACACTCTGTAGAACAGCCATCATCTGGATACTCATGGTCAGTTGGGCCAGGACCAGGAAACCGAATTACCAGATCCAGACCGCTGTTGAGCGACAAATGGATAGTGCTGTCGGTTTCGATCACCCCGCCATGCCCGGTTTCAGAACAATTAAATCCTTTGATTCCTCCGGATTGCATGCGAACGACAACCTCTTCTCCTATGCCTTCAATACGATTCATCCCGATTATGTCGATGGGGCCGGCGGGATTGATCAGGGTGACAAAGCGTTCCAGCTGGTTCACA
>JAAELC010000707.1 GCA_024227135.1 Gammaproteobacteria bacterium
GGAAAAAAGAAGAAGAATGGACAACAACAAAATGAAAGCTACAGCGGCTGGATCCAACCGCCACCACCAGTCATTGTTGTTGTCTTATGTACCTCAGCTGTTAAGGAAACATTCTGCCCTCCTTCTCCTCCATGTTCACAACAAATCTGAGCATCATCATCATAACAACCGGCACAGGTGCTGGTCACGAGCCTCAGAACAAAAGTCCAAGGCCTGAGGAGCTAAGCTCAACTGTTTTGTGGTTAGGTCTGAATCCGCACACGGACTGGTCCGCGCACAGAATTGGGGCCACAAGGATGGTCTTCCTCCAGCCTACCACCGGGGCTATACAGCCCGCACAAGTACGGGGTTCGTCCCGCTCGATGGAACCCATTGACGAGCAGGAGAGCTCATCACCATCAGGTGCTGTCGAGTTCTATCCCGGGGGTGGGTTCTTCATCCATCGAAGAACGACAGAGGCGTCATCCGAGAAAGGCATGGATAGCGCCCGAAGGCACCACCTACACCCCTCTAGTTGACTGCTTTTCGGCCGTAGCGTCAGCAGCCTAAGCGCTTCGTAAATCGCCAGTCTTCCACAAGCATGGCAGCCCACGAGAACGTGAAGTTAATCGTTTGCACAGGCGGGGCAGGGACGAAAAAACTGAACTGAATGCGTAGAGTACCTCAGTCCAGATA
>JAAELC010000708.1 GCA_024227135.1 Gammaproteobacteria bacterium
TCGACCGGTAGTTGGTTCCTAAACGGGGGGCTGATAAAGAAAGGATGAGTCGGAGGAAAACTGGCTTTTTTCCACTCAGACATTGGGTATTCTGGCTATCTGGAGCGCTACACGATGTCCAATTATTGCCGAAACACCTCAGTACCAACCAATAAACAATGAGTTATAATCCCATGATGTCATCATGGTGTTGAGGTCTGAACTCCACGCACCAACTATACCTGTGACGATTGGAGCAAGACCACCCAACGATAATCCGACGGTGCCAATTATCAGCCGTCGTTTTCGACGAGACATGGTTGTGACTACCTGCATCCTGATAGCAAGGAGGAATATAGCCTCATGATAGCCGATCAAGTCTTCTATTCCACCGTTCGATAAACGGGTAAGTCAGCCAAACGATTTTCGCGTTCGGACAAGACATCGGGTGCGACAATCCTGTAGAGTGGATTTAGGGGGACAGAATCATGAAACCAGCATGGATGGTAGGTTTCTTGGTGAGTTTAGGGCTGATTGGGTATGCCGAACATACCGATAATCTGGAAGTCACCATTCTTGGCTGCATCCTCTTTGGTGTGATGCTTTGGGTGGAATCAGACTCTAGAAAGGACAAGAAGTAGCCGAAAGGTTTCACCTGTCAAAGACCCGGCCTGAGCGCCGGGTTTAATGTGGGTGGGGTTGTCCGGTTTCGGCCAAGACTAGAAATTCAGGTACCGTAAAATCCCCGCCAGGGTAAACGGTCTGTTTCGGTGGCTTTCAACGAATGAATTCGGGGAAATCCGGATTCCGCCAACCGGGTGCCGCCAGTCGTCCCGCTGGTGGTTTTAGTCGTGATGTGTAGTCCATAATGGCCGAGATATCACGGTCTGTGAAACCTTGGATCTGCTCTACCATCTCTTTATCGGCGTTTCGCCGTTTCCCTTTTCTGATCCACTCAAACTGGCGTACCAGATAGTTGTAATGTTGTCCCTGAATCAGCGGCATATAATCCTCTTCGTTACCCTCACCGTTTATGCCGTGGCAATCTACACAGTTATCATCATATAGCCTCTTGCCGTGCTCCAGGTCCGCCCCAAGGCCGAGGCCGTTATTGCGCGTCATCGGCAGGTTTGCCAGATAGGCCGCTACGTCAGCAAACGCCTGCGGCTGCAGGTTCTCAAGAAGAGTAAAAGGGAACATGGTGGGGGTATCCCGGTTGCGGGCCAGAATATCTGCGAGCTGCTTGATGATCACCGTAAAATGTTGTCCAGCTAACTGCGGATAATATCCATCCTCCGTACCCCAACCTTCTGGCAAATGGCAGACCGCACATAACAGGTAAACTTCTCGTCCGTTATCGACATCTGGAGTCAGCTTGATCGCATCTTCGACCTGTTTCACGGCCTGATTAATACCCTGCTCTGCGGCGGACTGGCCAAATATCATCATATAGATAAGCGTTACTCCCAATATACGTCGTACCATCCTTATCACCTAGATGATTGCAGTCCTGTTCAAGTACAGGAGACATAATCCGGCTACCTTGCGGACTAACCTTTGTCCCAGAAGGAAACACCGGCCTTGGAGGCAATGTTTATCCGATTCCAAGGGCGGCATTTGAGTCCCCCAAAAGAGGCCTCTACACTCTAGTATTTGAAACAGTTGCTTACAATCAATAGAACCATCAGAGAATAAGGAGAAAAAGCTTCGGCTAGTTGATTTGGATCAATATGTCGGGGATTTTTCTGTTTGCTCGTATGTCCGCTCCGGATCGGGTCCGGACTATTGCAGTGCAGTATGTGGAGGTCCGCTATCTGGGGAATGATTCCCATCACACATGAAGCTGACCTCGGGAAGGGAGAATCGAACAGCCAGTCCCGGTAGAGTCGAGATGTGGAGCGGTGGTCTAAGGTTCAGCCTATCTGTTCGCGCCCCTTTCGTCTGGCGGTGCCTCAATAGCTTTACCATCACTCCGTTTCCACATCCACCGGGTCGTCGGGAGCAGTCACCCGCTCCCGACTCCCACACAACGTATGAAGCGGCGAGCTTTGGCGGTACAGAATACAAAAAAAACCCGGTATCTCGATAGATTACCGGGGTTTATGCGGAGGTAAGGAGGTCTCCGCGAGGTTCGTCAGTTGTTCTGTATGACGATGTTCGGAAATTTCGCTGCATAGCTCTTAGCCTGCAAGGCAAGTTTTGCCGATGTCTTACGGGCAATTTCCCGATAGATCTGAGCTATTCTCGAATCGGGCTCAGCCACCACCGTGGGCTTACCGCCATCAGTTTCCTCGCGAATACGGATATCCAGGGGCAAGGCACCCAGAAAATCCACGCCGTACTGCTCTGCCATCCGATTGCCGCCGCCTTCACCAAAGATATGTTCCTCGTGGCTGCATTGGGAACAGATGTGAATGCTCATGTTTTCCACGATACCCAGCACCGGCACTTCCACCTTTTCGAACATCTTGAAGCCCTTACGGGCATCCAGCAGTGCGATATCCTGGGGAGTGGTCACGATGACGGCCCCGGAAACAGGCACTTTCTGGGCCAGTGTCAGCTGGGTGTCTCCGGTACCCGGAGGCAGATCGATGACCAGGTAGTCCAACTCGGTCCAGTTGGTGTCGTTCAACAACTGCTCCAGAGCCTGGGTAACCATAGGGCCACGCCAGATCATGGGGGTCTCTTCATCTACCAGAAAACCGATAGACATGGCCTGCAGCCCATAGTTGGCCATGGGCTCAAGACTCTTTCCGTCTTTGGACTCAGGCTGACCCGAGACACCCAGCATCCGGGGCTGGGAAGGGCCATAAATATCGGCATCCAACAGACCCACTTTTGCCCCTTCGGCGGTCAACGCCAATGCCAGGTTGATTGCGGTCGTGGATTTACCAACCCCCCCCTTTCCAGAGGCTACCGCAACGATGTTTTTGACGTTGTCGATGGGCTTGAGAGATTTCTGTACGGAATGAGCAGCAATATCCCAGCTGATATCAACGTCAACCGAAGAGACACCTTCCACTTTCTGGATGCACTCGGAGAGTGCAGAAACAAGCTCCCCGCGAAATCCTTCCGCCGGGAATCCCAGTACCACCTTCACGCTGACCTTGCCAGCATCCACATCGATACCCTTGATGTACTTGGCGCTTACCAGATCCCTCTCCAGATGGGGTTCGATATACGCCTTGATCGCCTCTTCCACCTGATCTTTAGTCACTACAGACATCTCTTTCTCCTGCCACGGGGAAGCCGCACCCGACTTCCTGAATCATTGTAATACTCACAGACATGGGCGAGCATGTTACACGAAAACAGAATCCATTCCCAACCAAATTGCTTGGTCTTTCTACAATCAAGCTGCTTCCCGTTCGATTCGATCAGAACGGGTAGACCAGCGGTAAACGCTGGCTCAACCCTGTGCCCCAACGACCCCTTGTTTCTGAGGCACCCCAACACCATGTTGATTAGAGGGACCGGGGGTTAATTGATATCCGTTTAAGTGCTGATATCCGGTCCAACCCCAATCCGCTGGATTCTCTCAAAACAGTTGGGTTATGCTCCAACGGCTAGTCCGTGAACGTGGTGACCAGGGGGCACGGGGTTAGTCAGGGTAATCCACAGCAAGGACAATACCCGCCAAATACAGACAGGGCACTTAACCCTGGGGCCTAATGGATCATGGAATGGAGAAAACCGTCATGAGTGAAAACCTTACCACCCGCGTCGGCCGTATCATCAGCGGCGGCGTCAACGCGATTGTGGATGCGATGGAGAACGCTGCACCGGACCTCATCATGGAACAGGTGGTGCGCGAGATCGATACGGCTATCGATGACGTACGCACCGAGCTTGGCCGGGTTACCGCCGGTAGATACTTAGCAGATACCCGGCTTAAGGACGAACGCCAGCATCATGAGTCCCTGACCCTTCAAATTGAAACCGCCATCGCTGAAGACCGGGAGGATCTGGCTGAAGCCGGAATTTCAAGGCAGCTGGATATTGAGGCCCAGATACCCGTTCTGGAAAGCGCCATCGCAGAAGCCGGAACCAAAGAAAAGGAACTGGAGGGCTATATCCAGGCACTGCAAGCCAAAAAGCGAGAGCTTGGAACCGAACTGAAACGCTTTGCCGAATCCCGCAACAACCAGGAAAACCAAACCGGATCGACCCACAGTGGATCGGGAAACGATATAGCCGCGAGGGTTGCCCGAGCCGAATCCGCATTCAACCGGGTGATGGAAAAACAGTCCGGTCTGGCCACTTCCGGCGCTGGCAGTGAAATCAACCAAAGTGCCCGGCTGGCAGAACTGGAGGAGTTGACCCGCAATAACCGCGTTAAAGAACGTCTGGCGACCTTGAAGTCGGGATCGGGCGATTCCTGAAATGTTCGAGTTTCTCACAGCAGATCAAAACGTGCCATTCAGCGTGGCACTGGCACTGGTGACATCTCTCGCCCTGCTGGAAGGAGTGGGAATGCTGCTGGGAGCCGGAATTTCCAACATTCTGGATGCACTGCTGCCAGATGCACTGGTACCGGACATGGATACCGATATGCCCGATACGGGGACGCCCGGTCCTCTGTCCGGGTTGCTGGGGTGGCTTCACGTGGGCAAGGTACCCATGCTCGTGATCTTGATCCTGCTGCTGCTGAGCTTCGGTCTCGGGGGCCTGCTGATGCAAAGCCTGGCACAACGGCTGAGCGATGAACTCCTGCCAGCATGGATCGCCTGTGGTGCCGCACTCATAATTGCACTGCCACTGACCCGCGCTGGAGGACGCCTGGTTGCCCGGCTTATTCCCCGGGACGAAACCGAGGCGGTATCCGGAAGCAGCTTTGTAGGCAGGGTCGCCGTGCTCACCCTGGGCAGCGCCCGCGCCGGCTACGCCGCCCAGGCGCGACTGACCGATAAACACGGCCAGGCTCATTACCTGATGGTGGAACCTGAAGGGGCCACCGAGCTGGCAGCAGAGAGCGAAGTACTGATCGTTAAAAAGCAGGGCCACAAGTATCTGGCCATCCCCAACCCCAATCCCTTGTTAAGTGACTGAACAATCCCCAGACGGAGCCTTTTGGAACATGGAAAATCTCATCGACATACTGGTTTACGCCGGCAGTATTCTTGTCGGCCTTCTGGCCATAGGCCTCATCCTGGCCCGACTGTACCACCGCGCTTCCAAGGAAACCTCTTTCGTCCGCACCGGTCTTGGCGGGCAGAAGGTCATCATGAACGGGGGAGCCCTGGTGCTGCCGGTGCTGCATGAGACCATCCCGGTGAACATGAACACGTTACGGCTTGAAGTACGCCGGGCCAATGATGCGGCTCTGATTACCCGGGACCGCATGCGGGTCGACGTGCTGGCCGAATTCTACGTTCGGGTTCAACCCACCTCCGAGTCCATTGCCAATGCCGCCCAGACACTGGGAATGCGCACGATGAACCCGGAAGCGCTCAAAGAACTGGTGGAAGGTAAGTTTGTGGATGCCCTGCGTGCCGTGGCAGCCGAAATGGCGATGATCGAACTGCACGAACAACGGGTGGACTTTGTACAGAAAGTGCAGCAAGTGGTATCCGAAGACCTGCTCAAGAACGGCCTGGAGCTGGAGTCTGTATCACTCACCGGCCTGGACCAGACCAGCAAAGAACACTTCAACCCGGACAATGCTTTCGATGCGGAGGGTTTGACCAAACTCACCGAATCCATCGAAGAACGGCGTAAGCGGCGTAACGAGATCGAGCAGGATACCGAGGTGGCCATTGCCCGAAAAGATCTGGAAGCAGAGCGGCAGAAACTGGAAGTGGGACGTGAACAGGAGTACGCGCGCCTCGAGCAGGAACGGGAAATCGCCGTGCGCCGCGCCAGCCAGGAAGCGGAGATTTCCCGGGAGCAGGCCGAGCAGAAACGGGGTGCCGCAGAGGCTGAGATCGTGGCCTCACAACAGACCGAGCAGGCTCGTATCGGGTCGGAACGGGCGGTATCCGAAGAACGGATTGAAATGGAACGTCAGTTGAGGGAAAAGGAGATCAGCAAAGAGCGAACGGTCGAATCTGCGGATATCGAGAAGAAAAAAGCCGTGGAGTTCGCCGAAATTCAAAAGCGCAAGACCCTCGAGCTTTCCGAACAGGACCGGGCCATTGCCATTGCGACCAAGTCGAGAGAGAAATCCGAGGCGGAGGCCGAAGCGGATCACGCCCTGGCCCTCGCCGTACGTGCCGAAGAGCAGGTGGAAACGGTGCGTGCCGTTGAAATCGCGGAGCGTGATAAACAGATAGAGCTGGTGGAGGCCAGCAAAGAGGCCGAACGCCAGGCCATTCAGGTCAAGGTCGCTGCAGAAGCCGAGAAAGCGGCGGCAGAGGATCATGCCGACGCCGTGCGTATCGAATCTCAGGGCAACGCGGACAAGATAAAGCTGGAAGCGGAGGGTTCGGCCGAAGCCGAAAAACTGGCGGCCGCTGCCGCCGAACAACGCTACCGGGTGGATGCGGAAGGTAAACGGGCGATCAACGAAGCCGAGAACCTGCTGAATTCCGAACAGATCGCCCGGGATATCCGCTTACACCTCATCGAACGTCTGCCTATCATCATCCGGGAAAGCGCCCGCCCCATGGAGCAGATCGAGGGTATCAAGATTATTCAGGTGGATGGCATCACCGGCGGCGGCGCTTCGGGCCAGGGGGAAAATGGTGCAACCGGCAGCCTCTCCGATCAAGTGGTCAACAGCGCACTGCGCTATCGTGCCCAGGCCCCCATGGTGGAAGCCCTGCTCAAAGAACTCGGGCTGGAAGGAAAGAGTCTGGACGGGCTCACCTCTGTATTGACTGCCCCTGCTCAGGATGATGGGGGGGAGTCGAATCAGTGATGGCGGGAAGTCGAATAGTCAGTGGCACTGTGTTTTATGCGCCCTCTGACTATTCATTACATCATAGCGCTGATATCAAGTAAGAACCGCTCCCTGCCCCAAGCTTTTTATCCCTGAGATTGGAGAGTTAAGCGGTGGCGTCTCAGACCCAGTCCCATAAGGCTCAAACCCAGAAGAGAAAGTATTGCAGGTTCCGGAATAGTGGCGGGCGGGACAACAGGATCACAGGGGTCGCTACTACATATCGTTCCGCCCAGCAGCTTATCGCTCCCCGCCCCGGCATTGACCTGCATATAGCGGGTAACAAATTTCAGGCTACCGTCTTCGAACCCGTCCAGAAATTGCTGACCCAGTACAATGGAGGAAACTGGGGAATTCAATATCAGACTGACGGTTTCGGCGAGATCATCTTCTGCTAGCGCACCATTCGCGTTCCCACCCAGAAAATTATTGTTGTCTGCTATACCGATCTCGAAGGTGCCAAAAGGAGGAAGGGAAGCATTTGGTATCAGCGTGTCAAGTGCGCTGCCAGGTACATAGCTAAAACTACCCGTCTGATAGCTCGTACCCGCCACCAGGTCGAAACCGACACCTGTCAACTTGGATTCCGTAGCATCCGCTCCAAAAGTGCTATCACCCGTGGTATTTTCGATCGTCAGTTCCAGAGTCACTGCCCCAGCGTCATCATCAAAGTTGAATATTGTAAGAGCGGACGCCCCGGTGGCGGGAGAGTTGCTTGATGTGCTGTTACCATCGGAGCTGATACTGAATGAGAAGGCCGCATTTGCCTGACCCGCATTAAAAATTAACCCTGCACTCAACAAGATTAAAACTCCCAAACTTCGACTTTTGCTGACGACACTCATACCTGCATCTCCGAAATTATTTCGTTTTTATGGGCTCGGCCACGATTCTTATTCCCACCGTCGAGCGTGTCTTACCCCTACTACATCTACTCATGCAAGAATCATGCAAAATACAATTTTACTAGTAATATCCACTAAGTAGATGAGCACCCGGCTTTTCAGATCACCCAAACTGTAAACAAACCTGACAGTTGGAAACAGCTTGGAATAACCACAATCTCTCCCACAGTATTTGGCACTGCCAACTGTCAACAACTTTTACACTTTAGCCAGACACTCCTTCCCTTAATCTCACTACACCTTGTTTTTACATTAAATTTACATACCTGGCATACTTATTGCTTGACCTCCACCAAGAGAGCCACAACAGCCCAAAAACAGTGCCGGCCTGAACAGAATCCCAATACTCAACAGCTCTCCTGTAACGTCTCGATTCGTCCTAAACCTTTAGTTGTGCCCGACCTTTTCCTGCCGATCACCTACAGCCCTGGATGCAAATGTACGGTAAGCAGCACCTGACTATTAAACTGACACTGCCCGATATTACTGCTTTATCAAAAAATCTCACGATCAGGAAACCAAAATACCTGTCAATATGAAAACCAATTCACATCAGGGGACTCACCTATGAGCTATTACCGCATCCTACACCGGACATTGTTGTTCCTGTTCTGCTTCCTGATCGCCGGGCCGGCCGCATACGCCACCGCCATGTATGACGCAGCGTCATCGGGCCGCCTGGAAATTACCGGTATCGACTATGGAGCCGCGGATCCAGGTCTGGTCTTCATCGAGGGGTTCGGCATCGCATCCCCGCCTTTCGAAGACAACCTGGGCAATGCCTCATCAACTTCTGAAGGATCATCCACTGTCCTTTCCGCTGACCCACTGGATATGATTCCAGGCGACAGCGTGGAGCAATCCACCCATGTGTTCGGTGAAGCCTCCCTCTGGGGTGGCACGTATTCCGACATGCTTACCGATGGCTACATTACCGTATTCAACGACGACCCGGGCTCCGATATCACCATCTCTTTCAAATTCAGCTACGAGTTGACCGTTGATTCCAGCGTGATGGGGCCGGGGGAGTTTGCGGGTGCGTTTGCAGACGTCTCGGTTTTTTCCGACTTCGATGACTACGTGGATGACTTCCTGGAATCGTTTTCGGATTTCGATTTAGGCATCTCGGATGGATTGATCACTACCGGTCTGATTGAAGTGGATTTCAGCCTGTTAATTCCGGCAGGGTTCGATGATGAGGTGGTCGTATTAATGGACGCTGACGGGGTTGCCGCCGCTATCCCCGAGCCTGCAACCCTGGCCCTCCTGGCGATAGCTTTGCTGAGCTTGTTGATGTATAGAACCAAGACACAATCAGGGGGAATGAGGGTGTAGCAACCATCCGGTGCACCTTTTTTCCACTGTAATACCCGCCAGTCAACGAACTTGACCCGGCAGCATGACGCCACCGGGTGACAGATGCCCCTCCCTTTTCTTATTTGATTGTCTCAAGTGGTAACAGCCCACCCACCGGAGGTTACCCCCCATGGGTGGCCTGCGGAGGAAGTCTCTTTGGCAGGGATGCCAAAGCCGAGCCTGCATGGAGGTATTGACGGCGTCTTGCGAAACAGACTACCCATATGGCGTGAGTAGTTACTTCAAGTGTCAAGATAGGTTTCAGTAACGAGGATCCCTATGGCATCCGCTGTGCACTGAATTTGGCACTTCGGGTTTTTCATCGGTACACTCTCCCCTGGTGCTCTCAAAATAACTGGCGATCATAGAGAAGCGTGTCTGCCTCCTCCACAAACGGACCTGTTTGTGTGGTTGTCGCAGATAGAAATGAGATTTAGCGGAGGAAAAACCGGCATGAACCAACTGAAGTCGACCAAACGTGAGGAAAAGGTATTCTGGATGACCGGGGTATTCTTTTTTCTTCTACTGGGCCTGGGGGGGGCGAGCATCCATTTTCTTCTTCAAATCAACAGCGAACTCAAGGTAGTCCTCGAGCGTGAGATACCCATCACCGAGATGATAACCCGAATTACGGTACACAAACTGGAACAAACGTCCTGGCTGGAGCGGGCTTTGCGTCACTCCCAAATCGCCGCCCATGGTCAACAGAATAACGAGGAAAACACAAAACTGCTGAACGAAGCAAAGGCCAGATTCAAGGAGATCACCGTCAAGGTAAACGAAGAAATCGACAACGCCTCGGAGATGAGCACAGAGGCCCTGAAACTAGCTCAGACAGAAGAGATGAAAGATGAACTCAGGCGTGTTGAAAACTTTCTCGCATCAGTACGAGAGGAATACACCGATTACATCGATCGAATCAACAAATTATTTGCGTTATTCGTCAACGGGAAAATCGCTGATGCGGAACAGGTAGCCAATGAAACAGAAGAGCTTGATGAGGACTTCAATCAGAGGTTGGAAGCCTTTTTGTTTGACTCCGAGAAAATCACTCGACACTCCTTATCGAGTATCGGAGATAGAGAAGGCAAGACCATCATCGTTATCGCGGTGGTCATCAGCATTGCCCTGCTGTTCACGATCGTTGCCCTACTCATCCAATCCATCTACGTGGTATCCCGAAAAATGGGTACTTCACGGCATGGGCGAGACAATAACAACGACTGAAACATACCCGACGCCTCCTGTTCATTCAGCGCCCGAATCCCAGAATCGAGGGGTGCCTGCCCGGTTCGGGAACACCAAAAGATCGACTTGCTAAAACTTTCAGGTTGATAAATACTTGCGACCGATCAAAGTGAATGGTCAATAGTTGAGCACCCCGCCTGGAACCTGTCGGGAAGATCCTGACGTCCCAGTTCAATTCTCAGGCAGGCACAGTGCAGTTTGTCCCGCGGTACAACATTCACCTGGATTCTGGTCAACCACCGAGTCACCCCAAACACCTGATGCAGACTATTTGGATGAATGGGGCATTCAACAAACAACGGATTACAGCGATGCGTTCACTTTCAAAAACCTGCCTGTTTTATCGGTAATAACGGTGGCAGCCTTATCATTCCAGGCTAATGCAGACAGCACATACACGGGTATACACCCGGCCCAGAACTCAACATTTCAGTTGGGGGCTGGTGCGTTTATCAGTGACACCGATTACAGCGCCCGTTTTGATAGTGTTGGCGACGGAAGTACCGAAGTGGATTTTGATAAGCTCGGTGTGGATACGGACAGAACTTCACCACTAGGCTTTTTGCGATGGCGCTTTACCGATCGCTGGCGCTTCGAAGCCAATTACTTCTCTACTGACAGCAGTGGATCAAACCAGATCAGTAGGGGTATCGAGTGGGGTGACCTGAATTTTAACGCGGATGCCAATGTTACAACCAGCAATGACACAAAAGTGGCACGATTTGCAGTCGGTTATTCGTTCCTCAGAAACGACCGGTCAGAACTGGGGGCCGGGGTAGGCCTGCATTACCTGGATTGGAAAACCAAACCCTCGGGTAACGCAACCATCAATGGAACATCCGTTATCTCTGTATCTGAAACCGCTTCGGTAGATGGTTTCGCACCCAACCTGGCCCTGTTCGGAAACTACGCTTTCAATGAACAGTGGCTCCTGACTGGTCGGTTTGACTGGATTTCGGCCGAAATCGGTAATTTTGACGGCAGTTTACGGCAATTCGGGGCTGCGATTATGTACCAGCCTTTCAAGAATGTTGGCTTTGGCGCCGGGTACGACTACATTGATGTCGATGTCGACTACGTGCATCGGTAAGCATCATTCGACCCTGTGGCCCTTAGATGACAGGGTTTGGATGTGGACGATATCGATCGAGCCTGACCCTGTTGATGCTTTTCCGCGTCTGAAAACTCATTTGATCCATGCTGTTGCTCGCCTGCTGCCATCAATGGCAGTATTATCCCTTGATTAAGGCTTGATCAGTATGGATTGCATCCGTGGTTTCGGTAACCGTGTATCCATACACCCCTCCTCCCGCCCTCACGGGAATAACGGGCTGGGACTTGTCAAGACCTTTCCAAATGGGTCTGGAGAGTGATTGGGCGACACCCGGGCTGGCAAATCCTGCTGTAGGAGGTTTCGTATCTTGAATTCACATTACAACAAGGGACTTGATTCAAATGTCAGTAGTATGGAGTTGTAATGAGTGGGACCGGTTGGAGGAAGTGATCGTTGGCAACCCGTTGGGAGCAAGATTTCCCACAGCAGACCGGAGCACCCAACTGGCAGAATTTCCCGACCGTTTACTGGATCAAATCCCGCAAGGTCCTTTTCCACAAAGGATCCTCGAAGAGACGGAAGAGGATTTGAATGCCTTTGTTACCGTTCTGGAGAAACTGGGTATTACCGTCAAACGCCCGGACACCTGGCCACACGAGTCCAGGTTCTCCACCATCCACTGGGAATCCGAGGGCTACTACAACTACTGCCCCCGGGATATCTTACTGGTCATCGGAGACCATATTATCGAAACCCCCAATGTCATCCGTAGCCGTTCCCAGGAATCATTCAGCTACCGGGCGATGCTGGTGGACTATTTAAAGTCCGGTGCGAAATGGTATAGCGCGCCCAGGCCCATGCTACGGGACTCGCTGTTTGAGGTCGACCTGAAGAAACCCGCTCCACGCAATGATGAACCTGCCTTCGATGCGGCAAACATCCTGCGTCTCGGACGGGATTTGATCTATCTGGTGAGCGGCACGGGTAACGAAATGGGAGGACAGTGGCTGCAGACAATCCTGGGTGATGACTTCCGGGTACATTTTCTCAAGGATGTCTATTACGGCAGCCATATTGACTCGACTTTCGTGGCTTTGCGCCCTGGACTGATTCTGTGTAACCCCGCTCGAATAAACGAAGATACCCTGCCCGAAATTTTTAAGCAGTGGGAAGTCATTTACAGTCCACCGATGGAGAATACCGGAAGATATGACGCTGACTATCTGTCCCGGAGCATTGGCAGCAACTGGATTGATATGAATCTGTTGAGCATCAGTCCGAATCTGGTCGTGGTTGATCAGGATCAGACGGCGTTGATCCGACTCCTGGAAAAAAAGGGCATCGATGTAATCCGCTTTAAACTGCGGCACTCCAAGATGCTGGGTGGCGGATTTCATTGCATTACTCTGGATATCCGCCGAACAGGAACGCTTCAGCGATACTTTGATTGACTACCCCGCTTTCCCCATTATCCTGGCGGCCACCTTCGTGGTCATTCTTATACTGACATACGTCGCGTGGAGGCGGTACCTCCGGATGGCGGAAAAAGTACCCCATGAACAAGAGGACAACTGCCAGTACAGTTTGACGGATCTCTTCAGTGACCGGCATCTGATCAACGTGCCGCATCAGAAAGGGGTCCGATGGCTTACAGAAATCTTCAGCCGCTCCGCAAGGCAGTTTCCGGATCTCACGGCTTTGCAGATCCCCCACACTGGAGAGTCCCTGACGTTTGCCCAGCTCAATGCACGGGCGGAAAACATCGCCGCGGCCCTCTCCCCCTTCCTCACAGGCCCGGACCAGGTAGTGGCCGTGGCCATGTCCCAGGATAACTGGCAAATCGTGGCCTCACATCTCGGCATTCTCAAGGCCGGCGGCACCGCGATGTTTCTCGACACCACTTTGCCAGACGCCCTGGTCGCCCACATGCTCGATGATTCACAACCGGTGGTCGTGGTCACACGGGGCGAGGACAGCTTTTATGATCTGCCGACACTCAACATCCTGGCGTTGCCCGACAACATACCCCCGGGCGACCCACCCCCCTGGCTGGACGACCCCTCCCAGCGTCTGGCAACCATTTTCTACACCAGCGGCACCACTGGGATGCCCAAGGGTGTGGAGTGCCCCCACGCAGGCTACGTAAATCTGGCACTGAGCTATGCAGATTATTTTGATCTCGCCCCCGGTATGGACGCGACTTCGTTAACCTCGTCGCTGGGATACGACGGCAGCATCTCCGAGATGTACAGCGCCTGGGTGTCCGGGTGCGCTGTCGTCATGCTGACCAAGGAGCAGGTCAGGTCCGGCCCCGACCTTGTTCCGGTCCTGCACCAGGCCGAGGTCACTGTACTGTTCTGTCCCCCGGTGCTGCTTACCACTCTTACACCAAATCCGGAGCTGGATCTCCCCTATCCGCTGTGTCGGTATATCATACCGGCGGGCGAAGCCTTTCCCAGCGCACTGGTGGAGCCCTGGACACGGGGCAGGCGACAGATCATCAACACCTATGGCCCTACGGAGGCGAGTACCGACACCAGCCGTCAGAGCCTGCGGCAGGGGGAACCTGTCACTATAGGCTCTCCCTTCGCCAACGTCACTTACGTCATTCTGGAGGCCGACCAGCTCCGCCCATTGCCCCATGGGGAGGTCGGCGAACTCTGCATTGGCGGGGTACACGTTGCACGGGGGTACCGCAACCTGCCGGAGCAAACAGCCCTGAAGTTCATCACACACCCTCAGTTCGGCCGCCTGTACCGCACCGGGGACAAATGCAGAATCGACATTGAAACCCAGCGCGTGCATTTCCTCGGGCGGATCGATGCGCAGTTGAAGGTACGCGGTCACCGAGTTGAGACCCAGGCCGTTGAAGACATGCTCCAGGCGCAGTTCGGGGAGATCGAGGCCTCCGTGCTGGACTATCAGAACGAAGAGTTGGTCGCCTTTATCAGTGCACCGTCTATTTCCAAAGAGGATATACGGATTGTCGCCCGGGCACCGACGGATTGGGCGGCCCAGACGACCGAGATCCTGGCCAGACAACTTCCGCCGCCTGCAGTCCCGTCGAGATTCTTCCTGGTGGAGAGTTTTATTATGAAGCCGGTGTCCGGCAAAATCGATCGGGAGTGCTTGCCCGATCTGTCTATGCTGTTGAATAGCACCATGCCCGATGCACAGGGGACCACAGGCAACCCCCACACGGGTTCCTATAGCGAAGACGCTGAAAAGGTCAGCTCCTCCGGGACCGTATCCAGGATAGAGCCGGGTTGTGAGGAAGTCCTGGAAATCTGCCAGGCCGTATTTGAAGCACCACTGGGATGGGATGATGTATTCACCGATAACGGCGGCCACTCGATTGTCATCGCACAACTGGCCCAGCGCTTACATGCCGCGGGATGGGTGACGCCGGTGCGAGCCTTGCTGGGCGACTGCAATACCGCCCGAAAAATAGCTACTCGCCTGCGAAAAACCCGGAAGACCGCTAACAGACCCACAACTGCCTCGAGAGAACCCCCACACAATACTGAGCAGGATGAAGCAGCGGCAAGGGTGCTCTCTTTGGGGTATTTCACCGGTTTGCAGATCCTGTTCCTGGTTTTGTTGTACTCCCCACACTTGATCGGCTTCCTGGGGCTGGTTGCCTTTGCGGAAATCGGAGAGTTCTTCATGACCGCCGGCCTTGGGGAATTCATTGGTGTGGGTTTCCTGGCGTACCTGCTGGCCCTTATTTTTCCCTTTGCCAGCCTGCTCTGGGTAATGGTGATCAAACTCCTCATGGGTGGCCACCCTTACAAGAACAACATAACGCCAGGAGTATACCCCCAGTGGAGCAGGATGCATCTGCGCGTCTGGTGTATCGGACGGCTGGAAAAATCGGTGATAGCCCCCCTCGGGGCCATGTTTCGCAGCGCGCCCCTTATGGCTTACACTTTGCGGCGACTGGGAGCAACGGTGGGTAACAACCTTCAGTGTGCATCGGATGTGGAACTGTCCGGCCCCCTGGATTTACTCTCCATCGGGGACAATGTCGCCATCC
Source organism: Gammaproteobacteria bacterium (assembly GCA_024227135.1). Classification (GTDB taxonomy): domain Bacteria; phylum Pseudomonadota; class Gammaproteobacteria; order Chromatiales; family Chromatiaceae; genus JAHEHQ01. The sequence goes on from JAAELC010000708.1 coordinate 15,459, forward strand.
AGACTGGGGCCTACATCCACACATCGAGGTGGCTGGGGCGGAAACTTCATCTTGGCCCGGTCCGCCTGGAGAATGGCTGTAAAATCGGGATGCGGGCAGCCATTGCCGGCCATGTTACGGTGGGCCAGGGCTCACGAATCAACCCGTTTACCCCCATTATCGGTGACGTGGGTCCTGAAGAGATGTGGGAAGGTGCCCCGGCACGCTTCAGCGGCCGTTGTACACAACTGAAGCGAACAGCAAACACATTTAAATCCGCATCCCCCTTCTGGTGCTCGGAAACACTCAACATCCTGATGCAGATTTTCCTGGAGTTCTGGCTCGTTGTGGTTCCCACTGCTGCGGTTACCTGGTTTGCCGCCACTTTCATTCCTGTCACAGAAACAGCTGTTCCCAGTGAATACTTCAAGGTGACACCCCTGCCTGAGATTATCTGGCATATGGGCTTGTACGCATTCATCACCACCTGGGTCACCATCGTCCTGATCTCAGTACTGGTTTGCCTCTTTCTTCGCTGCACTGCTGCCAGGCCCGGACTGTACTCCACCCATGGACTCACGGGCTATCTGCTCCTGTATAGAATGAAGAAAATGAACCAGGTCCAGAGACAGTGGACCTGGACCATCACCGGGCAGTATCTGCGGGCACTTGCCGGTATGCACTTTCCGCGTCTGGGTGCATCGGAATGTGATTTGATGTTCAATCTCGTCCCGGAACTTGCCAGTGCCGACTCCCAGGTTTTCTGGTCCAACGGCTGTTTCACGAACATGCTCGATTACGGCGCCGAGCATATAGTGCTGCGTCAGTTCGACATGCCCCGGAACTTTTTCAGCGGAAACAACTGCGTCGCGGAGTACGGGCAATTCCCATCCAATTTCCTGCTGGGCGTTTCAACGCCTGGGAATGAAATACAGCACCGGCGACAGATGCATTCACGGCTCGGCAGGCCGATCACGGTAGCGGGAAACCCACCTGTAGAGTTTGCAAGTACGAGGTTCGAGCAAGAAGATGAGACACAGAAACTGCCTGGCTTATCCCTTTTTCTGGCACGTGTTTTCCTCAATGACATTTTCAGTATTGGAATCCTGCGCATCCAGAATCTACTTACCTATGTGATTCTATACACCAGCCTGCTGCGCCTGGGCGGACATATAGTCGTCAGTGCATTTATTGCTTTGATTCTGTCAGAGACAATCCTGGTCGTGCTGTGTGCGGCAATCAAGAAGCTGCTTGTCGGCAGCAAATGGGGTTCGGCACACTCGACACCTTTCTGGTCCTGGCGCCATTTCACCTATTTTTTTGCACAGGACTGCTTTTTCGCCTGGTGCCAGAGACCCTTGTCAATAACTGCCGGGACGGTCCTTCCAAACATTATTCTGCGATTGATGGGGGGGCAGATCGGTAAGCGAACCCTCATTGCCTCACCCATGCAGGTCTCAGATTGGAACGCGGTGAATTTTGGCGATGATTGTATAGTCAACGGTTTCCTGCAGTTTCATACCTTCGAAAACATGATGTTAAAGGTGAAACTCACCCATATCCAGGAAGGAAGCACCGTCGGCTTCGGTGCCACAGTGATGGGGGGGGCGGTCATCGGGCCTGGAACCACCCTGTTACCCTTGAGCCTGGTCCTGAAAGAGATGCACCTGCCGACAGCCACCTATGAGGGTAGCCCCGTGGAGTCGTCAGGCAACGATCATTAGCGCCGCGTTTTCAGTATTTGTGAAGTTTTTTCGGGCAACCAGGTTTGATCAAAAATGTTTTCCGCAAGCTCAGGGTCGATATGGGGGCCGATCAGCGTTTGATAGGCCAGCTGAACCAGTTCGTACTCTTCTTCACAAACATCCGCTCGCTCTCGCGGCAATCCCCATAGGGCTGGAAGGTCTCCGAACAACTCCGAATCCGCCCCATATGCCATACATATCAAATTGAACGCCCGTTGTTCCAGCGTGCTGTGTTCGTTGGCAAAATCCACCATTGACGGCGGAGCAGTATCCTTTGCCTCCGCCAGGTAGGTGTAAACCGTCCCCATAATCAAGCGGCGCGCCTGGGCTTTATCGAGTTGAAGATAGATGTAGGCGGCAACCTGATCGGCTGCGTCCTCCTCACGTCCAAGCACTGGGATATCGAGATAGTCGAACAAAGCGTGGGCAAACTCGTGTAAAACGGTGTCCACAAAGGGCCCCACCAAAGTATCGACAGGCTCTATTCCTGCCGGCGTGGTCTTCGAGGGCATGTACTGTCGGAGACTTTCAATATACTCGTAGCAAATCGCTATCCTGTCATCCGCATACATGGCATCCGCCTCTCCGCCGCACTCGGTCAACGAGATATTCAGTACCCATTCAAGTCGGAAAGGGCTGAGAAATCTTTTCAGTTTTTCAAGTGATTGACGTTCCTTTAGTAGTTCGTATACCTGCTTGTGTGCCGGATTCTCCGGGGGCAAGTAACTGATTCTGAGCTGGTCGGTCTTAACCGGGTTGGTCTTCACTGCGGTACATGCTGTCATTGCTAATGCGGTTAGGAGGATTATTCCGCGGACAACCAAAGCCAGGCTGCTTTTTGTCATTGCACTGTCCTTGCTGATAACTGACGTATATTCTTGATCTTTTTCAGGAGAGACGTCAATTGGGGAGTTCTGGCCATCGTTGTTGCATAAAACCTGGTGATTGATCGACAGTATCCCGGAATAACAATGAGATACCCGTAGGATGCGGTGAGCGCTTTTCAGCGAACCGCATCTTCCGTGCAAAAAATGAAGCCTGTTTTCTCATCAGACGCGATCGATGCGGTTCGCTCCGCTCACCGACATCCTACGTTAACTGCCGCCACGAAAACCCACAGGTTTCTGACTGCAACCCTTGGTTCCCGCATCCTGCATTGCTGTTACACTGTGTTGTTTAACGTCACCGGAAGTGTCGATAAACAACACACTCTATTTGTGCGGAAACGGTCACTTGTTACTGGGCGGAAACCAATCCGAGCAGAATATTCATGTCACGGGCAGGTCTCTTTCAGGGAACGCCATGGCGTTCCCTGATCAATCCTGGAGATCGGGTTTTTTGCTCTTGATTCTCCCATCGCCGGTCCGGTTTGTGGCTGGATTGAAGGTACTGTGAGTTTTCATAAAGTACTATCGCGGAACTTGTGGATGGTGTCAGATGATCAGAGACAGAAGTAGGCAAATCGATGACCTGTTCACCGCCAGCAGTCGAGATCTGACACCCGTGTCCGTGCATCATGCTGCTCAGGTATTGTATGCCCCAGTATCGAGCGACCCGATGGTGACGAGGTGCTGTTCAACGGTCCTGTTAGATACCGAACGCTGGAGGGCCGACCGCTTTGCGATAAAAAGCGACAAGGATTCATTCATACAGCGCCGGGCATTTCGCCGTTTCTGTGGTGCTCGAGCGCTCGGGACAGCTCAGGGACTATCACAGATTATTTTCAGCGAAACAGATAAAGGACGCCCCTATCTTTCCAGTTTCCCGGAGCTTTGGTTCAGTTTTTCCTCCTGCCGTTTCGGTTTTGTCGGTGCCTGGTCGTCAACCCATGGGGTCGGTGTTGACATTGAAGACCAAACGAGGGAGTTGGAGCCTGCAAAACTCGCCCATCAATTTTTTTCAGGGGCAGAGACCAAAGCTGTTGAAGGGTACGATGGCCAGACCAGTCACCAGGCTTTCTTCCAGTTATGGAGCCTCAAAGAAGCTGCTTTGAAATCCATTGGCGAGGGGTTGCCTTTTGGCCTTGACGCTTTTAAATTTGAGTTGGTCCCGAGCCTATGCGTCATTCAAGCACCCCCGGCCAAAGGGGGATCAGAGCGATTCAGAGCCTACATGATCGAGGGAACCAATAGTTGCGCCGCTCTCGTTACCCGAAGAGTGAACTGACTGCAAAACGGCGAGGCTTTACTATAACTGGAGGAAATACCTGTTTCCGAGTACTATCAAACCCTCTTGAATTGAAAAACACTGCAACCTGAGGATAAACCATGAAAACATTTGCCCGTTCAATGTTAGTTTCCCTGCTGCTCATTGCTGCGGCTCCCGCTTACTCCTCTTCAGGTTTGCAGGCCATTCAGATCTTTGTCTGTGAGTTCAACGAAGACACGACCGCTGAGCAGGTTATGACAATGGCATCCACCTGGCTAAAAGCTGCAAAGGGAATGGAAGGCGGCAAGAACCTCAGTGCCTATATTCGGTTCCCCGTTGCCGAGGGAGGGGATGCCAAAGGTGATTTCAGATTCGTTATAACCACACCCACTTTTGCGGAATGGGGAGCCTTTACGGACGCTTACGAGGGCTCACCAGCCTCGAAAGTTGATGATGAGTTCGACAACCTTGTCGATTGCGTCGACAGCTCCATATGGGAAGGTATACAGATTAAGTAGGCCATCGGTTCATGCACTGTAAAGCCGCCAGGTCTGGCGGCTTTACAGTACTCAGTCACCCTGCCATTTTCAGCTAAAGCCGCAATGGATGAGGCTTCCAATAGGTCAGGCTACGCCATAACCATTCAGCCGGTCCAAACCTGAATCTACCCAGCCACCAATTACAGAATATCAGCAGAATCACAAAAAAAAGGGCCGCATAAAACGTGGTGGCAGCAGGTCCCAACAAGAAGAGCTGACCAAAGCCATAGCCATAAAACAGCGTTGTAAACATCACCGTACTAAGAAGATACACCGTCAAAGCCATCCTCCCAAGGTTTTGTAAACTCCGAACTACGGCCTGCCATTCCGGCTTTTGTGCCAGCAGTACGATACCCGAGCCGTATCCCAGGGCCAGCGCTGTGGAACCGCAGACAAACAGTGTGTCGCCCAGAAATCGGATGCCATTCGATGCTGTACCTTCGGAAAAAACGGCATAACCGAAGCTATGCTTCAACCACCATTCTGTGAGCGCACTCGCCACCCCGATACCAAGACCCCAGCCGAATACCTTGCGGATCAGAGGGAGATGCAAGGTGATATCCTGGAGAATTATGACCCGTCCGATGTAAAGGCCGAACAGAAACATCGACAAAAGAGCGAGGCTGGATTCAGGGTCGTGCAGGTCTGACCAGATGCGCGGTGGAATAACACTGGCATTTTCCTGAATAACATCCACCGGAGAACCAAGGTATGGGTGACCCTCCCTCAATTCGGCCAGAGGCATGGCATCTTCCAACTGCCTGTCCAGGTCATCCTCGTCTGGTGTATGCATCAGATTACCCACCGGGAAGGCCACCAGTAGAATAGCAGCCAGTACGAGCAGCGCTCGACCGTGGACATTCTGGAACGTGATTAAAATCAACCCCAACACGGCATATTCCATCAGGATATCACCGTCGAAGAACAGGGCATGGGCCATGCCGAAGACGAACAGGAACAACATCCGTCTGACGTAAAACCACAGGGAAACTGCAGATTGTGACATTACCTTCGCCAATTGCAGAGCGAAGCCGATCCCAAACAACAGGGAGAACAGGCGCAGGAATTTTGTTTCGAACACCGAATGCATCAATGTACTGAATGCGCGATCGACAGTACCGGTCCATTCGGGAGCATAAGCCCCAAAGTTATACATATTGACCAGCAAAACCCCAAAAAGAGCAAAGCCTCGAACTGCGTCAACTGACCGGAAGCGGGCTTGTGAATCAGTCGGGCCAATTTGAGCAGCGTTAGGCATAAAGGCTATGGAAAAACCGGGGACAGAACACAGATTTCCCTAATATTAGCAACAATTGTGCTCTGACCCGAATGGCACTTACTTAAGCTTAA
>JAAELC010000709.1 GCA_024227135.1 Gammaproteobacteria bacterium
CAGGACTTTCACAGCAACGAAACCATCATAGATCCATCATCCGAAGAGCTGGCAGGGCTACGTTAAGTCGTCGGTACTCCTTGCGATCGCACCGGCTAGCGATACTGTTTGAGGGTATTGCGAATCAAACAGACACTGGAGAGGCACCGGCAAGTTTGCTGAGGCGTTTGTCGAAGGTGTATAGATCTAGGTTTCTGGCTCGGCAATTGGAGAGAATCACGCAGTCTGAATAATCGACATTGGAGGAGCGAAAAAGCCCCAGTGCACGATGGCTGAGATCTTCGTCCTCCAATACGAAAGCTTGATTGACCTCGATATGTTCCAATGCCTGGATGACGGTCTCCTTGGAAAGCCCGTAACCGCTCTCCAGCACCCATACTGTCTCCACCTGCACGATGAACGGCACGAAAACCTGCTGCGCTTGGCTGGCCAGGGCGCGGGCTGCATCGACCTGAGCTGGCTGGCCGGGATCGTCCGCCAGAATCCGCACCAGCAGGTTGGTGTCGACAGCGATCATGACTGGGCCCGCTGCCTAATAATCCGTGCCATGTCCTCGAGGCTGACAGAGGTCTCCGTCTTGCAGATACCGAAAGCGGCTTCAATGCGCCTTTCTTTGCGCACTAGACGAACTTCATCTCCTTCGACGATAAACCCGACATGGTCGCCTGGGTGCAATCCAAGACGCCTGCGCACCTCGGCGGGAATTGTGACCTGTCCTTTACTAGTGAGGGTTGAGTTCCGCATGTATTACCTATATAAATATGCCTTACATATTCTATATTGTATTACATAATCGGCGAACATCTACCCCCGTATGGTTCAAATATTTATATCGTGGAAGAGTTTCTTGAAGGCGCACAGGAATGTGAGTTTTATTAAGCAATGTTCTGTAGCAGGCAACGAGACAAGCCTTGAAATCACAGCGTGACCAAATCGTGACCAACTCCTGTCATCTCGTGTCCACTCCTATCCACTTGTGGCAACTTAGCGCGGGGCCGGCGTGCATAAGTTATTGAAAATAAAGGGGCCATTAAGAGCCGTCCAGGTCTGAAAATCCCCGTGTCGGCAGTTCGATTCTGTCCCTGGCCACCATAAATTCAAGCACTTGCATTAATCCCTCATTATACTCCCCACCTCCTTGTGTAATTCCTGTGTAATCCTGTCCTGAAAAACTGCCTTAAGCGGCTCTCTTCATCTATAGCGTAGAAAGTGGTTAGCAATGTGATGGTTGCTGCAGTATCTTGTGCTAAAGAAATTAGAATAAGCATAAGGAAAGTGGATGCTCGAGGCTTTCAGTAGTACCGCCGCCTACATCTGGTCCCTGGCCGATCTGCTCCGGGGCGACTTCAAGCAGTCCCAGTACGGCCGTGTGATCCTCCGCGTATAGGAAGCATAAACGCCCTTTCCCCCAAAG
>JAAELC010000710.1 GCA_024227135.1 Gammaproteobacteria bacterium
CAACCGTCGCCTGATATGGGCTTCGATCTTCTTCAGCTGTGCTGGGTAGTAGGTCATTTCAAAATAACCCGCCCAACCAATATACCAGCTGTTGATCTCCTCCAGGGTCTTCTCCAGCGTCAGATGGCTCCCTCTGGGTGTCAGTTCCTTTACCTTGGCCATGGCAGTTTGCAGGGCTTTGTGCGATATCGCTATCGTTTTACCTACAATCGTCATGCCGAGAAACTTAACCCGATCCGAGCGTGCTACTTGGCTCTTCTCTTGGTTCACCACCAGTTTCAGTCTCTTCTCGATGTAGCCGCTGATGCTTTCCATCACCCGCTGTGCCGCCTTCGGCGTCCTCACGAAGATGTTACAGTCATCAGCAAACCGGCAAAATGCAAGACCGCGCCGTTCTAACTCTTTATCCAGCTCGTCCAGGACGATATTGCTGAGCAACGGGCTTAACGGGCTACCTTGCACGGCTCCTTCCGTGGAGGGGGTCACCAGACCATTGGCCATGATGCCACTGCGCAGCAAGAGACCGATCAAACGTAAGATACGCTTATCTGCCACCTGCTGACTCAATCGGGCGATCAATCGATCATGATGAATTCGATCAAAAAATTTCGATAAATCGATATCCACCACATACGGCTTGCCTCCGGCTACAATCTCGCGCGCCGATTCGACCGCCTGGCGTTGGTTCCGCTCAGGGCGGAATCCGTAGCTGTGGTCTGAGAATAACGGCTCAAAGATCGGTTCTAACAGTTCCTTCAGCGTGGCATGCACCACTCTGTCACGCACCGTCGGCACCCCGAGTAAGCGGATGCCTTTCCCCCCAGGCTTGGGTATCTCTACCCGTCGCACCGGGGAGGGTTGATAAGTCCAGCTTTCCAGGTCCTCTTTCAGCTGGCTTAGCTCTTCGCTCAAACGCGATCCGAAGTCCTCAATCGTCACCCCATCAACACCGGGCGATCCTTTGTTCTTCTTCACACGCCTGAACCCTGCCCTCAACCTTTCGATTGTGCACAGCTCTTCGAAGAGTCTTCCTTCATTTCTGAATAGGTCTCTTTGTCTCATTTCACTCGTTCTTTCGCATGAACCTTTCGTCGATCATCGCACCGCCGATTC
>JAAELC010000711.1 GCA_024227135.1 Gammaproteobacteria bacterium
GAAGGAGATGTCTATGCCGCCGCAGCCTACTGGAAACTGGCGGTCAATACACACGGCTCATTTCTCACCCCCGCGAGGGACTGGCCATGAGCCGCAGAAGACGGACGCGGCGCGCGGTCGATATTTTTAATCTTTCCTTTCTGGATGTCGTCTCCTGCGGTTTTGGCGCAATCATCCTGCTGCTGGTGATGGTAAAAATCGGCGAACCACGCGTAATCGAACGCCTGACGGTCGATCTGAGCGGGCAGGTCGAGAAACTTGAAGCCGAGCTGTTCCAGATTCGGGGTGAGACACAGACACTGAATCGAAAACTAAGCACGAAACAGGAACAATTGTCTGTCCATAGGGAGAAGCTGGCACGCCTCAGGGGCAGTTTATCAGAGATAAAGGGGCAATATGCACGCGCTCGCAGTGACCGGGAAACCCAGGCGATTATCGAAGACAAGTTGAAAAGCGCACAACAGGAACTAAGCGACGAAATGCGCCGACTGCAGGCCAGCAGCAGGCCAAAGGCCTTAAATGACAGCCTTATCGGTGGGGTCCCGGTTGACAGTGAGTATATTATATTTATTATTGATACTTCCGGTTCCATGAATCAGTATGCCTGGCCCCTGGTTTTGAAAAAAGTAGAAGAGGTGCTGCGCATCTATCCCACTGTCAGGGGCATACAGGTGATGAACGACATGGGCAAGTAC
>JAAELC010000712.1 GCA_024227135.1 Gammaproteobacteria bacterium
CCACATCGATTCTGATCGTTTTGATTGTTTTGGTTTTCTTTTTGCCGGTCAAGGTTACACCCTCCACTCAATGTCTATGTGTTTACGCTTACGCCTCTTCGGAAGACTCATCCTCGGTCAGAATGCCCCTTTCGATGAAGTCAGCGCTTACGTAATCCAGATCAAGTTCTTTCAGGGATTCCGCGGTCGGGATCCCGTCATTGTTCCAACCCTTCATTTTGTAGTAGGAATCCAGCAGTTCTTCTTCAAGTTCGGGGAACCGTTTTTTCCAGTGGTTCTCGGGCGGCTTTTCATCCTCGCGCCGCATGCCCCTGCGAATATTGATAGCCCGCACCAGCGTCCGGTACCGCCTGGCCGCCAGGGTCAATTTCTCTTGATCCATCTCCACCCCGGCCCCGGCTGAGATGAATTTGGGGTAGTTGTGGATATGGTATGGCGGCTTGAGCGGGAACGAAGACAGGCCGGCGCACATGCCAAGGGCGTCATCGATGTAGTGCATCATCTCCATCCAGTCCACGATATCACAGGTCATCTCCACCGTCGGGTAGTAGGGGATAGAGTTCTCACCGCGCAGCTCCCAATCGATAAAGTATTGTTTGAACTTCTCATGGGGAACCTGGATCCAATCCTCACAAAACTTTTCTCGATGCTCTTTTTTCAGAAATGGTGCCTGGGGAAACTGCCCTTCAATCTGGGTAATGTTTATCTTCTCACCCGTGGAATACATGAGAAAATAGATGGGGTTGAGCATGGACAGCTTGAGCGGCAGTTGTTCATGTTTCTTGATATTATTATGGGCATAATCCTCAGCGCCATTGCCGATCTTTTTGGCCGCCCAGTAGGTGCCTTCGGCCAGGACATCACCGATCCCCTCCCGGTTGACAATCATGTCGAGCAGATAGAAAAACCGATCCTCGCTTTCTTCCGGCAAATCGGGAAAATCACTGTCGGACAGGATGCCATTGTCAAGCAGTTCCAGCGCAAACGCCATCACCTGCGGGGCCGAGAACCCATCCAGGCC
>JAAELC010000713.1 GCA_024227135.1 Gammaproteobacteria bacterium
GAGAGTTTCTTTGGTAGTCTGAAGCAGGGCTTCCGCCAGTTGCAGTATCGCGATAAAAGGTCTGTTCCGAGATTGAATCCCCAAGGCCACAGTTGCATAGTTCTACATTATCTAAGCGGTTAGACAGAATATTGAATGACAAGAAAGAGAAGTTTTTATGGTCTGGCTCGAAGCAAATCACCTTGCCACGGGGGGCTAGGTACGAGAACCAGAGGGCGTACTGCCCAATATTGCTGCCCACATCAAAAATCAGACTGTCATCTGATATGTAGTTTGACACCTTTTGCTGGAGCAGCGGTTCGTATGCGATTTCTCGCTGAAACAAGAATCCAAGAAACTGATCGATTTCATAATGCAGAACCAAGTTGCTTACCTGCATCTGCTTTCCGGTAATCAGCCCTTTAGCAAAATACTTTACAACGGTTTGCAATAACGAATGTAACGCTCGCCTCATTTTATCATCCTTATTTTAAATTAGTCCCAGACTGCTGTGAGTCGGAACAAGGCCTTCCACACAGTCTAATCGAACAACCGCTCCGAGTCATGAGCACGCTTATTGTCAGGCTAAATGGAAAGTCCGCTTTCAGCACTAGACAATAGTTCCCCGGTACAATCTTGAATGCCCGGTTCTGGCCGGTGGCTGTCTTTCGGATAAGTTCCGTATAGCTGACCTTCACCGAATCTCCATTGATTCCACTGGCCGCTAACTGGCATGCCGCCGAATGCGTGTAGTCGGCCAAGATCAGCCGATCATCGCCTCGACGGAGCGGTCATTGAAACGGCAGTTGCTCTCTGAAACCTGCCGGATAGTCAGTTTCCGCACCTCGGACTGAGCTGCCGTTGCAGTTTCGACCCGGTAACGACTGCAATGGATTGGTTACCGGTCGTAGACTTGGAAATTTGAACGAACGCCGGTTTTCTGATACCACATCCGGCAGCTCCCGACCCACACCTGCCGTTCGTAACTTCGTTCCAGATCGACGGCTATGCCGCGAGAGCGGTCATTGAGGTCGATTCGTATATTCTTGACTGTGTGTCATGCTAAGTTATCAGCCAGTGATACAAGATCTGTATCTGCCAGGTGGTCAACCACCAGAGGAGAAATTGGAGTGAAAACCATCAAACTCGTATCCATTGTATTTTTCTCGGTACTGATCCTGTTCGGTACTCATGCAGTGATCGCCTCGGATGCCACCCAATCGGGATTTCTGAGCAACTACGACAATCTGAAACCCAACCCCAAGTATCCCGGCAGTAGCGATTGGATCAATCCGGATGCGAAGCTCAGTAATTACCACGCCATGATCATCGATCCGGTGAAGATTCGTCTCAGCAAAGGGTTGATCGATGACGGAGCGCGCCCAGATCCGGAACTGCTCGACGAGGTGCTCACCTATCTGCGAGATGCCCTGGAGCGAGAATTTTCCAAGCATATGAAGATCGTCAAAAAGCCGGGAGACGACGTCATACACTATAGGGCTGCAATTACCGGCATCACGACTAAGGGCGGCATCGGCTCCAGTGCTCTGAATGTCCTGCCGGTGGCCTTCGCCCTACGTACAGTCACGGGCCAGAATACGGTCAGGGCCCATCTGTTCATGGAGGCAGAGTACTCGGACAGTGTCACAGGTTCACCGGTCGGTACCGTCATGCAGTCTGCAACCGGCGGTTCCCCATCCCGGGATTCCAGCAGCCAACGACAGATTGCACTCAAGGACCTCAAGGAGGTTCTGGATCAGTGGGCCCAGAAGGCATCAGAGGTCTTGAGCGAAGCCCTTGGCAAGTGAAGCGGATGGTCAGCGCTGATCTTCATGATCCGGCTCGATTGCCCAGATAAATGGCGGTTTCACCGGACGAAGAGGCCGTCCTACATCCCCCGGGTGTAACCCGTAACGAATAAGGGCCACCAAGTCCGAGCTTACCGCCGGATGACGGGTGAAGTAGCTGTGGCCGGTAAGATCGTTTTGATCTCTGGGTGTCTTGATGATGTGGACTTTATCCGATTCCATCAAAAAGTCCTTTATATGGTCCGTAAAGTCGCTCGAGCGTACTCTACCCAATCGATTCCCGCTTCGGAAAAGCACGGCCGATGCCCTCAGCGCAAGATCGGAATCGGATACATAAATCGTCATAGGGCCTTGGAGATGCAGAGGCAGTTCATTTTTCTGCCAGCGAGTGGGCATATCTGGATCTGAGCCATACAGGGTCAAATAACGAAGCATCACTTCCGTATCAATGTCCGCTGCAACCAGCACCAGGTTCTCAATCTTCAGCGCTTCACGAGGTGATTCACCGAACACATAGGTCTCGAGCATGAGTTCGCGAAGAGCCTGGAGCAGGACGTCGGTACCCCTGCTGTGTGCCACCAGATGAAGCTTCTCGACACCCGGGACACCGGCGATCGAACGAATCGCCTGCTTTACATGGGCTACCGATGCCTCGCCGGACTCCCGGTCCCGTCCGTAGGAATACAACAGGCTGCCCCTGCTTCCGGCAGGCCAGGTGAACATCGCGCAGAGATGCTCTCGACCCAGAAAGTGGCACAACTCCGCGATAGTGAATGCCGCTTCTTCAAAAGTCGTCTTGAAGCCATGGATATAGAGCACGACTTCCCGCCTGGACGATTTATTCAGACGATGACTGACCTCTGACTCCAGGGTGTTCTGGGCCTCACGATGCGAGGCCAGGTCGATGGGATCGTGTACGAAGCCAGATTCCGTGTAGATCGTCAGGTAAGGTGTTTGCGGATATCGCCCCAACTCTTCCACATCGTCCACATCGAGAAGAATCGGCGTCCTGCGTTCGGTTTGTCGACTCGCATGCTCGAGTTCGTCCCACGTAAGGCCCGGCCCCAGATCCACCTTGACGGACCCGAAGGTAACGGACCTGGATCGTTCCGAGCCATACGACAGCTTATCCTTCTGATCCACAAGCGGGGCGCGGTTGGTAACGTAGAGCAGATCTATTGAGGGCTTCCGGCGTTCTGTTGGAACCTCTTCGAACAGGGATCTGGCCTCCGTACCGGTGTATAGAGCCGGCGTAGGCATCAATGGTCTTCCCTGACTTGCGCACCCGGCAAGGAGCAGTACCGCAACGCAGATATACAGAAATCTTCCACAGCCAAACAACATGCCTATTCTCCCATGATCGAGGCCCCATCCGGAGTCCTGGCAATCATATCTCATATCCAGAACCGGTTATGATGTTTCCTGCCGATCCCTTGCCGCGGGCAGCCCCTGCCACCACACGGTGGCCATTCGTGCGTGGTATCGAAGCGAGCGGGCCAATCGGTAGCGTTCGTTCGGTGCGGCTGAATCAACCCTTGCATCTCCTCCGAAAAGGCAGCCTGCTGGAAGCGGTCATTCCAATTAGTTCGATGAATGCGTGCTCGCGACCCGAAGCGAAAGGTCGGCATTGCAACCAATTACCACCTGCTGGAGCGAAATCGCCGGTTGGACCTCTTACCCACTGAAAAAATCCAATTTTTATCAGCGCACACCCAGGCGCGTCGCCGCCTATCCCGCCTCGGGTGAGCAAGCCGATGCTTTCCCTATCGTCAGCGCTGTATTAAAGTAACCGGCTTCCCGGATTTTATGCAATTCGCAACGCATTGGCAGGGTTTTATGATGAGAAAATGGGCAATCACGACAGCATTTCTGCTGGTGAGCAGCGGGGTCTGGGCAGGAACGAGCGAATCAATGCGGACCTGTCTGGCCGAAGTAATGGAAAAAGCCGGTGACGACGTCACCATTGGTGCCCTACGCAGCAGCTGCCGGGAAAAACTGAATGCAGCGGAAGAGCTGGTTACGGCCAGGGAACCGGAACCCGAGGGTCACGAATCCGCTATAGCACGGAGATTGGACTACGAACGGCAGGAGCGGGAGAATCCCTTCACCATACTCCCCCACAGGCCGAACTATGTCGTCTTCGCCTACAACACCAAGGACCCAAACACGGCACCCTACGAGGAGGCCTTTCCGGACGAGGAGTTCAATTTCGACAACCTGGAAACCAAGTTTCAGATCAGTATCAAGGTGCCTCTAGCCTACGACCTGTTCGGCGACAACGGCGATCTCTACGTTGCCTATACCAACCGTTCCTTTTGGCAATCGTTCAACAACGATATCTCGTCCCCGTTTCGCGACACGAATCACGAACCTGAGGCCTGGCTGTCATTCACCAACGACTGGGAGATACTGGGGCTGAGAAATTCTCTCAATCGTATCGGTATTTCGCATCAGTCCAACGGGCGCACGGATCCCCTGTCCAGAAGCTGGAACCGGGTGTACGCCGACTTCATTTTCGAACACGATGACCTGTATTTCTCCTTCAAACCCTGGTGGCGCATCCCTGAGAGTGACGAGAACGACGACAATCCGGACATAACCGACTACATGGGCAACTTCGAACTCCTGGGTGTCTACAAACTGCCCCGGAATCAGACCCTCGGCCTGATGCTCCGCAACAATCTTGATTTCAGCGGCGGCGAGAACCGGGGTGCCGTCCAGGTGGACTACAGCTTTCCCATCTCGGGCAATCTGCGGGGTTATCTGCAGTGGTTCAACGGCTATGGCGAGAGCCTCATCGACTACGACGCGAAAGTGAACTCCCTCGGTGCGGGAATCCAGATCTCCGACTGGCTATGACCTTATTCTCGGCACGCCAGATTCAACCCGATATCAAACCGTGAAGCTCATCGACAACAGCCTTTTCTCGAATCTTTGTGATCAGGCGAGGTATCGGACCGTCGGCGGGTCCATCACCTGATTCACGAATCTCACGACGAGCCGGTACAGCGCATGTTGATCGCAATCCAGCCAGGGACCTATTTCCTACCACACCGACACTCCACTTCACCCAAGTGGAAACTGATGATGGTACTCAAGGGAGCGGCGGCCTGGATCGGCTTCGATGAACAGGGGCGGGTATCAGGACGGATGGAAGCCGGAGCACATCGGGCCGCAAAAGGCCTGGAATATCCGCCGCGGACTTGGCACGCGCTGGTGTGCCTGGCGCTCGATACGGTGCTCTTAGAGTGCAAACCAGGACCCTTCGCCCCCATTCCCCCGGAAGATTATGTGCCCTGGGCACCGGAAGAGGGCGCTGCGGATGCCAGCGGATTCGTGCGCTGCCTGACAAGCGCAAAGCCCGGGGAGTGCTTTGGCGGTTCTGACACCCACTAATTCAATTGCTCCGTGTACCGGTCCCACTGAGAACCGAGTTTTTCAACATAAAGGTCGAAAGCACTCGTTCTGGAGGCTGTAAACGGGTGTCCGCTCTCGCGGCATAGCTGTCGATCTGGAAGGAAGTCACGAACGGCAGGTGTGGGTCGTTACCGGACATTCTCGCTGATCATTTCTTCTCATTCGGGGCAGACCATTTTTCAGTCTTATTTAGCGGCTGGAATCATTCGGATCAGTCAAGGACAGGAAGAGAGTAGGGCACCCGGTACTGTGCGTCTTTTGTTGTGTTTTGTTGTTCGCGAGTGCGCCATCAGTGCGCCACGCAATAAAAAAGGCACCCCGAGAAATCTCGTAAGTGCCTGTATTCTTTGGTGGGCCATGAAGGATTCGAACCTTCGACCAATGGATTAAGAGTTCTCCGCACAATCCTTTAATATC
>JAAELC010000714.1 GCA_024227135.1 Gammaproteobacteria bacterium
TCCCAGATGTGTCCCGTACTATTTTTGGGAATGGCTGTAAAGGTGGGTTGGACGAAAATTTACTCCTGATGTAGCTTATGTCGCTGTTTGGGTTAAACCGAAGGAGAGGTCTTTGTCGATCTGACCGAACTGTGCTTATGGTCGACCCAGTGCAGCAAGTGGGCCTCCAGGCAGGTGCACAGAGGCAGCCACAACCACACAAAAAGGGCCACCGTGCAAAGCAGGTCGGCGAATTGAAGGCCATCCAACAGCAGTCCGCTGAACGTCAGAGCGAAGATCAGCATCCGGTTCAGATTGATGAGAAGGCTGCGTTGTCTGGCGTTCATATCGGCTTCTCCAGTTGACTGCGTATAGATCGACGGGATGAATCGCGCGGGATGGAAGCACTTAAACTGAGCAGCACCACGTCCGGAAGACTGGTTGATCGGTGTACCGTTATCAAGGTTCTGTACATGCGTTGGTCGATCCGATGGATGCCAGGAAAGATCTTCCGTAAACCGCCACTGTCAGAGCTATTGGCCACGACCTCTTACCATCACGACAATTGTTCGGGTGACAATACTGAGATCCATCTTCAACCAGGAGATCGGATTGTCCAACGCCAGTGCGTAACGGTGGTCGAAACCGACCTTTGAACGGACGTCGTCGATACAGGTGTCATATCCCTGATTTACCTGCGCCAGACCGGTTATACCCGGGGTGACGCCATAGGTTCTTTCGGCAAAGAAAGGGATGGCCTCCTCCAGTCGCTGATAGAAACCAGGCCGCTCGGGTCTTGGCCCGATCATCGACATATCACCCCGCATTACATTGATCAACTGCGGAAGTTCGTCCAGGCGTGTCTTGCGGAGAAATTCCCCGACTCTTGTGATACGAGGGTCCTGCTTTTTCGCCCAGGTTGCTCCCGATACCCGCTCCGCATCGTTCACCATGGTGCGGAACTTGACCATCTCGAACAATTCGACATGGTCGGGTTGTGCCTTACCGATGCGCAGTTGTCTGAAGAATACAGGGCCGGGAGAGTCCAGCTTGATCGCCAACGCGATCATGGGAAAAAGCGGCAGAGTGAACAACAGCCCTGTGCCGGCAAGCAGTAGATCAAAGAGGCGCTTGGTCTTGCTTGTCACAGGATCAATACAAAAATCGGTATTCATGTCTTGCCTCCCGTCGGCAGTTGGGAAATGTTTGAAGTTGCGCGAGACCAGCGGCCTCTTTCCAGACCCAGGAGATAACGAAGTGTGCCCGTCATTCCCGCCAGATGACCGGAAACAAGGTACGCAAGGGTACGAATGTGCCTGTGGGCTGATCGCGGCTGAAAAAGCATGTACCATGCCGCCAGCGCATAGACAAGCAACTGCACAGCGGCCATTAGTGCGAAAAACGGGTGTTCCGTTGCCAGCAGCAGGCTGCCGAACAATGTTGCCAGCATCAGAAAGGGCATCAGCACTCGCAATCCCTTGCCGGAGGCGAAGGCGAACGCGACGCTGCCGTATCGCGGTAGCAGCAACCGCTTCAGACGCAACAGTTGCTGGAGATTGCCGGCGGCGATCCGTCTGCGCCGCTGCTGATCCATGGTTTGATCCGCTTGTTCCAGTTCCAGCGCGGTGATCCGGCTTTCGTGTTCTGCACGATATCCTTTGGCAACGATCTCCATTGGAAGAATGAAGTCATCGTTGATGGTATCCTGAGCCAGACGTTGGAACAGCGAGCGCCGAAACATATAGAAGGCACCGTGTGCCCCCAGGGTTGAACCCAGGGCAGCCTCGCTTGCCTTGATATTGCTCTGGTAGTTCCAGTAGGCGGCTTCACCAGAGGAGCCGGGATTCAAGAGACGGTAATGACTGTTCAGAACCCCAATACCGGGATCTTTGAAACGCTCGGCGGCTATGAGTAATGCATCCACCGAAGACAGTGCAGAGACGTCGCTCAGGACAACCAGTTCGCTTTCGATATTCTGGATCACCTCGTTGATTACGGCGACTTTACCGCGATTACGACTGAACTGGTGAATGTCGATCTGCAACTGACGGCACTCGGCCTCTTTTGCGGTTTGAGCGGCTACCACCGCAGTATTGTCGGTGCACCCGTCGCACCCGATAATGACCCGCAGACAGTCAGGAGGGTAGTCGAGTACAGCGAGGTTGCGGATCTTTTCGGCAATCCACCTCTGCTCGTTGAATGCCGGGACCACGATGGTTACGGTCGGCAGCTCTCTGTCTTTTGTGCCGGATACGTAGCGGCGTTGACGGGCTTCGATATTTTGCTCCGGTCGGCGTCTTCGTGCCCAGCGCAGGACAAGTGGATACCCCAGATGGTGGTATACAACCAGCAGACCACTGACCAGTGTGAGGGTTATTAGCAGTAAATCATTCATCTCAACCTCCCGTATAACGTAGAGCAGCATAGGCGCGGGACGTCAAGCGCACATCGCACCGTTGCTGAACAAAGCCCCGGGGACTGATGTCGCAGGGCTGCTGAAACATTTTATGCAGGGTCGACGCCATGGCTTCGACATCGTCTTTCGGCATGAACTGACCGGTGTTAGGGCAGAGCGTTTCACGGGAACCCCCGACATTGGTTACCGCGGCCGGAACATCGCAGGCCTGTGCCTCCAATGGAGACAACGGCATCCCTTCCTTGAAAGAGGGCAGGCAAAAGATATCCAACGCTTGATAGAAGG
Organism: Gammaproteobacteria bacterium; assembly: GCA_024227135.1. Taxonomy (GTDB): domain Bacteria; phylum Pseudomonadota; class Gammaproteobacteria; order Chromatiales; family Chromatiaceae; genus JAHEHQ01. The sequence continues at coordinate 2,681 of JAAELC010000714.1, forward strand.
TTGGCATCTCGTCAATTCGGCCCAGGAAATGTACGCGGTCTGTCAGCCCGAGTGCCCTCACCTGGTGGCGTAAAGCCTCCTCGGTTGAACCCGTGCCGGCCAGGGCGAGGTTCACGTCTTTGGGCAACAGGGCCAGGGCATCCACTAGAACACGCTGACCCTTCTCGATCTCAAGACGTCCACTGCATCCAATCAGCCGGACGTCTCGAGGCAGGCCAAGCCTGTGCCTTGCGCTGCTTTGGTCACCGGGTTTGAAGCGATCGGTGTCGATGCCGTTCCGGATGATTCTGATGTCGTCGCGTGCGAGATGTTCACTCATGCGGGTGGCAACGGTTTCGGCATCGGCTATCAGCAGGGGGCGCGCCAGGTGAATGACCCAACGTTGCAGGGAGCGGCGGCGTGAATCATTCAAGTGCCAGGCATCATGCTCGGTATGTATCAGGCACCTCACCCTGGCCAGGCGTGCCGCCAACCCTGCATAGAGCAGTGGGCCGATGTGATGCGTGTGTACGACATCAACTTGCAGACTCCTGAACAGGCGGATGAGGTCGAGTATCAGAACGGGTTTCAAGCCGGGTTTTTTCCCGAGAAAGGTTAGCCGGTCGGCATGCGGCTCAAGCCGCGGCCAGGCAGTGATGGCGCTTTCGCTATCACCTTCCAGGCTGATAATCAGATTCCTTTCGTTGCGATCACAAAAAGAGGCGAGATCCAATGCCATGGTCTCGATGCCGCCGGGGCGCAGGTGCTGGACGACCTGGATGACAGTGTTCATGGGTGGTTCCTAGTAATAATCAGGATCGATGCTTTTTCTTCTGCAGGGAACGTGCCAGGTATCAGTCTTTTAGAAGAGTTCACACAAACAAGGGGTTCCAAAGCTGCCATGTCTCCATGTGTTGGTGTCGTGTGCGGTTGGAGATGCAGAATGCAAACGGCTCTGCAAAAAGAGACCTGAGTTGAAATGTTTTCCGGCGAGTGATCGAGCGGGCAGTATGGATCGCTTAAACTGAAATGCCGCGTTGGTCAGTTATTGTTTCCTATCAGGAGGTCACCTGCGGCCAGATCGGTAATGGCCTTACGCCATTCATTCAGTCTTCCGGAAGATACCTGCAGCATGCTCTGCCAGTCATCGGGTGTCTCGTCGTGCAGTTGTTGCAACAGCTTGCGCGCTTCGGTATTGTGGGCGGCTATTTGCTCCAACCACAGCAGCCAGCGCAGATCGATGATGCCATCGGCCAGTTCAAACAGCCTGTTGTCCACGTCGGGTGCTACAGGACAAGGTTCGTCCATGGGGTAGAGAAACTGCACGTCATCCTCCCGGCCATCAGTGGGGTCAAAGGGATCCGCAGTGGGCATGCGGGCGTGCCATTGCAGATAACCCTGTGCACCGATGCGCCAAAGGTAGAAACCAGCGGCGGCACGGGGATTCTCGAGATTGTAGAGCCAGGGAGTGACACCGGCGGCTTTGACTCTATCGATGTCTTCGATATCGATACCAAAACTGTCATTGAGCAGAACCAGGTCGAAGGCATCAAGGTGTCTGATATCGTCTGGGTTATTGAGTTGGCCGCCCAGTTTGGCCAGGGGCGCAAAGGTACGTGCGTAACGCTTGATTTTGCCAACGGGTGCTGTCTGTCCTGGATTGGAAGGTTCATCTGCGATTGCCCAGACCGGGGAGGGCATGCCTTCAGCGGCAAGCATGTCTTCCATTTCGGACAGGCGTAAGAGCGCTCCTTCAAGCCCCAATGATGCCGACAGGCGCTTGAAGGGAGCGTAGGCCAGGAAAGGAGGGCGGAATCCTGCGTTCAGGGTGGTTCTTATTTCGTGGAGTAAACGTTCCATTCCTTCCGGTGTCGTCGGTGTCGACAGGGGCGGTGCAATTCCGGTCAGTCCCTGGCGGGCCAGAAAATTCAGGTCGCATACCATAGCCTGGTCAGAATATGCACGTGTCTCATCGAACCAGTCAAAGTGAACGGGTCTTTCGAGATAGACACCGATTGGCAGGTCAGCCGGCGGTAGTGTCACGTCAGGCACGTTCACGAGCAGTGGTGCGTGGAGTGCGCTGTCGCCGATGAGAATTTCGATCTTTCCGTTATATTGACCTGCCTGGGTGTTCCGGGGGACCCGGACCTTCAGGTGCAGTCTGCGCGGTGGTCCGTCGCTTCTCCCCGGAGGTAAATCGTCAGCACGCAGATAGTCGTTGGACGGAATAAGCAGGGTGGATGCCAGGCCGCTGCGTTTCAGATGCCACTGCCCCCAGCGCAGTTCTACAGGGAGGATTGTATCTCCGAAAGTGGGGGCCTCGATATTAACCTGGGGAGCCGCAATCAGCGAACCGCTGTCCAAGTCAAAGGTCAGGTTTGCACTGGTGTCGCGTGCGGCAACGATGCTTTGCTGTAGGGCTTCTAGAACAGTTGTGTTTCGCGATTGCTCCGGCCAGCCGGAGACACGCCAGTTGTTTTGCCACCAACGGGCGCGATCGCTTTCGACTTTCTGTCGAATCGGGTAGGCCGCGTCGGGCTCTGCCAGAACCGCCGCCAGAAAGCCCGCCTCGGGTTGATCTCCGGAAAACGCCAGTTGCAGTCCATCGTCACCCACTTCCGCCATGAAACTGACCCGTTCCTTCGGTCGTTCCCCGAACAAGACCCAGGCATCATCATCAGGTGTTGCCTCTCGTGTGCGGCCGGCCAGATAAACATTCTGAATCCAGCTGTCGGTACTGTAGTTTTTAGACCAGACGGGTTGGCTGTTGGCGCTGACGTGCCGTACATGTGGATGCGGGAGATATTCCCATTCACCGGGATCGCGCAGCCAAAGGGTAATGAACCAACGGCCCCTCGTCAGCGGCAGGTTCAGACGCTCGATCCCGCGAATACCGTCCGTGGTCAATCCCTCCGCCGCCTGCTTGCGTTCACCGCGATCGATGGTCTTTAGGTTGGCGCCGTGCAATCCGGGATAGTCGCGGGCAATGGACTCAAACCCGGGCCATATCGGGCTGCCGGTTGGACCCAGGTCCCACCCTTTTACCCCAACGGGCAGACGTCCCGGGTTAACGACTAGCAGGGGCTCGATCATCAGGCCGCCGTCACCGGTTCCCTGAAAGACGATGATGCGCCGTATCTCTTCCAATTGAAGCGGCCGACCCGCTGGCGTACGCAGACCGCCGAAACCGATTTGAAGTTCGAATGGCCCCGGTGGGACTACCCGCTCCAGATTGACCCGGTCGGCATATCCCGGGTTGTCCCGGTCGTCGATGCGGATCACCAGAATCAGCTCCGACGATTCTAGATTGTGTCCCTTGAGCAGTAGCTGCTGTCCGACATCCAGCGATGGTGGGTCGGTGAAATCCAGCGCCTGCCGGCTCTCCTGTGCCCCGGCTGTCAGCAACAGGGCCAACGAAGAGCAGAACAGGAGCAGCGACATCCAGCGAAGGGATCTATTCGATGTGATTACCCTGTTAGCAAAGCCCGCTTTCCTGGCATCACCCCCGAGTTGCCTCTTGCTGTTCATGCGCGCATTCAGGCAGCAGATGCCAGTGGTGGGATTCGACTGAGCACGGGCACCCCGGCGAGTGCCTCCAGGCGGTCACGCCGACGTACCGTGCTGTCTGTCAGTTCGAGAACCAGGGCCAGACCGCCCCCAAGGAAGATGCCGCCGATAAAGCCGGCGACTACGAACAGGACCAACGGTAGGTTGGTGGGGGCGGTTGGAGTAAAGGGGCGGTCTATCACCTTGACCCGTTTTTCCTGCTCGAACAATCCCAGTGAACCCGTGACGCGTGCCATCTCATATCGTTGCAGAAGGTCTTCGTACAATTTACGTTTGACCTTCAGATCGCGCTCCAGTCTAGCCAGTTGCCGTTCAAGGGCACCGAAGCCTGCTGTCTGTTCCACCAATTCGGTAATCATGCGTTTCAGGCTCGCGATCTCTTCCTGCAGGGCGTCTACCTTGCTTCGCGCTGTCTGCAGATTCTGCAACTGGGATATCAGCAAGGGCTGGGCACCTGTTTCCTCGTTGATCGGTGCACTGCTGGCGATGTCCCACAACTGCCCGGTATCGATAGTCTGTTCGGTTTCTGAAAGTACATTGCGGCGCTCCTCTTCCAGGCGCCTCAAGTTGCGCAGAGCGCCCTGTACCTTGCTGTGGTTGTCGGTGTACCGCGCCCTCAACAACGCAAGTTCGCCACGTATGCGTACGATCTGTTCTTCGATACGCCCGACGACAGGATTGGTCTTGGAAAGCTGCTGGTCCAGGCTGCCAAGGCTCTTGCTGGCACCGGCCAGTTCGGCCTCACGCTCAGACAGACGCTGTTTCAAACCAGCCAGTCGGGATATGTTGGTAAGATGCAGTTCCGGCAGTTCATTAGCGTGTTGATCCTTGAATTCGGCAAGCGCAGCCTCCGCCTTGTCCAGTTCCTTACGGCGATTCTTCAGGTGTTCGGCCAGAAAATAACTGGAGTCTTTCATCGACGAGCGTTCAGGAGCCAGCAACTGTTCGATGAACTGCTGCCTGACGACCTCCAGCGTTTCCTTCATCTCTTCCGGACTGTTCGATTTGTAATCGATGCGGATCAGGTCCTTGCCGACCATCTGTACCGACAATGCGCTGGAGAGCTCTTCGATGCTCACGTCATATTCGTCTGCGGGTGTGTCTTCATCGACGAGGCCACGCTTTTCAGCGACTGCGCCGAGTATGTGCCTGCTGTGCAGCAGTGTCTGCAGAGCATCCATGCGTTCCTTGAGCATGGCCGATACCGCCAGATCCTCCAGGAAGGGATTCATCTTGGCAGTCTCCTGAATAAGCATGCTGGTATGTGATGCATAGTGTTTGGGACTGACGATGCCGACCAGCGCTCCCATAACAGGCAATACCAGGATGGGTACCACGATGGCATAGCGGCGGCGCCAGGCACCGGAGAAGATGTGGAATAGCTGATAGGTGAGACTGTTCACAGTGCGTCCAGCCATTCTGAAACCTGTGTTGCGCGTGCCGTCCAGGTCTCACCGGAGACCACATCCCGCTGTGAGCCGGTGTCAGTTGTTGTTGTCGATTCATGCAGTGCAGCTACCATGCCGTCAGCATCTGTTGCGATGTGTATGTGTTGTTGGTAGGGCGTTACCGCTGGAAAAGACGTACTGACGATCGGGCGGCCAGCCGCGAGGTATTCACGCAGTTTCAGGGGATTACAGGCCTGGATCTGCGGGTTATCCTTGAAAGGCAGCAGTGATGCCGTCCAGTGCTGAATGTAGGAGGGCAACTGCTCGTGAGGTCGTTCACCCAGCAACACCACATTGGGGAATCGGCTCAGGGCCCGGGTGTCGACTACAGGCTTGCCAATAAAAACGAACTGCCAGTGCGGCATGCGTGCAATGCATGCCTGCAACAGTTCAAGATCCAGCCACTCGGAGATACTGCCGTAGAATCCGGCGATGGGGTGACCGTCATCCGGCAGGTCTTTGGCCCGTGGCGCGGGTGTGGAAAACAGCCTGTAGTCGACGCCGTGTGGCAGCAGGCGGGTACGACCTGAAGGAAAGCGTTCTGCCAGCTTTTTACTGGCCGCCAGTACCAGGTCGGCTTTTGCCACCAGCTCGGACTCGCGTCTGGCGACGGTGGCGTGGTCGACACCGGCAAGGGCGGAGAAATCATCGCCGCAGTAGTAGACCAGGGCCGTTTCATCCAGGTGACCTGAAATGTCCACGGCAGTGGGCAGGGATGTCCAGAGGATCGGAGATTGCAGCCCGGTGTTCCTGATGACCGGCCTGATCTGCGCAGCCAGTAAAGACCTGGCCATTCGACGTTCCACACGGCTGCGCGGTGCCGGCAAAGTGCGCGGATGAACCACATGGAAGTCATCGTTCAAGGGTTTGTGTTGGCCGCCGCACTCTGACCCCTTGGAAGCTGTCACTTTGGCCCAGGCGCGCTTGATGTCCCGCCATGCCAGGTTGGGACGGCGTAGTCCGATGGAATTTACCCAGACGACTTTGCGCGACTTACTCAGGTGATGCACAAGATGCTGCGTGCTGCTGGGCAGTCCGCCCCAGTCCTCCCCGAATACGATCAGGTCACGAGTCATGACACTCCGTCCTTCCCTTGTTTGATTCGGTATCCAGGGAACGAATAACCCGGGCGGGTACGCCGCCGGCCAGTTTATTGGCGGGAAGATCATGGGTAACGACACTGCCTGCTGCAACAATGGTGCCGCTTCCGATGCGCACGCCAGCCATCACCGAGACGCCGGTAGCCAGCCAGACATCGTCTTCAAGGACAATGTCACCGGCCTGGTCGTCGGTCTCCGGCAGACCGGCAGCGCGTGCTTCCGCGTCCAGGGGGTGACCGGGATAGCCAGCCAGCAGTGCGCGACCGGCGATACGGACATTGTTGCCAATCTCCACGCGCCGGCCCACGGCGATGGTGGTCATCCAGCCTATGTCCACATTTTCGCCGACCCGCAGTTCCGGTGCCTGCGCGGCACTGGTACGGCCGCTGAAAGTGCTTTGCCCGGAGACACGGCAATTGTCACCCAGGCTGATCTGTATCGGCCCGCTGATATAGGGCAGACCGCCGTAAAGGTAGAGATTGCGGCCGATCTGTGTCAGGCGTCCCTTGAAAAGCGGTGTCCACCAAAGAATGCGAGTCAGGGTCGAGAACAGCCCGCGTACACCGCAGTAGGCGGAATACAATGGAGCCACGACGACACCCGGTGCCGGAATTTCAAATCTGTGGACCGCTTTGATTTGCCGGAACAGGGTTCTGGTGAGGGGATTCGGGCTCTGTTTCAACCACTGTTTGGTCTGATTAAGCGTTAAAGTATTCATAGTGCTTACTCCACGGTTACGGATTTGGCCAGATTACGCGGTTGATCGACGTCGGTACCTTTGAGTACGGCGATGTGATAGGCGAGCAGTTGCAAAGGCAATGCGTAGAGGATGGGTTGCAAAAGTTCTTCAACATCTGGCATGACTATCGCATCCTCGATATGATCACCTGCTGCGTCCACACCTTCCCGATTGCTGATGAGTACGATTCTGGCGCCGCGCGAAGCCACTTCACGCAGATTTGAAAAGGTCTTGCCGAACAGCGGGCCCGGGGGCGCAATCATGACCACCGGCATCTGATCATCGACCAGCGCAATCGGGCCGTGTTTAAGCTCGCCGGCCGGGTAGGCCTCGGCATGGATGTAGCTGATCTCTTTGAGTTTGAGTGCGCCTTCCTGCGCCAATGGATACCCGATTCCACGGCCCAGATACAGCACGCTCCCGGCGTGTTGCAGAACGGCGGCGATCTTTCGGACAGGCTCTTCGAGATCCTGAAGAGTGCGTTGCATTATCCCGGGTAAACGTTGAATCTGTGTCAGCAGCCGTTCTTCTTCATGTGCGTCGATCCGGTTGTTGGCGCGGGCAACAGTTAACGCCAGATTCAGTAGAACGCCCAGTTGGGCGGTGAAAGCCTTGGTAGAGGCAACGCCGATTTCCTGTCCGGCCAGGGTATTCAGCAGGCTGTCGCTCTCATGAGCCATGCTGCTGTTGGCGACATTTACAATGGAAATACACCCTTGACCGGCAGCCCTGGCATGGCGAAGCGCGGCCAGGGTATCTGCTGTTTCACCGGACTGGGAGATGAACAGGGCCGCCGTATCACAGCTCAGTGGGGCGTTTCGGTAACGGCTCTCAGAGGCAATATCGATATCGGTCGGGAGCGCGGAGAAGCCCTCCAGCCAGTACTTGCCGATCATGCCGGCGTAGTAAGAGGTACCGCAGGCGATGATGGACAACCGCTGCAGGTTCTCCAGCGCAGAGGGCATGGCCGCCAGTCTGGCGCGAGGCCTTTTTGTAGCGAGGAACTGAGCCATGGTGCGCTTGAGAACCTCTGGCTGTTCATGGATCTCTTTCAGCATGTAGTGGCGATAGCCTTGTTTGCTGCAGTCTGCCGCAGCAGCTTCGATCCGCTGCAACGGCCGTTCCACGGCATTACCGTCGACATCGATGATGCTCATGTGGTCACGCTGTACACAAGCCAGGTCACCTTCTTCCATGTGGCAGATCATATCCGCCTTCGCGGTCAGCGCATTGACATCTGAGGAGAGGTAGTAACCACCTTCAGCCTGGCCCAATATCAAAGGACTGCCGCGTCGAGCGGCCAGCATCATGTCAGGTCTGTCATGGAATACGGCTGCAACCGCAAAGCAGCCTTCGAGGTGGTTCAGGGCCTCACGCATTGCCTGCTCATGTTTCATGCCCTGATCGAGATTGCGAGTGATCAACAGTGGAATGACCTCGCTGTCGGTCTCGCTCTGGAATAGGTAACCGTCTCCATCCAGGTCCTCCTGCAGTGCCTGGTAGTTTTCGATAATACCGTTATGGGCAACCGCCACCTGTGGGGTCATGTGTGGGTGGGCGTTTTGCCGGGTGGGCGCGCCATGGGTTGCCCAGCGGGTGTGGGCGATACCAATGGTACCGTCCACAGGTTCGCTTTGGAGTCTTTTTTCCAGGTTCTCCAGCTTACCTTTTGCACGCCTCCGTTCGAGTCCCTGGCGACTCACGACGGCAATCCCGGCGGAGTCGTATCCGCGATAGGAAAGTGCCTCCAGTCCTGCTATCAGGTTGTTGGTGACCGAATGGCCGTTGATCGCTGCAAAAATGCCACACATGCTTGCCTTCCTTTAGTGGGTTATCGTTGGATTTGTTATTGCAGAAATCGGGCCAACTAAAGAAGGGCATGTAAAACATTGTGCTGAGACATATCCCCTGTTCTATGCCTTTGCGAATTCGGGATGAGTTGCAAACTGCTGTGCGTATCGCGAATAATCAACAAACTGGCTCTGCAACGTTTTGCGTCCAATGGAGAACCGTATTCAGCAATGTAGGATAATGAGCGATACGAACCGCATCGATCGTGTTGTCAGGTAATGGAGTTTTCTTTTTGATTGCCGATGCCGCCGGATACCCAACCAAGCCCCACCAGCAAAAGGATACCCGTCAATCCGCCACCGAGTTGAGGTGCCGGCGCGGTGGCGATGTTGGAATCGCCGAAAGCATCGGCAGGGTCCGAGGTTACAATAAAGACCGCGTCGTTGAAGTCATCGTCTGAACTGATGTTCCAGTCGTTGGTGGAGCCATCGACCCGGTTCAGATCTTCAAATCCCATGATAACTTCGTCATGGTTCTCATTGGAAAACAGCAAGGCTGTGTGGCGGGAATCCACGAGGCTGCTCTCCATGGTGCTGGTAAAATCGGCCTCGGGATTGAGGAAGTCCAGCCCGTAAAAAATCTGCCTTTCTCCTTCGAGTACTCCATCCGAAACGGTGTCTCCGCCGGTCCAGGCATTTTGTGCCAGAAAGAAGCTGACAGATGTTCCGGCGGACAGGATACTGTCACCCACCTGTACGGTATCGCCGGCCAGAAGTGTTCCGCCGCCGCCGGATTCCGAAACGTTGGGAAACAGCCAGCCCGTATCGATGCCATCAACGGCATCGAGCTCGACAAGCGATATGTTTCCCGAGTTGTCGGTATCGATATCGCCTTTTCTCAAGTCGTCAAATGCACCCTCGCTGAATGTCAGCCAGCCCAAAGAATTTTTGTAGCCAGCACCCTCGTCCAGAAAGGTGACGGAAATGTTTGCGTCCTGATTGAGGGTCAGATAGGGATCGTAATCGGTGTTCAGGAAGGAGGCATCGACGGCACTGGCTTCCGGTAGTTGCTCTTGAACAGTCTGCAGCAGAGTGGGATCGACGCTCTGGTTGTCGATCGAAGGCGGATTGGTATCGAGGGCGCTTGCCGACATCGAGACCGAAAAGATTGCAAGTATTGCCATTGCGTATGATGTTTTCATTTTACTAACCAGACGCCGTAAATCGTATCCAGGGTATCTGCTCCAATACCGGACAGCCCTCCGGATGGGCGAGCGCTAGAACAGGTCCAGGATTTGTATGGACAGAAAGCTGCAATCTACGTGCCAGCGCATGAGTCATGGTTTTCAACCAGAAGATATAGAGGGGAAAGTCAGGGTAGATCTGTTTATCGAACAGATAAGCGCTTGTGTAGCCGGCGCTGAATGAACGTGTTTCCCACAGCGCCAGGAATTCATCACCCTCCGGCATGACTGCGATTTGCAAACTGCCACGGCATTCCGGTAATGTGATTTGCAATCCGCGAATTCCACTGTCCTGTGTGTAGTGAACCCATCGTGCGTCGGGCATGTCGTTCTCGACAAGGAACTGCGCCAGCCGGACCGCTGTTCGCGTATCGGCATCATCAAACGTCACATTCCTTTCCGACGGAAAACGCGTAGTCAGGCCACCTGTGACCAGCAGTACGACCAGCCAGAACGTAAATCTATTCTGCACTGTGTTGACGTAGGCCGACATAACGTATGCCTGATACGATAACCGTTAGCAACAGGGCAGCAGAGACCAGCTGGTACGACTGTTCTCCTGTATCCGAGTGCCACCAATTGTGCCAGTCAAGGTCAATTGCCATGGTGTACAGGCGCAATATATTCATTCCGACAATGGTCACGGTGAGCACGGTGACTACGGCTATTTCGCGCATACTCAGGGCAATGCCACGAAAACGGGACAGGGCGAACCAGGCCATCCAGGCGCTTCCAAGGTTGGTGACGGAAGAACATCCGCGAAGGATCAGGAGCTGATGTTTTGAAGGACCAAAAATGATGTTGCCGGTGTGGTTGCCTGATCCAGTGGTGAGTTTCAGCAGGCCCGATACCAGCCAGGCATCAAATGCCAGAACCGGTGCAGCGAACCACTTTAACAGGTAGGTCACCAACAGGGGCTGAAGTGCCGCCAGTCCCATGATCAACAGCGCAGTACGTGCTCGAGAATTATGTTTCGTACCTCGCCACAACCATAAAGAGAACATCAGCAGGATCAACCAGCCTATCTGGTAGCTGGGGATCAGAAACAGGAGAGACAGAGCAATAGCAACCCCCCTGTCTGTGCTGCCTGGCCGTTGACGTTCAAATGACAACCAGAGTGTCAGTCCAAGCAACAATGCGAAGGCGGGTACCAGATTGGGAATCCCTGCTGCTTCATGGTTCCCGGCAATCAAAAGCGGTAGATATCCGGCCAGTAAGGCGCCCAAGATCAGGGGTAAAAAAATTCCCACCCGTGATTCAAGTATTGGATATGCCGGCCGGTGACTGCCGGCATGAGTATTCATGATGTAATCGAACACGGTACGACGCTGATGCAGTTACCCCCATCCTGTTTTGCCTGATAGAGGGCTTTATCAGCTCTCGCAAGCAGTCCGGAACGGTCGTCTGTTATATAGTTAAAACTGGTCAATCCAAGGCTTGCTGTTACTTTCAGATAGTGTGATCCACTCTCAGTGACCAGATTCGAAATTATGCTTGAGGGCTGTTTTGGCGAGGATTGCATAGTGCTATCTGTCGGTTGTCAGGGATGGCATTTTGTCGGGCAGGTGTGCATCTACCCAGCGGGCGACGGCTACCACCAGGGCAGCGAGGATGTAGATAGGCCAGGTAAAACCTTGTGTGAGGAAAGTACCCGATACCACTGTTCCAACCAAGCCTGCGAGTACGGCCTGAGCGGCCGCATGTATAACGGGGTCAACATGGCCCCTGTTTCGTTCCACACGATTCAGAGTGTTCAGGGCAGTTTTGATCAGCAGGATAATGATGGTGGCAAATACTCCCAGGCCGAGAAAACCGGTCTCGGCCAGCACACCGAACCAGGTGCTGTGTACCGCGTGATTGAGGCCATCCCAGTGTGGACTGTAGTAGAAATAGTTCGAATAGAAGTTGTCGAGGCCAACCCCGGTTAACGGGTTGTGTAACGCCATGCCGAATGCCGCTTCCCAGGCATACAGACGTCCCATGGCCGAAGCGTCTACACCTGCTTCGGCAGCGCCACCTGAGGCCCGGTCCGAAATACCGGCGACCACAAAGAGCGCCATGGCTGCCACTATGCCGATGGAAAAGAACAGCGCCTTGGACTGGATACGACGATATCCATATACAGCGAATATCGCCATGATGCCGAGTAACCCACCGCGGCTCTGGGTTGCGATTACAGCCGAGAACAGGATCGGTACGCTGATGAGCCCCAGCAACTTTGAACTTCGTCCAAGGTCTTTGGTCATGATCAGGCTGACGGCAAATGAAGTTGGAAACATCAGCACCAGTGCGAGGTCGTTTGGATCGCCGAGAACCGATCCGATGGCACGCCCGATGGTGACACGTGTTTCTTCCACCAGGCCGATTCCATTGATCTTGTTGAAGATGGCGACCAGGCCGACGATGCTGCCGGACACGGTTATCAGTTTTGAGGCAAAGTCAAAATCCTTGGCGGTGCGCGAAAGCCAGGCAATGGCGAAGGTCATCAGGGCGATTTTCCAATAGACGTACTTAAAGTAGGCGATGGCGATGGGCCGGTTACTGGCCAGTGAGACGCCGATCAGCACCAGCACGAAGAAGATCGTCACGGCGGTCAGCTCGGGCCGCCAGTAGGCTTCGATTTTGCGGGTCAGTCCGATGTGCCATGCCAACGCCCCCAGGGAGGCCAGGGAAAGCAGCAGCGGGATCTTCAATGAATAGAGCTGCGGGAAGACTTCGTGAAGACGGAAGAATGAGAACACCACGAACAGCAGCACCATCAAGAATGGCCTGCTCAGTACGAACAGGGCTGCGGCGGGTACCAGGCCGATGGCTATCGCCACGGCCGGATGTGGCGCCAGCTTCCATGCGACACCGATCAACAGACAGACGGATAGAGCCAGTATTGCCTGGGTGCCGCGGTTGTCCAGGCTTAGATTCATCGTTTCAACAACCTTGTCGGCACGGGGAAGAGCCTGAGCATCAGCGCTGTGCCCGCCAGACAGCCGGTAGCCGCCAGTGTCAGCAGCAGTTGATGTGCGGCGCTACCTGCCTGCGAACCCAGTGTCAGCCAGCCGATACCGAGCGTGGCCAGCAACAGCAGTGAACGGGTGGGATAGGGCAACGGCAGGAAGTGCTGACTGGCGATGAAGAACAGCACCACCCGAATGCCCTGCGCCAGCAGTAAGGCAAGGATTACCCCCCAAACCGCATGTTCCGGTGTCCACCAGAACATGCCGAGGATGCCGCCCGAGGCACCGATGATGTTGATCACCAACTGTGTGCGGGTGGTCTTGCCGGTAAAACAACCCAGGTTGATCAGTTCAGCGATCTCTTTGAAGGCCATTACCAGTACCAGGACTAATGTGTACTGTCCTGCCATGGCATAGGACCCTGGCAGCATCCAGTCGATCAGCAGTGGTGAAATAAGGCCAACCGGTACGGCGATGATCATTGTGAGTACAACGCCCAGCGCGATAAAGCCGGCGGCCTTCCTATGACCGTCCGGTTCATTCAGTACCTCGAAACGTCGTGGTGACCACCACATACCGAAGGGCTGCATCAGCAATACCACGGCAAGGGCGAACTTGGCTGCTACGCCAAACTGCGCCACATCGGCCAACCCTGTGTGTTCGGCCAGTATCCAGCGATCCAGTCCGTTCAATGCGAAGGCTACCAGCCCACTGGCGACGATCGGCAGGCTGTAGACCAGAGAGCGGCGGCCGGTTTTTCGGCTGACGGAAAGTCCGGTATCCCGTATATGCAGGTATCCCACCACCAGGGCCTGAGCCACGACGGCGAGCAGGCCTGCTTCCAGTACGCCTTCAACACCCCTTCCGACGCTGAGCAGGAGCAACACCAGCAAGGCCTGGGTCAGTGCACGCCCGATCGTGACGAGGAAAAAGCTGACCGCCTGATTGCGCATGCGCAGCCATCCCAGCGGTATCGCTATGCAACCTTCCAGTGCCAGCATGGACAGCACCAGACGCATCTCGTATCCGGTCGGCTGACCGGGCATCAGGGCAGCGATCAGGTCGGCCGACAAGTATCCGACTATCAAGGCTGTGGTACCGATAATGAGCGTCAGCCCGAAGACCTCGGCGGCCAGGCGACGGCGTTCGGTGGGGTCTTTTGATGCCCCTGCGAATCTGAACAACGCATCCTCCAGACCCATGCCGACCAGGATACTGCCGATGACAGCCAGGCTGCTGATTACCTCCAGCCGACCAAAGGCATCAGTCGACAGGTGATGGGCTATGAAGGGCAGCATCAGCAACGAAATGCCCTTCATCAGCGCAACGCTTGCACCGTACAGCATTGTCTGCCTCAGGGTATCGGGTAACCGGCGGATCACGGGCTGACCTCTGTGTCCACTTGCGACGGAGCCCGCAAGGCCTGTCTGGTGGACAGGTTCTCCAGTGTGCTCTTGATCGATGCATAGCGGGTCTCTGCCCGGTAGAGTACAGCTTGCCTGCGGGCAGAGCGGCCCATGGCCCTGACCCGGTTCATATCGTCACTCAGTACACGTAGTTTTCCGGAGAGATCCGCTGCATCATCCGGTCTGTATTTGACGCAGTCTATACCATCTTGCAAGGTGCGATCCCAGAAAGCCCCATCCTTGGGTATCAGCACGCAGTGACCTGCCGCCATGGCCTCCAGTATGGAGAGTCCGAATGGCTCTTTGTTGCTGGTTGAGACAAAGATGTTGGCGCTGGCACGCAGTCTGTCCAGATCCCCGGGGGCTTCGTGCCAATGTATGTTTCTGATGTCAACCGGCGCCTCGCTGATTGGCAGTGTGGTCGCTGCGGGTCGAATGTAGCAGATATGCGTCTGGGGGCGTTTCTCGGCATGCAAGCGGTTCAGCGCATCGAGCAGTGTATCCAACCCCTTCCACTTGAGAAGAGACGCGGCCCAGAAGACCACAGGGTGCTCGGTCTGGCAGGTGCTCGGCCAGGCGTGTTGCGGCAGGCCGTTTTGCAGGATCTGGAAGCGGGGTGGCTCGAGATGGGGCCGTGTGTGCGAAACTGTCGACAGCGCGGAAAGCAGGGTATCGCGGGCACTCTCCAGGTAATGTACTTGCTCGGCCGTTCGCAGGCAGCGCCCTATGGTACGTGAGTACGCGACGGGACCGTGAACCAATTGCACTATTCTGTAGCCCAGCAAAGGTTTTGCCAGGTACAGGGCCAGGTCGACTCCCGGCCCGGATGCACCCAGTGCGACATCGAAACGGCCGTGCAACAGGCGTAAAAGCACCAATTGGAGGGCTATGATCGCGTGGCGCAAGAAGTAGGGGACACCTTGTTCCTGACGGGCCAGCCACCCGGGTTCCACCAGATGCAACCGTTTCAGGTGCGGCCAGCTCCAGGAATGTTTGTCGGCACTAAGCACAGTGATACGTATGTTCTCGAGATCAAGCAGTCGCAGAATATTCTCGGTAGCGACCTTTGACCCACCGGCGAAAGCAGTGGGATCGATCACCAGCAGGTGGCGTCTTGCACTCATGGGGTAACCTCCTTGAACGATTTTCCCAGGGTGAGATTCAACAGTTGTCTAGTGCCGGTTGTGAAAGGGTGTCTCAACTGCCAATGGCTGTTCCAGCGCATCTGCATGGCAGGGTCGTGCAGCAGCTTGTCGTAGAGTTGTTCGAACTGCTGGACATTGCGCTGGATGCTGAAGTGCTCCAGTACGTGCCGGCGTCCAGCACTTCCCATCTGCCCACGCAACTGGGAAGCCTCGTAGAGCCGGTGCATGGCATTGGCCAAAGCAGCGGTATCCCCGGGTGGGACGAGCAGGCCGGTAGTACCGTCTGTAACCACACCCGGTATGCCGCCGACCGCTGGGGCGACCACCGGCAAACCGGCCAGTCCGGCCTCTGCCAGCACCAGCCCGAAGACCTCTTCACGCGCACCGGAAACGAATAGATCGGCGTTGCCGCGCAGCAATCCGACGACGTTGGACTGTTCACCCAGCAGATGAACACATTTCTCCAGGCCAAGCCGTTGAACCTGCTGTTGCAGTGTCGAGCGCTCCGGGCCATCGCCGATAATGGCGAGCCGCACGGGTATGTTCCGGCGGATCAACCGGGAGACGGCACCAATAATCAAGTCGATACCCTTGCGTTGAATCAGCGAACCTGTTGTGGTGATCAGGAATTCATGACTTCGTAGATTCAGCATCCCTCGCAAGTCGATGTGCTGTTGCCGGTCCAGTCGCTCGGTATCAATACCATTCGGAATCACACAGGTACGTGCCAGTGGAATGCCATCCTGGATCAACTGGTCGACAACGGGCTGACTCACGCCGACCGCCATGGCCACCTGGTGCAAACCCAGTGTCATTCTGTCACGCAGGGGATAGCGTGAATGCAGGTGGGCCAGCAGCGGAATATGTCGAGCACGGGCCACCAGGTTCAGCCATTGATTGGGCGCGCCGCTGTTGGCGTGCAGAAGCTGAACGTCATGGGTATCGACCAGCTCGATGCCACACCTGACCAGAGAGAAAAATGCCGGGATGTCGAAGCGTGGGGAACGCCAGCCGAACAGCAATGAAAAATTGGATTCATGGACCGGTATATCAAGCTCACGGGTGGCTTCGGCCATGGCTTTGCTGTTACACCAGACGACTGGAGCATATCGGCAGCGATCAATATAGGTCAGTAGATCCAGCAGGCAGCGTTCACTGCCGCGTATCCACTCAGAGCCGTAATGGGTGAAGAGGATGGGTGATGGTCTCTTTATCTTTGATCCGTCAGATTGCACGTTGCACACCTGGGCTGGTTTGTGGTCATACAAAGGGTTGCTGCAAGCGACGGGCCAACTTTTGATGTTTGGCACTAAGTCCCGTCTGTAAGGGAAAAATCGAACGGTTCTTTGACTTTTACAGTGACGGCATCCGGATATGCATTGCAAAATGCGATCAGGTTTTGCAACAGCCTGCAGTCCGGCAGTAGCGGTTGACGAGACGGGGAATGGCGACAGCGGCGGAGAAGCGTTGCTCGACCTTAAGCCTGGCGTTGTGCTGTAGATTTCGTTTGTCCTGTTTGCTCAGTTCCAGCCACTGGTGTAAACGGTCTGCAAGTTCGAGAGCGTCTCCCGGTGTGACCAGCCATCCATTGGTGCCGCTTTCGATAAGCTGATCAAGGGCACCCACTCGACTGGCAAGCACGGGGATACCACGGGCCATGGCCTCCAGCGCCGCCATGGGCAGGCCTTCATGACGGGATGGCATGACCAACAGCCCGATTCGTGGCCAGATCCGGGACATATCACTCTGCAGTCCGTGGAACTGGACATTGGCCGGCGCGGTACGTTCCAATTCTGAAGACATAGGACCATGACCATAGAGATGAAACTGCTGCTGCGAATATTGTTCGGCCAGCTGCAGAAAACGATCCGGTCCCTTTTCCCAACTCAACCGTCCTACAAAGGCTATCTGACTCCCGTTGGAGCTTTTCAAGCCGGTGGTGTTGATGAAGTTGTCGGCCAGTTCGGCGCTGACGGGCAGTCGTCGGGCAATCTGGGGGCTGACGGCAAATACCTTGGCAGCAAGACCGGCGCTCTTCCGATCCAACCAGTCATAAAGGGCCAATTTGCCCGAAGGTGCCTCTCCCGCATGATAGGTGGAAACCACGGGTATCCTGCACAGGCGAGCTGCCAGGCGTCCGTAAAGTCCTGCCTTGTAGCCATGAGTGTGGAGGATCGAGGGCCGCGACTTGCGGATCGCCTGCCACAAGGCTCTGAGCCGCCCGTTGAGCGAGATCGTCGGTATGTCTCGCCTATGCAGTTCATTACGCAAGGGGTGGTTTCCGTAGTGGGTGAGAAATACCACCTGCACTTCTCTCCCGTGATGAGTCAGGCCATCCGCCAACTGAAGGACGTGGGACTCGATGCCGCCGGGCTTACTGCTGTCAAGCAGGAGCCAGAATCTCTCTGTCTTTGTGCTCATTGCGTCGCTCAATCCAGCTGAAGAGTTGTGATAGCAGATACAGCAAAAATGATGCCGATGATGATCCGGCCCGATTTATGTCTTGTAGGATGCATTCCGCGAAGGATATTGAATAAATAGTGCAAAATGCGATGCAGCGTGATCGTAAAGCTGCCGAAATCGGGCATTAAAAGGGGTGGCATGGTGCTTGCAGTATCCTCTGCATCATTAACAAGCAGAAGGTAAAAGTAGATGGCAAATTATCTGATAACCGGCGGTTGTGGATTCATTGGTTCACATCTGGCGGAGAGTCTTCTGAACGATGGGCACACGGTGCGGGTTCTCGACGATTTGTCGACTGGAAAACGGGAAAATCTACCACCTCAATGCAGGTTAATCGTGGGTGATGTTGCAGACAGCGCGATGGTCCGTTCCTGTATGGAAGGCATGGACGGTTGTTTTCACCTTGCAGCAGTCGCATCAGTGCAGGAGTCAAATGAGAACTGGATTGGATCCCACCGGGTAAATCTGACCGGTAGCATCAGTGTCTTTGACGCGGCAAGGTTAAACAAGACCCCGGTTGTGTATGCTTCATCGGCGGCGGTCTATGGTGACAATGCCGATATGCCACTGAAAGAATGCTCAGATGTGAGTCCTTTGACCGCTTATGGTGCGGACAAGCTCGGATCGGAGCTGCATGCCAGGGTGGCATCTCTGGTACATGGCGTGCCAACGGTGGGATTGCGTTTCTTCAATGTCTATGGTCCACGCCAGAATCCATCATCGCCCTACTCCGGGGTTATCTCAATTTTCGTCGACCGCATCCTCAGAGGGGAATTCCTGGTCGTTTTCGGCGACGGTGAACAGACACGCGACTTTGTTTACGTTGGTGATGTGGTCCGTTTCATGCAGACTGCGATGAGTCGTACAGAACGCACTCCTGCTGTGTTCAATGTCTGCACCGGTATGTTTGTCAGTATCAGTCAACTTGCAAAAACTGTAATGTCGATTACCGGAAAACAGGTATCGCTCACACGCCAGTTGTCACGTAAAGGAGACATACGGGTATCGGTAGGCGACCCTTCACATGCAAAACGGCAGTTGGGTGTAACGGCTGAGCGTTCTCTGGTGGATGGGTTGCGGACGCTAATCGAGTACGTAGCTGTTGAAGACATGGCGACTGACCGGCAAGCATGCTCAGGTTGACTCCCAGGTCTGTTTCTTGCGATAGATGGTGGATGGACTGACTTCGAGGAGGGCCGCGGCCTTGGGAATGTTGCCGCCACAGATTTCGATGGCCTGTTCAATGGTCTCTCGTTCGACTCTGGCCAGGGGTCTTATGGTTCCGATATGATTACCGGGAATATTCGAACTTCCCGATTGTTGTTGTGGCTTTACCAGTTCGGAAATATCCTGTTCATTCAGAGAGGTATTCAGAGGTGGTGGGAGATGGGCCTGCAGGACGCTCCTGTCATCGTGCAGCACGACGATGTTGCGGATCACATTCTGAAGTTGACGCACATTGCCTGGCCAGTTGTAGCGGCACAGGATCACCTCCACCTCAGGGGAAAAGTCCCGGAAACCCTTGCCTTCTTCCTCGGCATAGATAGTCAGAAAATGTCGGGCGATCTCCAGGACATCATCACCTCGTTCCCTCAGAGGCGGGAGGTGCAGCGGCACCACGTGCAGACGGTAGTAGAGGTCTTCCCTGAGACGCCCGGCGGCCACTGCTTCGAGCGGATTGCGGTTGGTGGCACAGATGAACCGGACATCGACGATCTCAACCTTGCTGCTGCCGACTTTCTGAAAACTACCGGTTTGCACGAATCGCAACAGTTTGGTCTGAAGGTCCATGTCCATTTCACCTATCTCGTCCAGAAACAGCGTGCCGCCGTCCGCCAGCGATGCAGCGCCCTTTCGATCGGTGGAGGCGCCGGTAAAGGCCCCCTTGACGTGGCCGAAAATCTCGCTTTCCATCAGGTCGTGTGGGATAGCACCGCAGTTTAGTGCAATGAATGGCTCTTTGATGCGTTTTCCCTGTTTGTGGATCGCCTCGGCGCACACCTCCTTTCCAGTGCCGCTCTCGCCTGTGATAAAGACGCTGGCCTTGCTGGGGGCGGCGGCGTCTATGATGCGATAGACTGCCTGCATCGGCAGGCTGGACCCGATAAATCCATGATAGTGTTCGCGCTCGAAGGTGCTCTGAATATCTTCCACCAGATACTTGAGCCGGGTCTTTTCGAGTACGTTTCTGACCGTGGTTTTGAGTCTGCTGGCACTGACCGGTTTTTCCAGAAAGTCCTCAGCACCGATACGCATGACATCCACAGCGATATCAATCGAACTGTGGGCCGTGAGCACGATCACCGAGGTGGGGATCTCCTCTTGCCGTAACCAGCGCAGAATTTCCTGCCCCTCTATATCCGGCAGCTTAAGGTCGAGCAGCACCAGCTCGGGTGTTTTCGCGGCAATGGACGCCTTGGCGGCTGAGCCGGTATCCACATGGGTCAGTTCGATTAATTCGTCTTTCAGATATTGCTGGTAGACCGTTGCCAGGGGGGCAGCATCTTCCACCAGCAAAACACTCGGTTTATCGGACATACTGATTCCTCTTTTTTACCGATAGTGTCGTGCTATTCGAATCCTGTTTCGGTGCGTTTTTCCAGCAGTTGGAAAGACTTGGACGCAATGACCAGTAGCGAGGTTGCCTCTTTTAGCGCCTGTTCCCGGTTGTCGTCCTGGCAGAGGTGCTCGATCCGGCGCGCGAGGGTATGCAGTCTGAGGTTGCCATGGGCAGCGGCACTGCTACCCAGGGTATGTGCTTCGAACTCCAATATCTTCATATCACCTTTCACAATTGCGGCTTGGATCTGTTCAACCCGTTTCAGGGCATCATCAATGTAAAATTTCAACAACTCCGGGACAATCTTGGGTGCGGTGTCCTTTACCAGCTGCCGGAGCACCTGTTCGTCGACATACTCTGCGTCGCTATCCGGGGACAGTGTATCAGGAGAATCACTGACTGTGTCTTCTGGCAGTTCTGTCGTTACACCGTCGCAAGTCCAGTGGGCGATGCAATAGAGAGTGGCATCGCGCTGAATGGGTTTTGTCAGATAGTCATCCATACCCCCTGCAAGAAATCGCTCCCTGTCCCCAGACAGGGCGTGGGCGGTCAAGGCTACTATGGGAACCTTACCTGCCTGTCCGGAAAGTTTCCGGATTTCAGTGGTGGCTGCCATGCCGTCCATCTCCGGCATCGAGATATCCATCAGGATCAAATCATAAGGCAGTGCACGCACCGCTTCGAGCGCCTCCCGGCCGTTGGCGACGATATCCACGTGCAGGCCGGCATGTTCGAGGATGCTCTTGGCTACCAGCTGATTGGCTGAATTGTCCTCTGCCAGCAGGACGCGGGTGTTGGCGTCCGGAAGTCGGCGTGTTTCATATGAAGACATTTCATTCTCGCACGCATGGGCATCAGTAGCCTCCAGCGCGATATTGAAATCAAAAGTGCTTCCGCTCCCCAGGTCGCTGACCAATCCAATGCTGCCGTCCATCAAAGAGACCAGCCGCTTGCAGATAGCCAGGCCGAGACCCGTGCCCTCATGGACTCTGGA
Organism: Gammaproteobacteria bacterium; assembly: GCA_024227135.1. Lineage (GTDB taxonomy): Bacteria > Pseudomonadota > Gammaproteobacteria > Chromatiales > Chromatiaceae > JAHEHQ01. The sequence goes on from JAAELC010000714.1 coordinate 24,067, forward strand.
GTGGCTTTGATCGGCCATGGTGAACTCTTCGAACAAGGTGGGCTGGATCTCTTTCGGAATACCGATTCCGGTATCTTCAACAGCACAGCGGAGGATGAATCTATTCTCCTGGCCCAGATCAGCCGAGGCTTTCAAGCTGATGTGGCCACTGGAAGTGAACTTGATGGCATTGTTGATCAGGTTGAGGAGGATCTGTCGCAGCCGGTCCGGGTCGCCTCTTACATAGCGCGGAAGATCCGGATCGAGGTGCAGAGTCAGTGCCAGGCCCTTGTTGTCAGCCTGGGGTCTGAGCAGTTCGACCGAGTGTGAAAGCAGGCGATGCAGGTCGAAGTCGGTGTGCTCCAGTCGCAGTTTGCCGGCTTCCATCTTGGAGAAGTCGAGGATGTCATTGATAATCGACAGCAACAGTTCTCCAGATTCGCGACCGGTCTGTATCAGTTGTCGTTGCTTATGGTTCAGTGGAGTGTCCTTGAGCAGTCCTAGAATGCCCAGTACCCCATTCATCGGGGTGCGTATCTCGTGACTCATGGAAGCGAGGAAGCGACTCTTGGCTAGACTTGCCTGTTCGGCCTCTTTGCGTGCCAGGCGCAACCGCTCCTCATTATTTTTTTGCTCGCTTATATCGATGAAGTGGGCTACATAGTGAGTGGTTTCACCTGCGGTACTTTTTACTGCCGATATGTTCAGATGCTCGGGGAAGATCTCGCCGTTTTTTCGTCTGTTGTAGATTTCACCGTTCCACTTACCCTGTTCAAGGAGTTGCCGCCACATTGCAGTGTAAAATGCAGCATCCTGCCGCCCCGAGGCGAGCAGGCGGGTGTTTCGGCCCACTACTTCGTCTACCTGGTAGCCCGTGATACGGGTAAAAGCGGCATTTATGCGGATGATGTCACCTGCCGCATTGGAGATAAGCATAGCTTCGCCGGATTCGAAGGCCTGTGCCGCGAGTCGCAGCTCGGTCTCGACGGCAAGGCGCTTCGAGATGTCCCGGATAAAGGCAGTAAACATAGGGCCTTGAGCTGTGTCAATGGGCGAGATGTTGATCTCAATGGGAAAACAGTAGCCATCCTTGTGTTGAGCCTTCAGCTTCATTCGTTGTCCCAGGACCAGGCTTTCCCCGGTGATCAGGTAGTGCTCAATACCGCGGATATGGTCTTCACGCATGTTTGGTGGAACAATGAATTCCGATATCCGCTGGCCCATGATCTCGTCATGATGCCAGCCGAACGTTGCTTTAGCGACCTCGTTATATTCCACTACACATCCCTTGGCATCGATCGTGATCATGGCATCGAGCGAGGCGGAAAGTATCGCGTTGTTCATCGCCCCTTTACTTTTGGCGATGGCCGCCATTTCCTTTAAGGAGTGGAGATATTCCTCCTGTTCGGTGTACTTCTGCTGCAGGCTGGCAGACATGGTATTAAACGCTCGCGCGACCCCGGCGATCTCGTCATTTCCATCTATTTCGACCTGATGCCCGGGACCGGACCGTGTGATCGTCTCGGAAGCCGATTTCAGACGCTGCAGCTGCCGGGTCAGATAGGTGCCGAGGATGAAGGAGAAGACCGCTACCAGAGTGACCTCGAGACTGGCGATACTGACAGTCCAGCGTCCGGCCTCGGCCAGCAGCTGCTCAATTGTGCTGGTGGAGAGTCCCATCTCTATGAGACCGTATTCCCTTCCGCCTTCCATGATTCCAACCCGTACGTCGAATACACCGTCGTCAACATCCTCCAGCTTTTTGTCAGCTTCGCGCTGCATGCCGGGGATGGCCCTGTCACCGCCCTCGGCAAGCACGACGCCATCGCTGCTGATGCGGGTATAGACAATGTCGGGGTTGGTCAGTATCTCTGCGACAAAGCTCTCCAGGGTGGCGAGATCTGTGGCCAATACTGCGTCCTTGGTGGCATTGGCGAAGAGTCGTGAGGTAGTTTCTGCGCGCTGCCGTAGCTGCTCTTCGTTCGAGTTACTGAGAAAGTCAAGGCCGCTGATGATCAGAATCAGAAGCAGCACTGATTCGATAAAGGCGATGCCAAGAATGGTTTTGAATCTAAAGCTCAAGACTGTTCCTCAGTTTTTCTGCAAGTCCTTCAGCATATCTATATTCAAACTCCGCACATCGTCCCAGTCACTGTCGGTGGCCACCTCGAATCCCTTGATCTTTATACTGTCCAGAAGTGCCTTGCCCTCGTTATCCTGTTCCATCGCCACCAGTGCCTGCTGTACCTTTTCGGCATCACTGCGCTGCAGCCTGGGGTGAATGGCAATGGCATGGGGGGTATAGCCCGGGGATGTCCATAGTATCCTCAGCTGTTCGCTCACCCGGGGCCCCACATTCTTGAAGGTGCGTATCACACCCCCTCCAGCCGGGTAGATGCCCTTCGCCACGGCACGGTAAACCGAATCGTGGGAGGAGACGTACTTCGGCTGGTAATGGACACCGATTCCGGAGAGGTAGGAACGGGTGAGTATGCTGGCGGCAAAGGCCGCAGGCGCCGGAAACGCCAGGGTGGTGTTTTTTAACTCACTGAGTTCGCTGATTGTACTGTCTTTCCGTACCACCATGATTCCTTTGATTTGTTTGTTGCGTGCCTTGGCCAAAGCCAGGTAACCCGGTGATTCATGAAAGACAGTGTAATGATAGGGATTCATGTAGGCCAGGTCGTATTCACCTGCGGCCACCCTCTTTTCGAAAGTGGGAATATCGGGTGCAGTGTGGAAACTGATATCAAAGCCGGAATGAGAACTGACGTAATCGAGAATAGGCGTCCACAGGCGGGCCAGTTTACTGGCCGACTGTTGTGGCACGACGCCGAACGTTAACTTTTGCCCCGCGGCCAGGGTGGTGGTCGTGAAAATCAACACGGATGCGAAGAAGAGATTTCTCATGGTCTTGCTCCTGATATTTCAGTCACTAAGGGGACTATAAATTATAATCCCACTGGAAGGGTCTGTTTTGCGATCCGCGGCTGGCTTGATGAGGTAGGATAGGTTCTCTTGGGTTCTAAATATGTCTATCGATCGGTTCAATCAGCAGCAGCATCGCGTCGTCCTTTGGCGGCGTGCCCGCGAGTTCATCGAACAGCCCCATGGCGGCTTCGAGCGACTGGTCCAAAGGGCAGTCCAGGGTATCCATCAGTGCACCAGTGATGCGTTCTTCCAGCAGCCGGCGTGCGTTTTCATCGGTGGCCGATTCGAACAGACCGTCGGTGTAGAGGGCAATGCGCTCACCTGGTGCTACCTTCAGGGTCTCCGGCTGATAACGGACGGCCGGCAGCAGTCCCGGCAGTACACCACCGACCGGCAGCGATTCCACATGGGTTCTGGTGATCCGCAGTGGTGGCGGGTGACCGGCACTGGCCAGTGTCAGTCCCCCATCCGGGGACAAGATGGCTGTGCAACAGGTCAGGGTTACCTGGGAAAGCAGGTTATCCTGCAGAGCACTTTCCGACAGCCTCTCCAGCAGGCGGCCGGGAGCGTCCTCTGCGTTAGTTGAATGCATCAGGCCGCTAAGAAAGCCGCCATAGGCATAGGCAAAAAATTTTGCACTGTCGTCATGGCCCATTATATCCAGTAGAACCAGCATCATCTGTTGTTTCCTGCTTTTGTGCAGCAGCAGATCACCCCCACCAATCCCGGTGTGGCGATGGGCTACACGGAGACGCCAACCATGAGATGCGTCCGGAAGTCTGGGTGCCAATGCCGAGGTGATATGTCCGTTTACCCGGTCGGTAAGCTGGTGGTAGATCTGTCGGGAACGCTCCAGTACACGGGAGATCGTGTGCATCAACTTCATCTTGTCGACCGGTTTGACCAGATAGTCGTCTATGCCCAGGCTTGATGCCCGTTGGTACAGTTGGGCGTCGTCTGCGGCAGTCAAAAAGATGAAGGGTATTAATTCAGTGTTCTGCTCCCCGTTCAGGTGCTCCCGTAAAGAGAATCCGCTCATCTGCGGCATACGAATGTCCGACAATACCAGATCGACCCCCCCATTCTTCAGTTGCTGCAGGGCCTCCTGTCCGTTTGATGCCGTGTGTACATCGAAGTCGTCGGAAAGATAGGCGGCATAGAGTCGGCGCAGAGCATTATCGTCCTCCACCACCAGGACCGCCGGCAGCCTGTTCTTTTTTGGTGCCGTCCAGACCAATCGCAGACGGTTGGGTTGTGTACCGTCGCCAGGCCAATACTCCATCTGATCGCATTGGGTTTGCAGCAAGCCAATTCCACGTCCGTGCTCGGTATCTTCGAAGCTGGACAGCATGTCGGACTGTTCCTGTCCGGTGGGATCCCAGGGATTGGCATCATCCAGAATCTCCAGCCACCAGCCACTGCTGTTCTGGCCAAATCGCACGATGATTCGGCTTGCCCTCGGTTCGCCGTGCATCACCAGGTTGGTGGCGGCCTCCGAGAGGCAGAGCAGCATACGTCGTCGTATGTTGGTGTGGGGGACACAGGTCTCGGTCACTTGGTCCAGGAGATGACGCAACTCCCGGGTCTTTTCGAGGCTCGACGGGGCTGCAGTTTCGAGAAGCAGGCGATTCATCTCTCTCAGACCTCCAGGGACAACAGGCTGCTTTTACCAATCCAGCGTTCGAAGCGATGGGCGAGGGTGCCGAATCGCGATTCGAGTCGTCGAACCTCCCGCAACAGCTCGCTTTTGAGTGGTGGATTGTCCCGGTCATTGAAGACACAGCCCAGCAGTTGCGCACCATTTGATTTCAACCGATCGACCGCCGTCGAGGCCATGGCCTCTGTGGTGCGACCGGCGAGAACCACCAGCAGGCTGCCCTCACAGGCTGCGGCCACCCGTTCTGCCGGAATACTGCTTTCATTAGCATGGTTGAGGGGGGCAGTGTCGAAAATGACTCTGTCGAACTCCTGTTGCCATTCCGAGATACACTCTTCAAGGATGCCGGGTTTGCGCAGTTTCATGACAATATCACGCTTGCTGGGCGCAGTGACGCCAGTCAACGCGATAGTCCGTTTTTCAGTACAGACGAGCTGTGGTTTGCTGAGAAGCCCTGAGGGCGACATCGATGTGTCCAGTCTGAGCAGGCCATCCAGGGAGGGGCGGTACAGGTTCAGGTCCACCAGCAGGGTTGACTGTCCTGCCAGGAGACTGCGCTGTGCCAATGCCAGGGCGATCGAGGTCACCCCATCGCCGGGATTGGCGGAGGTGATTGCCAGGGAGCGGGTACTCCCAGCCAGAATCCGGGAGTAGATCCGCTCTATTTCCATACCCTGGGGAGCGATTTGCATCAAAAGAGTCCGATCAGCGCACCGATGGAGACGATGCGAAATACATCACCCAGGCCGGTACGGAATTTTTCAAAGGCGCTGTCGCCCTTGTCTGGGACGTATACTGTATCACCGGCCCGCACTACCGGCAGATCATCGAAGTTCGCCGTTCGGCTGAACTCGGCCAGATCGAAGATACGGGCCTGGTCACGGCAGCAGGAAAGGTTGACTACGGTAATTTTCTCCACAAAGGCGTTATTGCCGGTACCACCTGCCTCGGCGAGCAGATCGAGCAAGGTCATGTCATCGTTGAAACGATAGCGGCCCGGTCTGTTGACTGCACCCAGAACCCGCACCGTACTTTCCTTTGATTGATCCAGCCAGATGCGGTTTTTCTCCGGCACGTAGATGGTGTCCCCTGTCTTAACGCGAGGCAACAGATTCTCATCGCCCGTTTCGAAATAGAGTGCCAGATTCAGTTTGCTCACCTGGGCATGCTTGGCGTCGCGATGATTGATGCGAATGTTGTGGATATCCGCTTTATCTGTCGGGCCGTCGGCTGCTGTGAGGATGTCAAGGAAATTCATGGTATCGGTAAACATGTAGCGACCGGGTGCGCCGACCTGACCCATCACGTAAATCGACTTTTCCGAAGCTTGGCGAACCCATTGTGCCTTGTTGTCGCTCGGATCCTGTGGCAGGTCATGTACCCGGATAGTGGCGCCGGCGCTGATCCTGGGCAGTTCACTGTCGCTGCCGCCGCGCTTGATAAAGGCATCAAGATCGAAAGTGTGGGCCTTGGTCTTACCGCCGGCGGCCGTGGTCACGATCTCGATGCTGCTGGTATCGGCGCGGGAGGTGGGGCCGCCCACGTGGGCCAGCAGATCCAGGAGCGACATCTCGTCCGACCATTCGATACGACCGGGGCGGACTACCTCGCCTATGACGCGGACGGCGCGGTTGGGTGCCACCTTCAGCCAGGACTTTTCGTTCATATCGGTCTTTTCCGGGATGAAGATCGCATCACCTGCCGATATGGCCGGCGGCCGGCTGGGTACGGTACCTTCGGTGTATCCGGCCAGGTCGAAGGGGCTTACCTTGCCGTCGGCCTTGATGACGCGGATCTGTCGGGACTCGGCAAAGCGCGTCGGTCCGCCGGCATTGGCCAGTATGTCCATAAAGGTGGCGCCTTTCTTCCCTTCGTAGGCCCCGGGTTTGGCGACCTCGCCCATCACGTAGACCATATTGGCCCCGGTCTTGATCTCCTCCTCCTGGCGCGGAACAAAGATGGTGGTACCGGCTACGATCTCCGGCAGCAGCTGCTCATTACCGGAGTCCAGGTAGCGTTTGAGGTTGAACAGTCTGGGCTCACCCTGAGTGATGACGCGGATCTGTTCGACGCCGGCATAGCGGGTCACGCCTCCGGCACGCATCAGCAGGTCGACCAGGTTCATCGAATCCTTGAAGGAAAAGCTGCCGGGCCTGTTGACCTCTCCGAAAACCTTCACCGCTTTGCGATCCTCTGCGGCGTCGCCGGCATCGGCGATCATTGATGGGTCAAAATTCATTTCCACGTTACCTATCTTGGGTGATGCCGGGACGAAGAGAGTATCGAGTGATCTCAGCTTTGGCAGCAGACTGCCGTCCCCACTGTCCAGATAGCGCTTGTAGTCGAATATCTGTGTCTTCCTGTTGCGCACCAGCTGGATGCGGTTCAGTTGAGCGCCTGAACGCAGCCCCTGGGCCGCGTACAACGCCATCTGCACCGAACCATTGGCCGGCAGACTGAACTCCCCTGGTTGATTGACGTAACCCTGTACGCTAATCAGCAGCTGTTTCTTGTAGACATAGACCCTCAGATTTCTCAGGTCCCGGAATACATTTTGTAGTCGATCAGCGACCTTCTGCTCCATCTTGTCTTCACTCATGCCGGCCACCCGGATGGCGCCTACCTCAGGCAGCAGGATACGGCCCTGACGGTCAACCCCAAAGGGTTCGCTGAGGGATTCCTCACCGGGCAGTGATATCTGGACAAGGTCACCTACCTGAACCTCATATACTCCTGCGTTGGCGAGCAGGGGTATGAGGAGAAGCAGAGGGGCGAGCCTGTTGAGGTATGGTCTAAACATGATCGTTAATCCCCGATTGGTTGAGTTGAATTCGCTGCTTCGATCAGCTCGATACTGACACGCCGGTTGGTGAGCCTGACCTGTGGTTCCTTGCCATCGAAGAGTGGGCTGTCGGAACCGACGGCATCAATTTTTATGCGCTCCGGCTCCAGCCCGAAGATCTGCAGGTAACGTCCGACTTTTCTGGCGCGGGCCATGGAGAGGTCGCGGTTGTGTGATTCGGTGCCCCGGGCATCCGCATGGCCGGTAACTTTCAGCTGATAGCCCGGGTGGACCAGCAGCAGTTGAGCCGCCTCGGCCAGTCGGCCCACGTATTTCGGATTAAGTTCCGGGGAGTTGAATGCAAACTGGTTGTCGCTATTCAACAGGTCGTGAATACGCTTGCCCATATCGCCTGGCCGCTCCTGTGCGGCAGTCACAGGGAGAATGCAGACTTGCTGCTGCCTCACATAGTCGAGCTGGCGCTCCAACCGCGCCAGCAGCTTGCGTTGTACGATCAGGTCATTGGCTGCGTCGAAATCGAGACCACCCTGCAATTCGCGGGCGATGCGGTTTTGACGTTGTCTGGCCTGCACGACGGTTGCCGGAAAGCAGAGTTCGGCACCCTCGAGCACCAGTACATCCAGATGCCGCTGAACCAGGTCCAGATCGAAACGCAAACCGTGTTCCGGACCGAGCGGTTGATCGGGCATTGCCGGGCTCAGTATCACCGGATTATGCTCGGCCATGCCGCCTTGTCCCTTGGACGGCCAGGAAACGCAGCCTGAAAGACCGAGAGAGCCCAGCAGGATGAAAATGATGGTCAGCTGGCGCATTTCTCAATCTCAGGTAACAGGTTTACGTGTGAGCTCACGCTCACGGGGATGGCACTGTCGATGCGCAGCAACTCCATCAGCTCCCGTGGCTGGCCCTGTACGTTGACGATCTCCAGGGTCCGGCCTTTTGACTTGAGGCGTTTGTAAAGAAAAACCATGACACCAATCCCTGACGAGTCGAGAAAGCTGACTTGGCCTAGGTCAAGAACCACATTTCTGTCTTGCTCAGCGTTGACGAGCCTTTCAAGAGCGGGGCGTAAACGATCGCAGCCCAGGGCATCCATCTCACCTTGCAGGTCAACTTTCAGTTCACCATTGGGCGTGTCGGTGTATTCGAGGGTCATGGCAGTCTCCAATCAGTTGCGAGTTTGACTGAGACAATGCAGGGATGATGCCAACTGCCAACGATCAACAAATAATGCTGGCAGGTCAGTGGGTTATAATGCGGCCTGTGAGCACAGGATGGAGGTTCATCTGGACACTCGCAGAATGCGAATGATTTTGCAAACGTCGTCGTGTCGAATTGCCTGCGAGACTTAGAGCAAGATTAATGAAAAAAGACCTCGTTTGTTATGCTATTCCTTGCAGCGGGAAGTACGGTCACCTCACTGAATTCTATACAAGCAGCAGATACCGTTCCGTTTTTTGGTAATGAGTCTGATATCAAGTTTGCGAAGGCGCTTTGGAAATCAATGGAAGAAAACAGCTCTGTAGGTGATAACGCTATCAACGTCTATCCGTTTAAAGGGAACCAGCCGCATGGTGCAATTCAACAGGTACTTGATACCGATATTGCAGTCAATGGCAGAGCATCAAGAGTCACAGTGAAAAGGAAACATGGTGGCAAAGACATTACTGTTAAATCGATTTACGCAGACCCGGTGAGTAACTTGAAAGCAGTAACCGTCATGTACAAACGGGAAGCCGGCTACGATAGTGATGATCTCGATTGGTTTTGGGTCAAATACACTCCAGAAGGTGCGATTGACAAGAATCCCAAAGGCATGAAGATGTTCGGACGCATAGGTAAGGATGGCTCAGGGGGATGCCTTGTTTGACACAAGGCAATTGATGGATCTGACTTAGAGACGCTTACAACAAAGTAATTCCTGGTCGTTTGCAGACAATTGCAGCCGGGGGTGGTTCTCACCCAAGAACACCTCCCGGTTATGGTCAGCAATAGATTCACAATAGGGGACCTTAAGAGAGATAAACAGCGATCTGCGCCTTAATACCCGGTTCGACAGTCAGGCATCCATGCCCGGAGAGCCGCAACCCATTGCTGCGGTGTCGGTGAAGGCAAACAGGTTGAACATAACCCGGTTAGCCGGGTTTTCGAGAATTTCGCTAGCCACCAGCAGACCGGAGGCGGACCAGGTCTGAAAGAAGTTGGAACGTCGGCCGACCAGACTACCGCTCATTCCATCATAGTACTCAGGCCATTTGTCGGACTCGATACGCTGGACCACAAGGTGCAGCGCTCGCCTGGCCAAATCTTCACGATCTGTGCGCAGAGCAGCACCGACGAATGGCCAGATCAGCACTGGCCAGTTGCCCCCGTTATGGTAGCTCCATTGCATGTTCTTGGGATCGGAGCCGGTCAGGTACATCCACTCTTTGCCGGACACCGCCGGGTAGACGATTTTCACCGGCATTTCTCCCATCAGTTTGTCCCAGTGATTCTCGAACAGGTTCATAATGCCCTGAGACTCCCGCTCCAAGGCCAGGCCAAATAGCACTGCCAGCATATTCCCTTGGGCAAAGAAGCGGAAATCGACCCGTCCTGGCCCCTGGTTACCCACCAGGTAGCCCGAGTGGGCATCCAACCAACCATCCATCCAATCTGGGATGCTTTCCGGATAGACGCTTAGGACGTTTGTCGCCTCGATTCCGAACTCTTCACCCTTGAAGCGATGAATTTCGTTGAGACGTTCGCGGTCCAACCAGTATCGGTGACGGACATAGTTACGCAGTGCGTCAACCCGGATGTCGAGGTTATCGAGCACTCCCTTCTCGGCTCCAGACCACTGCAGGAGTTCCTTGGAGGTCATTAACATGCCGTAGAACAGGGCCTGGATTCCCAGTGGATTGCCGTACACGGCCATACGGCGGTCAATCATGAACGATCCGTCCGGCACCAGCAGGGTGGGTGGTGATTCGAAACGTTCGATTAGATAAAGGTCGAGGATATCACGCATGCAGGTCTGCACATCGTCCGAATTGATGAAATCCCAATCGCTTGTGGTGACGACATAAGCCCGCAGCAGAAACATCCACCACATAGCCGAATCTACCGGCACCACCCGACCGATGGCACGATTGCCGAAATCTGCCTCCAGTCTTTCACCATCGGTGTCCTTGATTACGCGGAAACTGGCCGGCATCAGACCGGCGGAACGCCTATGGCCCTGCAAAACGGTTTGCTGGCCACGCAGGTGCATCACTTCGCGAAGGAAGTTACGTACGATGTTTGTCTGGCCAACCAACAGGAAATAGATGGCCGAAGGCACGAAATCACGAATGAAGACTTTCTCGTAGTTAGCGGCCACCGTCAGGTAGTAAGTCATACAGAGACTACCCCAGCAGGTTCCTCTGGACCGTCATTCGTCGCGGCTACGGGGACTACACACCCTCGCATTGTTCATCATGGCGCATAGCGGATGATATCTACTGTTCTTCAAGAAAATTCGGCAGGCCCCAGCGAAAAGCGACTCGCCATGGCGAAGAACGAAGCAGACATTCGCGTACCCTCCAGAATGAGTGCTCATGATCCAAAATAACTTTATACGAACGTTTGTGCAGGGTGTCAGAAATTTTTACATTCTCTGTAATTCACTAGGTATTTAGAGGAAGGTAACCACTCGTAATAAAAGAAGTTGTACTTATTCGCACAAAAAATGCGTGGTAAACTCAACTCAGGGGAGCGTACGCGCCGCACGTGAAGCGTCTAGTCAAGGGAGATAGCTCAGTTTACTTCGTGACTGTATAACGCACCTAGGTTCCTGAGCAGATGGAAAGGCTGTCGGATGAACAACAAGAAGCAGTTTAGGGGGACATGAATTCAAACCGATCGGGCACGGTGAGCGCTGATACTACTCCTTATAGACTCTACCGTTTCAGTGGACTCACTGCTGTTTAGCCATTCAGCAACTACCTGGGGCAAAAGATTTGGTCCTAACTTTCTCTTATTGATAGTTATTCTCATTTTCTGGAGTGGCCAGGCATGGTCCGCTAATATCTACCAGTATTCGGTCTTTATCAATTCACCAGACCTGGGAGCGACCTCTCTTGAAGATACACGGATCGGAACAGGTCTCAATGAGTTTGAGGGTGCTGGATTAACTGTCACTTTCACCAATTCGTTGAATGCAGATGATTTCGGTTCCGTTGCATGGGCTATCACTAACTTTCAGGGATGCCTTGCAGCGATCATTTTCCTATACGGTAACCGGCGCCAACATTCTGTATGACATCACGGGTGTGATCAGCATCGATGGTCACAGCGAATCGGTGGCGGGAACACAAAACGTCAACATCAACTGCATCGTCACCGAGCAAACGGCAGATTCGCCGGTTATCTCACCGGTATCGGGCACGCCAGGACCGGTCACCGTCGCCCTGACGAGCGCTACCCCCGATATCGAGATTCGCTGGACGGCAGCCCGCCCGACGAGAATGCTGCCTTGTATACAACACCTTTTGAGCTGGCGGGCGGTGCCTACGTCAGAGCCAGGGGGTTTGGGGCCGGTCTGCGGGCAAGCGGGATTATCGATGCTTACTACCCCCCACCGTCTCTTTTCCTGGAGTTGAACCGCAGGCTCACTGACAATAACAGCTGCACACCCCGGATTGAGATGGAAGTGAAAGCGGCGGTGAATGTCCGGTATGTCGCTGTCGAGGAACGGCTTCCCGAAAACCTCGCACCGGTGGACATAGGTTCCGGCGGCATCTGGGACCCCTTGGAACGGGTTATCCGGTGGGGACCGTTCCTGGGCGGCGCGGTTCCCGAACTTGGTTATCGGCTCCTGGGTCTGGAGGGCGATCATCCACTGGCGGGCTGGGCAAGCTTTGACGGCAGTGGGGTGCCGCTTCCAGGTGACGGACGAGTCATCATACCAAGCGATTGCGGCCGGGTGGAGGCACCGGTTTTCGATCCGCCTTACGGCACTTTTGCCCCGGTTACCGTTACCATTACCACGGCCACCGCCGGCTCGGAGACCCGCTACACGATCGACGGAACCGACCCGACAAGGGGTTCGCCGCGCTACACAGGGCCCTTCCCGATAGCGGAAAAAACCCTGGTGAAGGCGCGTACGTTCCGTGACGACCTTTACCATAGCGAGGTGGTTACCGCGCTCTACGAATACCGTTACATTCCCGGTATGCAACAGAGAACAGTTGTTGATGCCGGGGATTGTTCCAGTGATGTATCGATACAGATCGATCCCATCGACGGAATCAGGTCCTATGGGTTCGAGGAGTCACTGTCATTCGGTTTGTTCCCACAGGATGTCAGTGCCGGTGGACGTTGGGATCAGAAGCAACGAAGTATTAAGTGGGGGCTGTTCAACGATGACCGGCCGCGCGAGGTCCCTTATAAGATAACAGGACGCGTTGGCACTTACCATGTCGAGGGCGTGGGTAGCTACAATGGGCTAAATGAAGTAACCAGCGGTGACCGCTGGGTTTCAATCACTTCTTGCAGCGCGCCGCAGGAGACAGTGGTTACCCCGACGTTATCGTCATCGAGTGAAGGGGAAGTGCCGCTTTGGGTTACGATCGAGAGTGCAACCATCGGTGCGGTGATCCGTTACACCACCGATGGCAGTGCCCCAGACAAACAATCGCCGGTCTATACCTTACCCCTGCAGGTAGAGGGTTCCCTGGTCCTGCGAGCCAAGGCCTTCAAGACCGGAATGGTCCCCAGCGAGGTGGTGACCGCATCGTATCTACCTCCCGAACCGCCAGGTATCACCTATGATGGAATTCTGTTGGACGACCGTTCCTGCTCGGTTGGAGTGGAGATCTCGGTCATTCCAGGTGCGACGGCTAACGTCCATGCGCTGGAAGAGTCGTTGCCTTTGGGTCTCCATCCCTCGGAAATTGTGGGTGGAGGGATTTGGAACCATCAATCACGTACCATCCGCTGGGGCCCCTTCAGTGATGCCGAAAGCCGTAGCGTCGGGTACGTCCACGATTTCTGGAATCAGACTTTCGACAGCCACACCGGATGCCCGGATCCGATACGCCACCGACGGTAGCACGCCCGGTCTGGATTCACCCATCTACACCGGTCCGTTGGATTTTCTCTACGGTGTCACTGTTCGCGCCTGTGCCGTCAAGGAGGGAGCGCAGCCCAGCGAGATTTCCTGGGCACGGTATCAAAATCCGACTACAGACAACTCGGTAGCGGTTTCCCATGTGGATGACAATGAGTCATGTGCCGAACCGGAGGTATCACTTACACTGACTCCGGATGAGAAAACCCGCAGCTACGCGCTCCAGGAGATGCTGCCGCTGGGGCTCGATCCGGCCAACCTGGATTCTGATGGAATCTGGAATCCCGACACCCGAACCATCAAGTGGGGCCCCTTCTCGGACAATCTGCCACGTACTTTCACCTATTCAGTCGCAAGTAATCTCGGTGTGAACGGGGCTTACAGTTACTGGCTGAAGGGTTCTCCGAGGGGGGAAGCTGTGAATCGGATGTGACTGCGATACGTCCGAGCGGTCACAGGAGTCGTGTGACCCCGAACTATCCGCCGCTGCTGTACAGTCTACCGGTAACTCAGGGGATTGCCGGTCAGCCCTACCGCTACGCAGCGAAAGCAGCGGACCCAAACCAGGACAGGGTCATCTATTCCCTGACATTGGCACCGCCAGGCATGACCATCGAATCGGATGCCGGTTTGATCGAGTGGATTCCAGGGCAGGCGGGTACCTATTCGGTGGAGGTGGTAGCGGATGACGGAATGGGTGAGCAGGACAGTCAGGAATTCTCCATCCTCGTACAGGCACCGGCAATTGACAATCGTCGTCCGCGCATTACCTCTCCAGCGTTGACCTCCGCCGTTGAGTACGCGCTTTACCTGTATTAGGTTACAGCCTCGGATCCGGACACCGGCAACTCCCTGCACTTTTCCCTCGATCTCGCGCCGGACGGCATGACCATCGATAGGGTTACCGGAGAAACTCGGTGGATACCGCAGCAGGCGGATGTGGGTTACCGCCAGGTACGGGTGCGCGTCACGGACGAGGGAGGGCTTTTCCATGTCCAGGCTTTTATCGTCGCGGTGGTGAACATCAACGACCGGCCCCAGCTGGGTACCATTGCTGACCGGAATATTAACGAGGGTGAGGCGTTGTCGCTGCCCCTCGCGGCGGTGGATCGAGATGGGGACAGCTTGCGCTATATGGTTGCGGGGTTGCCGGCATTCGCTGAGTTGATAGACAAGGGAGACGGCACCGCAGACATCCTGTTTCCCACGGGATTCAATCACTCCGGGCACTATTTTATGGCGATATCGGTGTCGGACGGGGAGTTGAGCGACACCCAGGGTTTCAGGCTGTTCGTCGTGGAGACAAACGATCCGCCGTTGATAACCTCCACACCCCCCACGGTGACCATTGAAGGGGCGGTATACGCATACGGGGTGCAAGCCCAGGACCCGGACGACGATCCCCTTGCCTTCGATCTGCCGGAGTCCCCACCGGGTATGAGTATCGATCCGGTCACAGGGTCGATTTACTGGATCCCCTCCGGTGATCAGTTAGGTTATCACGACCTCCAGGTTCAGGTGGCCGACGGCCGGGGTGGGATAGATCTGCAGACCTATCGACTATTGGTGCAGGACCATTTCCCCCCGGTACCCGACCTGCCGAACCTGTCTGCTGTCTCCGGAATCTGCTCAGCTACCATCACCCAGGTTCCCACCGCCACTGATTCGGTCTCCGGAACCGTCCTGGGGGTCACCGATGATCCTTTGAGTTATTCGACTGGCGGTGATCACACGGTTACCTGGAATTTCGATGACGGTGCCGGGAACTCCACGACTCAGATTCAGATCCTGAGTGTGACGGATGCTTTGGCACCCATCCCGGATATGGATCCGTTGCCCGATATCGAAAAAATGACGGTTGCTTGGGGTAAAACTGACGGTATCTTTACCCGGGTGCTGCCAGTGGATCGAAAGCGCTTCGGTGTCGGAACCAGCCATCTGGAGACAGGCGGTTCACCTCCGGTCATGTTCGATTTCTTCGGCAATGAGTTCCAGGTGACACCGGACACCGTTTTCTCCCTGGGAACCCTGAGAATCTACAATGCCAGCATCTCCGGCGGCAGTGGTACCGATCAGATCGAGTTTGAAGTTAAAGTGAACTTCACCGCACCTTCAGGTGTTGCCAAGAAACTCGAGTTGAATATGGGTTATACCCACACCTCCGTACCCTGGTATGAAAACGGTCATGCCAAAGGCGCGGATATCGTGGAGTTCTACTCTGGATTCAAGGACGATGCCTTTACGACGCCGACTTTCGAGGTGGACGGTATCGAGTGCGAGTTCGTCTTCAAGGGATTCGGAGCCTTGACAGGGTCCGGTTTCACTTCCAATGAACATGCCCGGTTTCATATCTCCGAAGATGACACCGCTTCCATCGAACTGTTGGCGATGATTCGCGTTCTGCCGATCCCAACCGCGATGGACAACTGCGTTGGAAAGGTCACGGGGAGCACGAGTGACGAACTCAATCCGGTTCAACCAGGGGATTATTCGATTACCTGGGACTTCGACGACGGCAACGGAAACATCGCCGTTCAGGAGCAGCTTTTCCGGATTCATGACATTAACGCTCCGATACCGACTATGGAACCGTTGCCGGATATCACTGAGCAGTGTTCGGTGACGATCTCCGAGATTCCTACGGCACTCGACCCGGAAGCCGGCATGCTGACGGCGATAACCGACGATAGTCTGGAATGCACCGGGCAGGGCGTTCATTTTGTCACCTGGCGCTTCGAGGACAGCAACGGAAACAGTGCCAGCCAGGAGCAGCGGGTCGTTATCGAAGATACCACCCCACCCACCGCAAATGTTGCAGTACTTCCAGCAGTGGAGCTGCCGGTTCGGTCGAGCCTTCTGGAGCGACCCGTTGCGCTGGACAATTGTACCGGCGAAATAGAAGCCGAGACGTCAGACCCCTTGAACTACTCGGTTCCGGGAGACTATGTCGTTAACTGGATCTATGACGATGGTTACGGCAACAAGACCGATCAACAACAAACCATCAGGGTGATCGACACCCAACCCCCCGTGCCAGATGTTGCCATTCTGCCACCGCTTACCGGGCAGTGTGAGGTGACTGTAGAATCCATTCCAACGGCGACGGATCCGGAGGACGGTGCGCTGTTGGCAACAACCGATGATCCGGTGCATTACGACGATCAGGGTGAGTTCTTCATTTCCTGGATGTACACCGATAGTTTTGGCAACTATGTAACCCAGGCGCAGTCGGTCGTGGTATCCGACATTTTACCACCCGTACCTGATCAGCCGATGCTACCCCTCGTTTCTGGCGAGGGAACAGTCTCGGTTTCTGTCGTCCCCACGGCGAGTGACAATTGCGCAGGTACGATTATCGCCACGACAGACAGCCAGACTACCTACTCCACACCGGGCGACCATGTCATCACCTGGCTATTCGAAGATGGTAGTGGACATCAGCTGTACCAAACCCAGATTGTGCGGGTGAGTCTATTTACCAACCGTCCCGAAATTGTGTCGATACCCGTTACCGAGGGCGTCGAAGCTGCGGCCTATGTCTACGACGTGGAAGCGATAGACCCCAATGTGGACGATATATTGGCCTATTCATTGGTAACGGCCCCGACGGGGATGACCATCGACTCCGGCTCCGGGTTGATCGAGTGGACACCCACGGCCGAACAGATTGGTGTGGCTATCGTCACCGTAAAGGTTGAAGATCCCACTGGTAACTCAGATGTGCAGAGCTTCAGCGTAGACATTCAGAATGTCAACCAGTCACCGATCATTACTTCGACAGCTCCAACGGAAGTATCGTTTTCTCAGGATTACAGCTATCAGGTCTCGGTGGAGGACCCGGATGGAGACCTGATCGGTTACCAACTGGTAAACGCACCTCCGGGCATGTCCATCTCTGATGATGGTCTGGTGAGTTGGCCGGCGGGTATCGAACGGCCCACATCTGCCGAAGTCGAGGTCGAAGTTTCGGACAGCCATGGTGGTAAAGGCAGTCAGGCCTGGACGATCGAGGTCTTGGATGACCGCCCGCCCGAGGTCACGCTGCTCTTGTCCAGTAACATGGTTCATACCGGTGACAGGGTTCAGGTGCAGGTCCTGGCAACCAGTGACGTTGATATTGTGGGGCGGCATATCGTCGTAGGTGGCATGGAAATTGTACTCGATCCATCCGGAATCGGCTCTTATCATGCAACAGATATCGGGTTCATCGAGGTTGTGGCCACCGCAACCGATGAACGGGGAAACACCGGTGAAGCATGGAGACAGCTTCTGGTGGGAGGGGCGGGGGACAATGTCTACCCGGAAGTCGAGTTAGTGAGTGGCGAAGACGGGGAATGTCTGGAGGCGACTGTTCCATACTCCATCCTCGGCAGCGTCAGCGACGACACTTATGTGTACTACGAACTGGCTATGCGAGAAAGTGGTGCCCAGGAATGGATCCCCTTTGAAAGTGGAGAGGGGGAGGCATTCGATGGGGAGTTGGGTACCTTCGATCCAACGGTTCTGCGCAACGGTGTGCATCATATCCAGCTCTATGCCCTGGACACCTCGGGCAACATCGCCACCCGGGAGATCTGTGCTCTGGTGGACGGTCAGTTGAAGGTCGGTCAAGTTAATTTTTCTCAAATTGATCATTCTCTTCCTGCGCCCGGTGTTCCATTGACCGTGGCACGTGAGTACGACAGCCGTGCCCAGGGACCCGGAGACTTTGGACCGGGGTGGAACCTGCCCAACCGGAGTGTCAAGGTTGATTCCACCGTCGAGCTGGGTGCAGCGTGGGGGCAGCAGCGGATTGGCGGAACCCTGTTCGATACCTATCTGCTGCAAGAAAAACAAAAACACATTCTGACGATTCGTTACGGTGATGAACAGCTTGAACGGTTCGAGATGGATGTGAATCCCAAGTCCCAGAACATCGTGCCGTTGCAGTACCTTACTGTAGGTTACGAAGCGATGGCAGGTACTCACAGCAGCATCGAAGTGCTGGATGCATCAGCGGATGTGATACTTCAGGAACCGCACCTGATGACCTACGATGCGGATGTATACGCACCCAAGCGCTTTAAAGTGACCCGCCGTGATGGCTCGCTCTATGTGATTGACATGGATTCCGGCATCAAATCCATCACCGATCCTAATGGCAGCAAGGTGACTTACTCCGAAGATGGCATCGATCACTCCAGTGGGATTTCGATCGCCTTTGAACGCGGTGAAGGCAACCGTATAGAAAGGATCAGTGATGATTTCGGTACCGAGTATGAGTATCGCTACGATGCCGACGGCTACCTGGCGGAGGTGGTGCAGATCGGTACGAGCATCGGGCAGCGCATTTCCCGTGCGCTGTCCAAGTACGCCTATACCAAAGAGATCTTCGGCAACAGTCTCGAGCCGAAGTTGAAGACGGTCATAGCTCCCGACGGCATCAAGGTTGGGACCTTTGAATACGATGCATCGGGACGTCTCGTTGACATGACCGATGCGGACGGTAACCGCATTCTCTACGGCTACGATGTGCCAGAACTCAATCAGACCGTCACCGACCGGTTGGGCAACGAAACCTACTATGAGTTCGACCAGCGGGGCAACGTCACGCTTCGTGAGGATCCATTGGGCAGGGTCCCCCGCTGGGAATACGACGCCGATGACAACGAGACGGCGGAAGTACTACCGAATGGGGCACGTACCGAGCGCACATTCAATGCGGCAGGCGATCTGCTCACGGAAACCGACCCGTTGGGGAACCTGACCCGATACACCTACGACGGGTCAGGTCGTGTACTCACCCGCACGGATGCACTCGGGCGTGTATACACCACCGAGCGTGATACCAGGGGTAATCCGACACTGGAGTCCGGCCCCGGGCAGGACAGCATCCGAAGCACCTACGATGACAAAGGGCAACTGCTCACCCAGAAAGGTTCGGCAGGGATCGTCAGCGCTTTCACCTATGACGAAAACGGTCTGGTTACGAAGATCGATACCTACCGGGAAAGCGATCCCGATGTGCTGCTGTCACGCTCCACCACCCAGTACGACGACCTGGGCCGTCCCACCCGTGCGGTCCCACCCGTGCGGTCCAGGTGGTCAATGTCGGTCAACCCGGCCACACCACCATCGTTACCGCGAATGTCTATGATGCGGCCGGAAATCTCATCCAGGAGATCACGCCGGCCGGTACCAATCAATACCGCTACGACGCCAATGGACAACGGATTGCCAGTGCCGATCATTTTGGGCGCTGGACCCATCTTGTATACGACAATCAGGGACAATTGGTGAAGACCATCCTGCCCGATGAAATCGACGATGCCGATGGTGTGGCATGGCCCCCATGAATAGGGACAGGTGCAGAAGTACTCGAAGACACCGGCTTTGTTGACGCGGACCGAAGTAGCGTACCGTTTGCTACCTGTTACCCATGCGACAGGGGTATTGTCCTCAGTGCGGGAGAACTGGTCGACTCGCTTCACATAGCCCTTGCCCCGCTTGAGTATTGTTTTTTCGGCCCAGTCGTGGAGATCATCGAAAGTCAATTTCCGTAGGACGGTGTTGATGGAATTCACGCCTATGTTTCCGGAAACAATCCCGGCATCCAGCGCGGCGCCAGTTTGGCGGGGAAAGCGAGACGCAAAGGAGTGCGCGTCGTGTCCGAAACCAGAACGCCGCGTTCTGTGAGGGCAGCCACTACGCGCCGGGCATGCCGGTCACTGGTTCCAAGCATGTCGGGGACATCTCCGCGCGGTAATTCACCCCGATACAGAATCGCTTCAAGAATACGGCTTGCTTTTGGTGGTAACGTATTTGCGCGGATTTCCTCCTCTGCCCACAGAAGAATCCGATTTCGCAGACGGTCCGGCTGGACCAGTTCCTCCATAAAGGTCACCTGGTCGAGACAGGTTTGAAGGAAGAAATGGGCAAAAGAGGCCAGACCCGCCTCGCTGAGATTGCCTCTCCCGTCGAGATCGTTGCGGCGCGGAAGATCACACTGGGCCAGATGACTCTTATATGACCTTACGTTTCTGGCAAGGCCGCGGGCTATGGACCACACACCGCCGGTATCGAGCGCCTCCAGCAGCATTGTATGTGACATCAGTCGCGCCACGCGGCCGTTGCCATCCAAGAACGGGTGTATCCACAGTAGCCGATGATGAGCTGCTGCCGCTGCGATGATGGTTTCTGCTTTACCAAGCCCGCTGTAAGCTCGCTCGAACTGCTCCATAAACCGTGGCAGAGCGGCAGGGCTGATCGGTACGTGCTGTCCGACTTTTACGTCGCGCCGACGCAGTGCGCCAGGGATCACCTGCATTCGTTCTTTGGTGTCGGGCTCTTCGGCCCAGAGCAATTCCTCGGGCAGCAGTTCTCCAAAACGCCTATGTATCTCGCAAATCCCTTTGGTGCTCACCATCTGGCTCTGGAGTCCGCCGTTATCAATCCATTGCTGCACTGCGATATGTGCCTTGGCTTCGATTTGGAGGTTGCGCTTGTCGGCGTCGGCGCTGTAGTCATCTTTCAGTGCACGTTCGATATCCAGTGGATGGGTGTCGTGACCCTCGATCAGATTGCTGTAATAGCAGTTCATTGCCCGAACTAAATCGGCGAGGGCAGAAAGAACACCCTCTGGGAGGCTCCGTCGAAAACCTGCTGAGTGTGCCGCCAGGTCAACTGACAGGTCGGTGAGGGTTGCGCGGTGTCGGGAGGTTGCCGAAATCCGCATAGGCTCCATTAGCGAAACGGGCTCCTCTCTGTCCGGGATCTCCGCGATGTCCGGTTTCATGTCCGAATTATTGTCCGGTTAGAAGGATTAATAAATCGAAGTATATCATATTGATAATGTATGAATAACCGTATCATAGCCAATTTTTCTACAGGATTTAGGCCGAATGTATGACCGCTTTCTGGGCAGATGATGCTGTCAAGCTATGAATGGTGTTGAGCAGGAAACGTCTGAGCAGTGCCGGGAAAGCGAGCGTGAGGCCCACCGCGTAATCCTGCAGGCACTGGATATCGACGTACCAGCGGTTGTAATTGGAGGTATCCGCTACAACCGAGTAGGGCGTTGTGAAGCGCCCTACCAGCATGGCTGGTTCAGTACCGATCGAGCGTTCCTTGTACCGCCAATCAGGCACACGGGGTGGGCAACCGGA
>JAAELC010000715.1 GCA_024227135.1 Gammaproteobacteria bacterium
CCGGTTCGCTTGCTGTCCATAAAACCGCCCAGTCTGGCTATCGCCATGTAAGCCCACTGCAAGCTACCTGCTTTCTCTTTGCGCTTGCGTTTTCCCTTGTCCAGATAGCCCAGTAACTGACATTCATCCGAGGTCAGCACCGTTTCTGCGGACTGGCTTTCTACGAACTCCGCTTCCTTTAGTAGCCCTTGCGCCCTGAGTGCTTGCGGCAGGGTGAAGCTTTCTCTGAGCTGTAACAGCCTGACGGCAACAAATGAGAGGATCGACACCATGCGCTCCAGATTATCCGGCTCTTCCATGCGTTGCCTTTCAGCTCCTGCTCCGGTTTTCCATGCCTTATGGAAATCCTCAATCCGCCAGCGATGGGTGTATATGTCGATGACGCGCAAGGCTTGGGCTAGCGACTCGACCGGTTCGCTGGTCAACAATAACCATTTCAACGGTGTCTCACCCTTGGGCGGGTTAATCTCCTCGGCCAGCACCGCGTTGAGCGTGATATTCCCCTGTTTTAGCGTGATGCGGCCACTGCGCAGGCTCAGGCTCGCCTTGCGGGCTGGCCGATTCTTGCGTTTGCCGCGTTTATCCACCACACCCTTTTGCGGAATACTGATCTGATAGCCCCCCAGCTCTGGTTGGTTTTTCAGATGGTCATACAGATACAGCCCAGACTCTACGTCCTTACGCGGGTGTTTGGAGCGCACCACGAAGCGCTCGTTATGCGCCAGTTTGTCCTGCAGATAAGCATGAATATCGGCTTCGCGGTCACAGACTGCAATCACGTTGCGCATCATGCTGCCCATGCGTAACCGGCTGGTTGCTGCCGCTGCCAGCCATTTGCCACTCTCCTTTTCATCCGCATCGGCAGGGTCATCCGGACGCATCCACCACTCTTGATGCAGTAATCCTACGGTGCGGAATGTGGTGGCCTCGAGCAAGAGCACGGAGTGAACCCACCATCCACGGGATTTATCCTTTACCGTCCCCAGCTTGCCAAGCTCTTCGGCTACCTGGTGGCGATAACTCAAAGAGGTGGTGTCCTCAATGGCCAGCAGCTCGGGAAACTCCCGCGCCAACTTGACCGTTTGCATGGCGCCAGCCTTTCTGATCGCCTCGGCAGAGACGTTGGGATTACGGATAAATCGGTAAGCGCCTTCCTGCATGGCTTCACTACCCTCTGATGAGATGGTTATTGATTTACCAGAATATTTTGCCAATTGAGCGGCAACGTTAACCAAGCGGGCAGTACGGCGAGGATCACCGAGCGCCGCCGAAGAGAACACAGATTTAGCCCAGTCGGCCGCATGATGAAGAGCAGAAGTTAGCATGATCGTTACCATGTTGGGAGTCACATGGAAGATCAGATCCTGGAAAACGGGAAAAGTTCCGTTCAGACCGCTATTTGTGTATAAGAGTCAGGCTGCAAGGTCTCCACCTTGTCCAAAATGGCACTCAGCTGCGATCTGACATCTGTCACTGAAGA
>JAAELC010000716.1 GCA_024227135.1 Gammaproteobacteria bacterium
AAGGGTTACATAGAACGGCTATGCGCCCCTTATCACGCCTTGAATCTGGACAACAATTCGGCGCCATTTTGGGACAAATCATATTTTCTGAGGCCCTTAAATTCGTGTACCGGGAAACCTTTATCCAAATTGCCGGTCTACTGATTAGTACAGGGCGTGGGAATTGGAGTGCGGATGAGCACGCCCGGAACTCCCCTCTAGACGTTGAGTCTGGTTAACCGGTTGTCTTGTTTGGACAACCGGTTTTTTTTGCGCATCAGCGCCTCATTAACGGGCGCTTTATCCCGGTATCGCACCGTCATGGTGCAATCGTCTTCAGCTGTACCCTGAGAAATCCTCTAATAAACTGAAAAATAACAGAATTATCTTCCAGGTATGTTTTATGCATGGAGATATGGTTTTTGGGTTTGAGCCACAAGGTCTGGTTCCCAGCCAGGGGCCTGATGACGAGTCTGGTTTGATCCCTTTTTATTTTTCTACTCCTGGGTAGTACCGGGGGAGTTTCAGATTGGGAGAGAGGCCGTTACGATGATAAAACCGTTGCTACTTGGGGGTGTTATTGCGCTTTTGCCGGGGATGGCCCTGGCGGAGGAGGTTATGATGAATGGGGCCAATACGGCGTGGATTCTTACTTCCACAGCACTGGTTCTGTTCATGACCTTGCCTGGGCTGGCGCTGTTCTATGGTGGACTGGTTCGCACCAAGAATGTGCTTTCGGTACTGTTGCAGTGCTTCTCCATCGCGGGGATCGCCTCTGTCGCCTGGTTGGTCATCGGCTACAGTCTGGCATTCGGGGAAGGCAACGCCCTGATTGGGGATTTCAGCAGAGTTCTGATGGCGGGTGTGGGCAGGGATACGCTCTTCGGCGATATCCCGGAACCACTGTTTATGTTGTTTCAGATGACGTTTGCCATCATCACCCCTGCGCTCATCGTGGGCGGGTTTGCTGAACGGATGAAATTTTCCGCTATTTTGCTGTTCAGTCTGATCTGGCTGTTACTGGTTTATGTTCCTGTTACCCACTGGGTCTGGGGAGGAGGCTGGCTCGGGGCGATGGGACTGTACGATTTTGCCGGTGGCACTGTCGTGCATATCACGGCGGGTGTGGCAGCGCTGGTGGCGGCCCTGGTGCTGGGCCCCAGGAGAGGGTTTCCCAAGACCGCCATGCCACCCCACAATATGACAATGACGGTCACCGGTGCGGGCATGCTCTGGGTCGGTTGGTTTGGCTTCAATGGCGGCAGCGCGCTGGCTGCGGATGGCAATGCGGCCATGGCCATGCTGGTAACCCATATATCGGCTTCAGTGGGTGCTTTAACCTGGATGTTTATCGAGTGGAAGCGCTTTGGTAAACCCAGTGCCCTGGGTGCGGTCACAGGAATGGTGGCGGGATTGGGTACCATCACACCCGCGTCCGGCTTTGTCGGCCCGGGTGGGGCATTGGTTATCGGCCTGCTGGCCGGTGTGGTCTGCTTCAGTGCCACTCAGTATTTGAAACGTGTCCTGAAGATTGATGATTCCCTGGATGTTTTTCCGGTACATGGCGTGGGTGGCATCATGGGCACACTGTTGGCCGGGGTGTTTTCCTCCACAGGGCTGGGTGTCTTCAGCGGGTACGGTTTTGCTGACGGCATCGAGACTATGGGGGGGCAAATCTGGGTTCAGTTCATCGGTGCGGCAGTCACTGTCGTTTTCACCGCACTGCTGACCTACGGTATCCTCAAAGTGGTCGCGCTGTTGGTCGGCGGGTTGCGGGTTGGGGAAGAGCAGGAGATCGAGGGCCTCGATGTTACCAGTCATGAGGAGACCGGTTACAATATGTCATGACAATCCTTATGATCGGGAAATCTGGCTAATCAGGCTGGTCCGCAGTAGATCAGTCTATTCTCGGACAGGCTCCTGGGGAGGGGGTGAGCAGTGATACGAAAACGTGAACAAGTCCCAACCTCTTATTGCTGCGAAGGCGGGAACATCCATCAGATTAAAACTCGGCGTAAAGACTTGCCCTGCATCACCAACGCTGAAAAACAGCCCATCGCATACCCTGCGAACCTGACGGAAGGGTGTGAGCAATTACAACGGGACAATGATTACCGGTAAAGAGAAAAATCCATCAAATGTAATTCGGATCTCCCGGCAGATTCTGCTTCCGGCCGATCAGGTTCAGATCACTGGGATTCGGTCCGGAGGGCCTGGTGGACAGCATGTCAACAAAGTGTCCAGTGGGGTACACCTGCGATTCAATGTGGTCGGGTCTTCCCTGCCTGCTGAGTACAAAGCACGTCTGCTGGTGTTTAAGGATCAGCGTATAAGCAGTGAGGGTGTGGTTATTATCAAAGCACAGCGACACCGCAGTTTTGAGAAGAACAAAGAGGAAGCACTTGAGCGTTTATCAACACTGATTCGGTCGGCGGGGATCAAGCCCAAGCCCCGCAAACCCACTCGTCCCACCCGTGGTTCCAAACTGAGAAGGCTGGATGGAAAAACCAGACGGGGACGGGTTAAAACCCTGAGGGGCAAGGTCGATTATTGAGCGCGGGCCCTAAAAGGTTACCCCCGGCCTGAGCGGTGCATTGCTGAAGGATGTTTCTGTGACTGCAATCGGAGTCCTGATCTGGCCGGGGAGTGGATCGGTCTCGCTGCCGGGTTTTTCGGAGGGAGTCGCCGTCTTCGGTTCACTTGTGGGTTTCGGACGGGTGGTATTGCCGGAAGGGGGTATATTTCTGGCAATGGCCGGGTTTTTCTCTGCTTCCAGCAAAGCAATCTTCTGTTTGATTTTGGTATCGCCAGGCTTGATGCGCTGTGCGGTTTTATAAGCCTTCAACCCGTCTTTGCTATTGCCTGCAGCGACCAGAAGGTCACCCCGCCGTCGTTGAATCCTGAACTCATCCGATGCCCCCTTCAGCAAGGCGATCTTGCACGCAGTCAGAGCCTGGGAGCCTTCCAGGCTGAAACACCGGCTGGCGAAAATCCTGCGCTCTGATTCCGCCAGTCGCAGTTTCTCAGAAATTTTCCGATTGCCGGGTTGTATCTTTTTTGCCTTTTTGTAGACAAGGATAGATTCGCTGATTCGATTCATACTCAACAACACATCGGCTTTGCCGGTGAGAAGTTCGGGGTTGTCGCTCAGTTTTTTCAGCCCTTCATTGCATGCCTTCAAGGCAGCTCTACCACTGAGTTTTGTACAGCGAATGATATTCAGCTTGGTTTTCGGGTCGATTTTGGCGGTTCCACCCTTCGCCCGTTTGGCTCGTTGCTTCTCGGTCCAGGCCTGTTCCTCCAGAATGCTCTCCTGAACTCTAAGCATTTTTTTCATCTGTCGATCGTTCGGGTCGCTTTTCAGCCCGTTTTTCAGCAGAGCAACAGCCTCCTGGTGTCGTTCCGCCTTGCTCAATGCTTCAGCCAGGGCAATACGCACCCGGTTGTTCCCGGGATCCTTTCTCAGTTCCTTCTGGCAGACAGAGATGGCAGTTCTACCTGTGGAGGAGAGGCAGTCAGCCAATGCTGTGCCCATGGGCACAAAAACCCAGGCTGCGACCGAAAAGAGGACGATTGCAACCTTTCTGGATGTAGATTGATTCTGCTGCATGCCTGGATTCGACGAGTGGTCAGTAGCCGCCGCCACCGCCACCGCCACCGCCACCACCGTTGCCTTCCTCAGAACGGCTCTTGAATGCCCACTCTCCGGTTGGCAGTTGTATCAGGTTCAACACGTACCAGCGGCTTACCGTACTATAGGGTGGGTCCTCTCTTTCCAGCATGGTTTCCAGGTCGGCGCGTAATTGCAGGACCCCGTACTCCTCGGGAGTGTTACCGATGACCCCGTCATTATCCTCGTCGTTACCCATAAGATTGGATTTTGCCAGGCTGATTACCTCCTGGGCCAGAATCTCCGCTTCCTCGGCTGACTGGGAGGCGCGAATGTCCTCTCCCAATACGGTGATTAAATCGCATCGTTCGAGGATGGCAGTGCTGTTTTCGGAAAACCCGGGTACGAATTGTTTCAGGTTCGGCGTCGCATCAGCGGAGTTTGCAGCAAAAGTGATATGGTCCACAGCCCCTACCACCGCCTGCTTGACTCCGTAGGGTGGTTCGGCTTTTATCGCGGCAGAATCTGTATTCTGGGGATCGTTGGCATTCATGATCTTGTCGAGTTCGGTTTTTATTCCCGCGAGATCGGTACCCTGGCTGCTGAGTTGGTCTGCCGCTTCTGCCGCCTCTCTCGCCTGGTCTTCAGCCACCACAAGGAGACCTTTCTGATCGGGGGTGTTCTGCCATGCGGTCAGCGCGTGGCCCACATGGGTGTGGGCAATGCTGGGCGACTTCATGGTGCAGCCGGTTGAAACCAGTACCAGCAGAATGAGCAGAATCGAGAGTCCCGAGTGTTTCATGAATACCCCTATAGGTTTGGTTTATCAATCAGCATTTTCAAGGGTTCAGCGCAGTTGTCGGGTGTGGTTTGAGTTGACAAGGTATAAACAAACCCTGGATTAGCCCCATGATTGACTATTATTTCTTCGATGTGATGATTGCTCCCTAATGATTGCATTGAAGGAGGCTTTAGTCCAAAACTCTTGCTACTCTAAAACCAAATGTACTGCTCCTGGAATCCGGTTTGAAGTGGTTGCGGAATGCCGGACGCACGAATCTGGGCATACTGAACCAGGATCCACCCCGTAATATGCGGTTGCTGCAGTTTCCTGCTGTCTGTGGGGATCCATCCACAGGGACGCCCTCGTATCCTTCAGTCCAGCAGTCCTCCACCCACTCGAAGGCGTTGCCCAGCGTGTCGTATACCGAGAAACCGTTGGGTTGAAAAGTGCCGACGGGTGCGGTGTGGATAAAGCGATCCCTGCAGTCATGCACTTTCCAGCCGTTGTATTGCTGTTCTGCCGTCGTATCAGCAACATTCCCGTAGACACAGGCTTGAGTGGAATTGTCACCCCAAGGTCTGGGGGCCGGGTTGCCCGCTCTGGCAACATACTCCCATTCAGAAGAGGATAGCAGGCGGTAAGTTTGTCCGGTCTTCTCCGAAAGCCACTTGGTATAAGCTTGAGTGTCATCCCAGGCAATACAGGTTGCGGGATGCTGTCCAGATTGTTCGTAACCCGGATTCTTCCAGCTCTTATCCTTTTCGCTTACCCAGGTTTTGTTATACACGGTGCAGCCTGAAGCACGATGGCCGGTGTCTTTGGTAAAAGCCTCGAACTCCTCCAGTGTGACTTCGTATCTGCCCACAGCCATGGAGTAGCTGATACTGACATTGTGCTGAGGGCTCTCCCCAGGCAGGCGCTCCGAATCCGTCGTTGGAGAGCCCCTGATGAAGCTTCCCGGGGCGATCACCACCAGTTCCGGGCACTGATTGCAGTCTTTCAGCAGCTGGCCTGGTCGATAGGTGTTGGTTATGGCTTCTGGTGGCGCTGCTGTTTTGTCGTTGGTGGCCGATACTGAAGCGATGTCGCTCATACGGCCTGCGCCGGGATACACCTGGTTGTTGTTTTTCTCCTTCGGCGCCTCTTTATCGAACCTTGATTCGGTTGGGGATTCCGGGGTTGACAGCGATGCGGCTTTGCCCTCGTTCCCCAGTTCCCCGGTCGTTTCCGCTTTCTGGTCATGGGGGGAGGGCGCTGACAGGGCTGCGGTGGATTGTCCAGTGCCTGGTGACAGGGGCCTGTCGCCTACCTCCTCGTTTTTCCCGCCTCTGACGGAATCTGTAGATCTGCTGCTGTTTCCTTCATGCTCTTCAAAATACTGCCAGCCACCGAAAATGAGCCCGATAATCAGAATGAGGCCCACCAGAATGGCGGCATTTCTTCCCCTACGGCGTTTCGGGGGGGGGCGAGGTATCCATGTGGCATCGGATTCGGTTTGCTGGGTTCTGGCCTGAGCCGGGTCGAACCACTCAAAACCATCTTCATCGTCTTCATCGTCCCCGTTTTCCGGAGTCGTTGGACCATCAGCCTTGATGATGGTCTTATCGACAGGTAGCGGCTCGGTCCGGCCAATGGTGATCGCTCCGGAGGCGAGTTGGGATGCCACGTCGTTTATGTCCGACATGAATTCTCTGGCTGTCTGGTATCGTTGCTCGACCTGTTTTGCCAGCGACTTGGCGACGATTTCGTCGAATACGATCGGGACAGTCGGGTTCAGGCTTGCTGGCGGTGTCGGTTCAGCATTCAGTACCTTGTACATCACCGACGGAAACGTCGATCCACCGAATGCCTTTTTCCCGGTGAGCAGTTCGTAAAAGAGGGCGCCCGCTGAAAAAATATCTGAGCGGTTGTCTACATGCTCCCCGATCAGCTGCTCAGGTGACATGTAGCCGGGGGTTCCCAGTACCGTTCCAACCTGGGTCATGGTGGATGACTCCAGGCGTGCAATGCCGAAGTCGGTCACCTTGACAACACCGTTGTCCGTCAAAATGATGTTGCCAGGCTTGATGTCTCTGTGTATGACGCCCATCGAATGGGCATAGTCCAGCGCCCCCAGGACTTTCGACATAATGTCGCAGACTTCCTGGATTTCGAATGGATTGTGGGAGAGCAGCTTGTCAGTAAGCGTTACCCCCTGCACGAACTCCATTGCAATGAAGGCCTGGTTTGAGTCTTCTCCGTACTCGTAGATCCCGACGATGTTAAGGTGTTGAAGCCTCCCCGCCGCTTGTGCTTCACGAATGAAGCGTTCCTTCAGCACCTGCTGCTCCACGGAGGGGATATGGGTGCTGATGGTTTTTATCGCCACATGGCGCCGAATGAACGGATCCACCCCCTTGTAGATGGTCCCCATCGCTCCTTTTCCGAGGATCGAGAGGATGTCGTATTTGCCGATTTTTCTGATTTCGGGTTCCATGCTCTAAATTATCAGATCTGATCAGGCATGCTCATCCAGCGATGAGTCTCCAGTGTGGAGTTCGAGTAACTCAATGGGTTCTTCCCTATATCGGATCGGTGGGGAAAATTTGACAGAATGTTGTGCCTTTTCTGGTGATTTTTCCCAGCGGATATTCTCAACAGGCTTTTCATCATGGTGTTGGCTCTATTCCTTCAGGGGCCGGGGGCTGTATGGCGGTCTCCGTGCCTGGCGTGTGCTGCCTCTTCCCGCTGACCGGATAAGTGCACACAATACTTGTTCTATCAATACGTTGGCCTCTTTTGGAAGGGGTCAGCTGTTGTTTTCAGGACCCTGATTTCCGTTTCCTTGGTCGGTGGAAAAATCATGGGCAAAGGATAGCATACTAATGTGGTCCTTCGGATACCGTAACGTACTCAAAAGTAACCAGGATTCGGTGGGGGAGTTGGCTGGAGGAAGGCACCCGGCGAGTTGTCCCAGGCAGTGTGGGATCGGGGAGATAGGGGTGGCAGGGCATCGGCCTCCGATGCCCTGGTTTGTCTGCGCCTGCTGTTATCGATGTACACGCCGGTCAGATTCATCCCTGCTTACCCATGTCATTAGGAGCCTGTCCGAGAATAGACTGATCTACTGCGGACCAGCCTGATTGGCCAGATTTCCCGATCATTTTTGCTAAATAGGCCCACTATTCGCCTCAAATGATCAAAAAATCTGACTCAACCAGTCTTGCCCTCGCTACGACCGCCATGGATGGCGGAAGTGCCGGTTTTGCAGGAGCAAAAACTGGTCGATCGCTATTCGCGGGCAGGCTCCTGGTGATTCTTTGTGAGATTTACTCGTTGGCGTACCTCTGTGCCCATGACCGGGTAAGGATCTGGTACGCCCTCAATAATTTACCGGAATCCTTGATGATGGCATCGAGCGGTGTACCCGCTCGTTAATTGTCCTTCTTCTGGAACAGCCGCACCAGTTCTTCAGGGCTCATCCCGACGATGGTTGCATCCGGATTGAACGACTCATCACTCACTTTCATTCCGTTAACCCGCCCCATTCCCTGCTCATAGATGGCGTTTTTCTCCACAAACATTTTGGCCAGGCAATCGGGAAGATCACCCGATTTGAAAGGACGGTTCATTTTTCCCCGCCGTATACTGTAGGCTCGGGCGATATCGACCCGGAATGTGACATAAAACTGGTCGAGCGTTCCCAGGTTCTCGGCCGACAGGGGCGCCATCAGTATTTCGTAGTTGTCACCGTTCCGGTCGAGCCTGACCGGGCAGAGATGCTCCTCACGGAGCAGCGAATCCAACATGACCTCGAGGGAGGCGCTCTTAATGACTTTGGCCTTCGGGTACTCCAGTATGCTGGATTCTGAATCCGGGGCGGCGCCCTTTAAATCCCTGAAGTAGGTCTTTTTCAATTGGTCGGGATTGTTGAAGTAGGTGATCAGACCGTGCCTGCTCAGAAAGTGGTACAGACGCTCCGGATAGAGGAGTATGTCTGCCGGGCCATTGTTTACCAGGTATTTCTTATCGATAAAGTCTTGTGTGATGTCCGTTGGGGATTGCACGATTCGTTCTCTTGATCTCAATGTGACTTATAAATATTCAGGCTTCGGTAAGGACTAATGCCTGTACTGCTATTGGTTCCCTGGTTGATCGAATCAGGAAAACATACCCTTGATCCAGCCCCAGAAACCACCACTCTTCTTCCCTTTCTTCTGCTTGCTTTTCGCTTTTGGTTCCTTGGTTTTGTGTTCGGAAAGTTTGACTGGAGAAATTCCTTCCCTGGAGCGCTGTTGCCGTTTGACTGCTTTGGTTGCGGGTCCGAAGTCCCCCGGGCGTATGATGCGCGTGGCGTCCACGTCAGCATTGTCCCGGACGGTCAGGTCGTCTTCAGGTGGATGGGAAAAGCGAAGCTCCTTCTTGCCCATCTGTATGACGTCGCCATCATTCAGGGCACATTTCTTAGATAACTGCCCATTGACGTATGTTCCGTTGCTGCTCCCCATATCCTCCAGAAAAGCGTCTCCCATCAGGGTGAATATGCGTACGTGACGCCGACTGATGGCTTCGTCTTCGAGGTGGATGTGGCATTGTGCATCCCGCCCGATCAATATTTCCCCCTCGGTGAGATCAAAAGAAGAGACCGTTTTTTTGTTTTCTATCAAATTAAGTTTCGGCATGGAGAATGTTTCCTCACAGGGTTGTATATTTCAAACCCAAAAATCGGGAAAAAAATGTGGGAGGGTTATTGTATCTAGCCAAAATAACCGAAATGTTGTCGAGTCCGCCGGCGTCATTTGCCTTGTCGATCAACAACCTGGCTTTTTCTTCCAGGGAATTGGTTGCTGAAAGTACTGCCGTGATGGTTTGATCTGACACCATGTTGGTAAGACCATCAGAGCATGCCAGCACCAGATCACCTTCCACCAGGGGAAAGTCATAGCTGGAAACCTCGATTTTATCCTGCATGCCTACTGCCTGGGTCAGTACGTTCCGGTACTTGCTGACATTGCTGTCCTGTTCCGACAGAAAACCCTGGTCTATCAGTGAACGGGAGAGACTGTGATCTCGTGATATTTGCTCCAGTCGGCCTTCATGGAAGTGGTAAATACGCGAATCCCCTGCGGTGATGGTAATACAGCGATGCCGGTCGACCACACCAGCGACCAGGGTTGAAGCCATCCCCGCCAGATTGGGAGTGGCACTTGCCTGGTCAACCACTACCTTATTGGCTGCCTGTGCTGCGATACTGAGAAAGCCGGTTAGCTGGGGCACACGTTTATCCCTGTTCCACAGTGGGTATCGGCGGATTTTGCGGTACACGGATTTTAATGCACCTGCCATGGTGTCCACCGTCAGGCGGCTGGCTGTTGCACCTCCCCGGCCGCCTCCTGCGCCATCAGCCAGAATGAACAGCCCATTGGATGAATCCACAAGAATGCTGTCCTGGTTTTCCGGTCGCGACTGACCCTTGTCAGATAGACTGCATATTTCTACACCCTGTACGTCAGGCATTTAATGTCGTTCCGGTCAGCTGTGAGCACTCGGTTCCCCATTCATGGGATCGCGGATGCAAAAAGGCATCGCCCCGATCCAAATTGGAATTCCGTTGTGGATATGGGGAATCGCTCTTAATCTCTGGTAAAAATAGCACAACAGGAACTCGTTCAGGAAATTTTCCGAAGAAACAATGGCTCCGGTCACGAAGCTGCCCCTTGAATCAGGTGTATCGGCAGCGGCGGTAACCCGTGGCGATGGATGAATGAACGCGGGTTGGGTGGATTTGGCCCCAGTGGAGCGGAGCGCTCGACGGCAGGGTCTGGCAGTGAGACAGGCTGGAAGCCCTTGGAGTGGCCCTGGAAAACGGGTTCCGGCCAGGTCTGGTCGGGATGAGAGGATTCGAACCTCCGACTTCTTCGTCCCGAACGAAGCGCGCTACCAGGCTGCGCCACACCCCGAAAACAAAATCAGTTGCTGCGATTCACCGCAAAATGTGCCAGATTGGCCAGGGCGTCCCTGTAGGGCGACGACGGAAGGCTCTCCAGCACGGATTGGGCTTTCTCAGCATCCGCATTTGCAACCTCTGAAGTGTACTCGATTGCATTGGTCGATTCAATGATGGTCAGAACCTGATCTATATACTCGCGGCCACCCTTTTCGATGGCTTGCCGCAGCAGAGCCTGCTGTGCGGTATTTCCCGCCTGCATTGCCCGAATCAGTGGCAGTGTGGGTTTGCCTTCAGCCAGATCATCCCCAATGTTTTTTCCTATCGCTTCATCCGAAGCGCTGTAGTCGAGGGCGTCGTCAATGATCTGAAACGAGGTGCCCAGATGCAGACCATAGTCTGCCAGGGCGTCTTCCTGTTCCCTGGGAGCCTGGGATAGCACGCCCCCGAGTCTGGCGCCGGCTTCGAAAAGCGTTGCGGTCTTGCGCAGGATCACTTCCCGGTATTTTTTTTCATCCGTATCGGGATCATTGCAATTGAGCAGCTGCAGTACTTCCCCTTCTGCGATTCGGTTGGTCGCGTGGGAAAGGATTTCCATGACTCGCATCTGGTTGATTTCGACCATCATTTCGAAAGCGCGGGAGTAGAGAAAGTCCCCCACCAGGACGCTGGTGGCATTTCCCCAGACCGCATTGGCGGTTTCCCTGCTACGACGCAGATCCGAGCCATCCACCACATCGTCATGCAGCAGTGTCGCTGTATGGATGAATTCGATGACCGCAGCCAGGTTGATGTGGTCGCTGCCCTGATATCCCAGGGCACGTGCTGCCAGCAGGACGATCATAGGCCTCAATCGTTTGCCACCACTGTTGATGATATAATGTCCCACCTGGTTAATGAGTACCACATCCGATTTCAGTCGGAGCAATATCATCTCGTCGACGGCCTTCATGTCATCGTCGATCAGTTCTCGAACGGCAGAAATACCCATCTGAGGCAGTGTCAAATACTCATTTTTGTAAGTTAAGGATCAATTGCTGCCAAGGTGGAAACCCGACAGGTACGGCAGAAAAGAAAATATCTTCCTGATGCTCTGTCGCAACTTGATCGAAGGAAGCTTCCTTCGAGTACTGACGGTTTTCCATCCTGTTAAACCGAGGGTCTGGAGGTCGGCAGATTCCCACCTTTATCTAACCAGTCGGGAGAGGGAATGCTATGGTCAAGGTATTCCCCTGTCAAGCTGGTCTTTTAGGGAGTTGCTACTTTCATTTGACCTGAAAGGGCGCTGTAGGTAGAATTTCGCCTCTTTAGTCGGCGTTTATGTCTGACGGCGCTGGCGTGGAATTCTGGATAATATAGCGGAGATTTTGGTATGTATGCCGTAATTCAAACCGGGGGTAAACAGTACCGGGTTTCCGAGGGCGATACCGTCAAGGTGGAAAAGCTTGGTTTGGACGAGGGCGACACCCTTGATCTGGACAAAGTGCTGTTGATCGCCGATGGTGAAAACATAAAGGTGGGAACCCCCTACGTTGGTGACGGTAAGGTCACCGCGACGGTGAAGACTCATGGTCGTGGAAACAAGGTGGGTATTGTCAAATTCAAGCGTCGCAAGCAGTACCTGAAACGCCAGGGCCATCGTCAATGGTTCACGGAAATTCAGATTACCGGCATCAGCATAGATTGAAAAATTTAGGATAGTTTCATGGCACATAAAAAAGCAGGTGGCAGTACACGCAACGGCCGCGATTCTGAGTCCAAGCGTCTCGGCGTAAAGGTGTTCGGTGGCCAGACGGTTACAGCGGGCGGCATCATTATTCGCCAACGGGGTACCCGAGTGCACAATGGGCCTAACGTCGGGTGCGGCAAAGACCATACGCTTTTCGCAACCGCTGATGGCAAGGTCAAATTCGAGATCAAAGGTCCGAAAAAGCGACAATACGTCAGTGTGATCCCTGCCTGAACGGTTCTCCGTTGCGGGTTCGAAGGCCTCGTCAATCGACGAGGCTTTTTGCGTTTCGGTGTAACTGCTCACCCCCCAGGGATACCCCCACGGGTGGTCTGTGGAGGAAGTGTCTTCGGCAGGGATGCCAAAGCCAAGTCTACAGGGAGGTATTTACCACGTCTTCCGGAACAGATCGCCCAGGCGGGGTAAGTAAATACATCTCGGTTATAGTGAATCCTGCTCAGCCATGAAATTCGTCGATGAAGCCGTCATACGCGCGGAGTCCGGTAAGGGGGGGAACGGCTGCGTCAGTTTTCGCCGTGAAAAATATATTCCCCGGGGAGGTCCGGACGGCGGGGATGGCGGGGACGGGGGCAGTGTCTATCTTGTAGCAGACTCCGGCCTCAACACCCTGATCGATTTTCGGCACCGGCGTATTCACAAGGCCGCCTCTGGCGAAGGTGGGCGGGGGCGGAACTGTACCGGGCGTAGCGCCGAAGATCTGCTGGTGAAAGTTCCGGTGGGGACGCGGATTACGGATCTGGACACCGGTGAGCGAATTGGTGAGCTGCTGGCCCATGGAGACCGGTTGCTCGTGGCCCAGGGCGGGTTTCATGGTATCGGCAATGCCCGGTTTAAGAGCAGTACGAATCGTGCCCCCAGGCAGTCCAAGCCGGGTACCGAAGGGGAGAAACGAGAGCTATCGCTGGAATTGGTGCTCCTGGCGGATGTGGGTCTTCTCGGGTTACCCAATGCGGGTAAGTCCAGTTTTATCAGGCAGGTTTCCAGCGCCACCCCCAAAGTGGCTGACTACCCGTTCACTACCCTCTATCCCAATCTGGGGGTGGTGGATGCGGGTGGCGAACGAAGTTTTGTAATCGCAGACATTCCCGGTTTGATTCAGGGGGCTGCGGAAGGGGCGGGTCTGGGTGTGAGTTTTCTCAAGCATCTGGACCGAACCCGGCTGTTGCTCCATCTGGTGGATATATTACCGATGGAAGAGGCTCATGCCCCTGCCCGGGCGGTAAGGATGATCGTCAGTGAGTTGGAAAAGTTCAGTCAGGACCTTGGCAGCAGAGAGCGGTGGCTCGTGCTCAATAAGAAAGACCTGGTCAGTGGGGAGCACTTTGAATCGTTGCAGCAGGATCTGCTTGCTGATCTCTCCTGGAATGGCCGGGTTTTCGCTGTTTCGGCTTTGACAGGAGAAGGCACAGGGGCATTGATCGCTGCGCTCACAGATCGGCTGGTTGAGATCAGAGCGGATACGGAAGCAGTATCAGATGAGCTGACCGTAGAGGATGAGCCCTGGAATCCGCTGTAAATCGGGATTCAATGAGGTGCGCCAGACGTGAATCCACACCCGGGTTGGAGCTTGCCAGTCGATCGATCCAGCGAGTTTTACCGTACGCCTCCGGCCTTCTGTCAAAAGGACGATGGGATTCCCGCTGATTTGTGTGCGATGAGGGTATACCGGTTCTACAGCATGGCGATTCAAGGGTGTATAGCGCTGTCGTCTGCTGTCATCCG
Source organism: Gammaproteobacteria bacterium (assembly GCA_024227135.1). GTDB lineage: Bacteria > Pseudomonadota > Gammaproteobacteria > Chromatiales > Chromatiaceae > JAHEHQ01. The sequence goes on from JAAELC010000716.1 coordinate 13,772, forward strand.
GGTGTTGTTTGCTCAGGCCTGTGTTTCAGCAGAGCCTTGCACTTTTTCATTTCCCGAGGACTAAGGTGTAACGGGGTGCTCATGACGGGGTGGCACAGTCAGGATCAGGCGGTGGATGAGCGGGAGTTGCGGGAAAAGCTTCCCGGCAGCCAGCGCTGGGTGGTGAAGATAGGAAGTGCACTGCTCACTGCCGAGGGTAAAGGGCTGGCGCGGGAATCCCTGTCGTCGTGGGTGGAGCAGATGGCGGTCTGGATGTCGTCTGGAAAGCAACTGGTTCTGGTGTCATCCGGTGCGGTGGCGGAAGGAATGAGCCGCATGGGGTGGAATCAGCGCCCTTCCTCGCTGCACGAGCTTCAAGCCGCTGCCGCCATCGGGCAGATGGGGCTGATCAGGGCCTATGAAGCCTGTTTTTTAAAGCATGGCCTGCATACCGCCCAGGTTCTCCTGACTCATGACGATCTTACCAATCGCCGGCGATACCTTAACGCCCGCAGCACGCTGAGGACGCTGCTCCAGTTGGGTGTGGTGCCTGTGGTCAATGAAAACGACACGGTAGCCAATGATGAATTGCGCTTCGGTGATAATGATACGCTGGCTGCCATGGTGGCGAATCTTGTGGAAGCGGATCTTCTTGTGTTGTTGACCGATCAGGGCGGGTTGTACGACAGCGATCCCCGTTACAATCCCCATGCCAGCTTGATTACCCAGAGCCGGGTCAATGACCCCCTGCTCGATCGGGTTGCCGGGGGCAGTACCAGTGGTCTGGGGAGAGGCGGGATGATGACGAAGGTGCGTGCGGCCCGTCTGGCGGCACGCTCCGGTGCTGCAACGATTATCGCGCCGGGCGCGGATCGGGATGTGCTTGGCAGGATCGGCAGGGGCGAGGAAACGGGTACATTGCTGTTACCGGCAGAAGGTCCGGAGGCGGCCCGCAAGCACTGGCTCGCCGGGCACCTGCAGGTTGGGGGGAGCCTGGTTCTGGATCAGGGGGCGGTCCGGGTGCTGCGTGAATCCGGCAGCAGTCTCCTGGCGGTGGGTGTAAAGGAGGTCTCCGGGAGTTTTTTTCGGGGAGAGGTGGTTTCCTGTGTCAATGAGCAGGGTCGGGAAGTGGCGAGGGGACTGGTTAACTACAGTTCGATGGAAGCGGACAGGATAAAGGGGCAGTCTTCAGGGCGGATCAAGGAAATACTGGGTTATGTCAATGAAGTGGAGTTGATCCACCGGGATAACCTGGTACTGGTTTGAGTGCTCGGTTGCCGAGGCTTTTACCGCTTTTGGTCATAAAAGGTGGTCTATCAAGGTTCTGCAAAAACAATAACAGTTGCCCAGCTTTCATGGTTTTATCAAGTGCTACAATGCTAGACCTGACCCCCGATATTGAGGTGGGCAATAAAAAACCGGCTGTCAGGCCGGTTTTCAGGGAACTGCATTCGACACTTACGGCTACATCGATTTGATCTGAGTATTCAATCGGCTCTTGTGTCGGGCTGCCTTGTTCTTGTGGATCAGTCCCTGGTTGGCGGTACGGTCGATGGTGGGTACTGCCGTTTTGTAGGCGGCTGTTGCGGCCTCTTTATCCCCAGCCTGTACAGCCTTTTCCACGTTCTTGACGAGGGTGCGCATGGCGCTGCGATGGGATGCATTGTTCTGGCGATGCTTTTCCGCCTGACGAGCGCGCTTTCGGGCTTGTGCTGAGTTTGCCAAAATCTGTCTCCAAAAATCTTAAATTTACTTGATCAGCCCAGCATTCTCTAAAATAGCTTGGGGTTTGTCAACTACTTTGGTTTTAGGCGCAAGGAGCAAGGAGCAAGGAGCAAGGAGCAAGGAGCAAGGAGCAAGGAGCAAGGAGCAAGGAGCAAGGC
>JAAELC010000717.1 GCA_024227135.1 Gammaproteobacteria bacterium
AATGTTCAGCCTGGGAACACGAGTGGGGGAAGCGTTAAGGCGAGGGAAGTTGATGCTGCCCCCTTTACTGCTGGGCGGCGAGGGGATGTTTCTCACGGGCAGGCTGTCTTTCTCTATGTTGCCCATCCCGCGACTGCTGTCTCTGTCTCGGCTGTTGTTGTTCGAACGGTACCGCGACTCGCTCAGATTGAGAGAAGATGGTTTAGCAGGGGAGGAAGCCGGGCCCTGATGGTGACCTTGATGATGACCTGGATGGTGACCTTGGTGACCCCCGCCGATAGGGTTGATGTAGCCCGTGGGGGAGGGGGCGGCGGGCAGGCGGCGTGTGGCCCGCTTGGACATCGGGGGGCTGGCGGCCGCGGCAGAGGGAGACGGCGACCTTGACCTCTGTATCAGACTGGAGGAGCTGCAGTGCGGGGGCGGCGAGGCCGTCAGGTTGGGCGAGGGGCTCCGGGAGCGAGTCTCCAGGGACGTCGACCGGTAGAAGCCCGAGTGGTGGTCGCCGCCCATGTTGTTCCGGGGGTACATGGGGCTCGGCAGCGGTGACGTCAGCACGGGGGACTGCGACTGCAGGGGTGGGCGGGGCTTGTGGCGGGACCTGCCTCGGAACGTCGGTGACGACGAGGTGATGCTGTCCTCGTTGTTCCGCACGCCTGGAAGAGAAACAAAATTCTATTAGTTTATTTATGAAATACCGAAACTATAGATGGTTTTCGCCTGACGTCATGAAATATCTTATGTCAACAATTCCCGATTAGGGTCTCAACATGGCGCCTTCCATCTTGACTGCACCCTACTCCAGAATTTAGATCTTTAGAAAAAGCAAGCGCATAAGCGCCTCTATGAAGAAGAAGAAGATGAAGTAGTAGTAGTACACACAGAGATTTAGAAATTCGCTGAATTGCACGTTCTAGCTTACAAAAAACATTATAAGACTCTATTTTACACTCTACACTGCTACTCATTTCCTTTGTAAGATAACTAAATTCTTGAGTAGGGGTAGATACCAGTCAACCGTGGACGCCGCCATACTGAGGCCCGTTTTACACAAACATGGCTAATTATCGGGAATTTCCGATAGCTGAAAATCATCCATTGTTGGTTGTGTTTCAGAGAAGCCAGAAGCCGTGGAGCCGGCAGAGGGCCAGCTGCTCTGCAAGGTGTGTGGGGACATCGC
>JAAELC010000718.1 GCA_024227135.1 Gammaproteobacteria bacterium
GAGCAGGAGCGCAACAGGCTCAAGGAGATCCTGCGGCTCTGGCTGCCCTGGATAAAGAAACGTTATCAAGTCACAGCTGAGGTAGAGGAGAAGCTGCTTGAGATAAGTGCTTCCACTATGGACCGGCATCTCAAGCCCCTGAAGATCAAACTCAAACAGGGTGATAAGTCCCTGGTGGGCAACAAAGGCTACCGCAAGTATCTGCAGACCCAGGGTGAACGATTTGTGGTTGATAAAGAGAAGATTAAGACTGAAGCTCGCTTCGATGGCAAATGGGTCTTGCGCACCAATACATCACTGCCTACCGCTGAGGTGGCCGTCAAGTACAAACAGTTGTGGATGGTGGAAGATATTTTTCGCTCAGCCAAGTCCTTACTCGAGACCCGCCCCATCTTTCATAAAACGGATGAAACCATACGGGGACAGTAAGCGTCTGGGCAACTACAGGATTGACCCTACCCTTGCAGGTCTTTCATTTTTAAATTTTGCGGTAGCAGTGCCAGTAGAGCCTGCTCCGACTTAGCCGCCGGCAGTTTTTCAAACAGGTAGTTCAGGTAGGCCCAGGGCTCAAGATCATTCGCTTTTGTTGACTCCACCAGGGTATACATCGTGGCACTGGCATGCGCCCCTCGCGGGCTTCCAGAGAAGAGAAAGTTCTTCCGTCCGATCACAAAGGGCCGGATGGCATTCTCTGCCTTATTATTGTCTATTTCGATGTGACCGTCTTCAAGATAGGTAGTCAGCTTCGGCCAGAGCCCCAAGGTATAGGAGATGGCTTCTCCCAGTGGACTCTTGGGTAGCACCTTTACCACTTTCTGATCGAGCCACTCTTTGATCTTGTCCAGGATCGGTTCGGCCTGCTCTTGGCGGACGGCTTTTCGCTGCTCCGGGGTCTTGTCTTTGGCTACGCGCTCGACCTGATACAGCTTGCGGATCAATGCCACCATCTGATGGGCAGCTGCGGTGTTCTTGCGTCCATGGGTCGCGTCGACAAAGCGCCTTCTCACGTGCGCCCAGCAGGCGGCATGCCCCAGGATACCCGGCATTTGAGACAGGCCGTTGTAGCCACTGTAGCCATCCGTGACCAGATACATTGTCCCGTCAGGGGGAGCTTCATCCGTCGGGTAAAGAAAACCCTCAGGCACCTCTCCACTGCGCGTGTCAGCATATTGAAACCAGATTACCGGTTGTCCAGGTGGCCCACCCCCATAGACCCACATGTAAGAGAGTTGGGTATTTTCCCGACCCGGTTCATTGAGCACCTGCAAACGGGTTTCATCGATATGGATGACTCGCCCCTGATAAAGCAGTTGCTTCATCGCCGCCATCAACGATGATAGCCGTTCATCGAGTTGCATCACCCAACCACTCATGGTTTGACGGCTGAGATCGATGCCTTCTCGGGTATAGATCGTCTCTTGACGATAGAAAGGCAGGCCATCCACGAACTTGCGGACAACCACATCGGCGATCACCGAGTGGTGGGCGATGGACTTGGGGAGGATCTGATCCGGGCGCGGCGCAATCCGAATCCCTTGCTCAGCGCCAACCACCTCGTCGTGCTTGGGCACATACTTGGCGCGCAGGTACGCAATGACGTAATGCTGCCGGGGAATGACGGCCAATTGCTCTGACGTATCGTAGCCGATGAAGGTCCAATCATCGCCCATGGCGGCCTTTTCTTCTTCTGAGAGGTCGATGACTTTTTCCACCCGATTGAAATGTGCGGGCAATGACCGACGAACTGGTTTCTTCCGTTCGTTATCGTCCTTCTCTTGAGTTGTGGGCTCGGCGTCAGATTGATCTTCCGGCACATCCAACTCGGCCAGCAGTTGTTCCAGTTCAGCCTCATCGAAAAGAGTGAATTGATCCTTGTTCGGACGATCCGCACTGGCGCCAAACTGGC
>JAAELC010000719.1 GCA_024227135.1 Gammaproteobacteria bacterium
GTTTTTCGCTGACGGCTTTGAGCAGGAAAGCCCCCAGCGGGTTAAGAAGCAGTGTCTCACCCGAACCTTTGTGGAACAGCACTGACTCTTCCTCGTTCTCCCACTCTGACCAATGAAAGAGGTCCGGCTCGTTAGCCGTCCACAGGTTTTGATGGGTGGTGACGGGGGGCATGAATGAGCTTCTCCATTAATCCTTATTGAGCAGTTGATCGATGCGACCGAGACTGGCCTGGGGTGGGCATGAGTTTCAATTGCATCATAATCAGCCACCGCGACGGTGAGATACATCGGTTGAACTTTTCCAACGTTTTTTTCCAGGACGATTCAGTCGGAACCCCCGGGCAGGCAGACTACAGGGACCAGGTCGGCTATTCGGGGTGCGTCGTATTTTCCCGGGCTACCGCCCTGTAACCGATGTCCCCGCGATAGAATGAACCATCCCATTGGATCTGCTCTGCCAGCGCATAGGCTTCCGCCTGTGCCTGTGCCACCGTGTCCCCCAGTGCAGTTGCACAGAGTACCCGTCCTCCCGCCGTGACAACCTGCCCGTCCTGTTCACGGGTTCCCGCATGAAATACTTTGAGTCCGGGTTGTTCCTGGTTGGGTAGTCCGCTGATTGGGTTGTCTTTGTCATAGTGGGCCGGATAGCCCCCGGCGGCCAGTACGACGCCGAGTGAGGCCCGGTTGTCCCAATGGGTTTGCTCATTGTCGAGGCGTTGCTCCAGTGCCGCAAGGCAATGGGCCACCAGGTCGGATTGCATACGCAACATGATGGGCTGGGTCTCAGGATCGCCGAATCGGCAGTTGTACTCCAGGACCTTGGGTATGCCATCGGCATCGATCATGACACCCGCGTATAAAAAGCCGGTGTAGGAGGCGCCTTCGTCATGCATTCCTTTTACCGTCGGTATGATGACCTGCTCCATGATGCGGTCGTGCATCTCCGGAGTGACAATAGGAGCTGGTGAATAAGCGCCCATGCCGCCGGTGTTGGGTCCCTGGTCACCATCATCCCGGGCCTTATGATCCTGGGAACTGGCCATCGGCAATACGTGGGTACCATCGGCCATGACGATGAAACTTGCTTCTTCCCCCCGCAACAGTTCCTCTATGACCACCCGGTGACCGGCAGTTCCGAAACTGTTCCCCGACAGCATATCTTTTACCGTCGACTCTGCCTCGGCCATGTCATGGGTAACAATGACGCCCTTTCCTGCGGCCAGTCCGTCCGCTTTTATGACAATGGGAACACCGACTTCCTTCAGGTAGACCAGGGCCTGGTCGATATCGGTGAAAGTACCGTAGGCTGCGCTGGGAATTTGATGGCGTGCCAGGAAATCTTTGGTAAATGCCTTGGAGCCTTCGAGCTGCGCAGCAACTTTGGAGGGGCCGAAACACTTGAGTCCCGCTGCTTGAAATGCATCCACCACGCCAAGTACCAGCGGCGCTTCGGGGCCGACGATGGTCAACCCTACCTGATTATCTGAAGCGAAAGACACCAGCTTCTCGATATCCCCCACCCCGATATCGATGTTGGTAAGCTTGGGCTCCCTGGCTGTCCCTGCATTGCCCGGGGCTACGTAAACCCGATCAGCCAGGGGGGATTGAGCCGCTTTCCAGGCAAGGGCATGTTCACGCCCACCGCCGCCAATGATAAGGATGTTCATAAAGGGTATTTCCTGATTTATATATCATGCAGAAGACCGGAAACCGGGTCTTTGCGTCTGTTTTTAATGGTTGAACTGATCCCTTCGACAAAGGGGCCAGCTTTACATTCTCCCGCGGCATCTGATGGCTGTCCGAAAGCGGGATCAGCCTGGTCAGTTCCGGGTATAGGCGTACACAGGCAGTTCTGCAGCGTTCCGGGCTGACAGGAGGTCTAACGGTGTGCGGTTACGCCTCGCTGACTGCGCTCAAAAAAATGGATAATGTTATCCACTTCGGGGGCCTGTGACTGCAGTTTCATACTCTCCAATGCTTGACCGATATTTTCCCCTGATTGAAAAATAGTCCTGTAGGCCTGTTTGATGAGGCGGCGGGTCTGGGCTGAAAACCCAGCCCGGCGCAGACCAATGCTGTTGAGACCGGAAACCCTGGCCGGGTTCCCGTCACCGATACTGTAGGGTGGGATGTCCTTGACGATTTTTGCACATCCGGCAATCATCACCCGATCACCTATATAGGTAAACTGGTGGATGGCCGCGATACCGGATATAAAAACATGATCACCAATAGTGACATGGCCGGCGAGCACCGAGCCATGGCCCAGAACATTGTGATTTCCAATGATACAGTCGTGGCCGGCATGGAAACTACCCATGAAGTAGTTGTCGTTGCCGATCAGCGTGCCCGATTCGGTTTTGACCCCCCGGCTGATATTGGTTCCCTCTTTGAAGTGATTACGGTCACCGATGATCAGCGGTCTACTGGCGGAGGGGTCAAAGCTTAGGTCCTGGGGTTCACATCCCAGCATCGCCCCATGGCAAACCCGGTTGCCCTGACCCAGATGGGTGCCTGAATATATCCGGGTACTGCTCTCTATGCGGCAATCCGGGCCGATCACCACGTCGGATTCTATAATGCTGTAGGGACCCACTCTCACCGATTCGTGTAAGTTGGCACCCGGATCTATGATCGCTGTGGGATGGATCCTGCTCATCGAACCACCGATGAGTTACCCGTCAGCTTCAAAGCCCTGCCAACCATTAATGCCTGAAATGTCTCATGCCGGTGAACACCATGGCGATGTCGTGTTCATCCGCGGCGGCTATGACCTCTTCGTCCCGCATGGATCCACCGGGTTGGATCACCGCTCGGATGCCTGCGGCAGCCGCGTTATCCAGGCCGTCACGGAAGGGAAAAAATGCATCGGAAGCCATCACAGCCCCCTGAACCTCCAGGTTGGCATGAGCCGCTTTGATTCCAGCGATGCGCGCTGAATTCACCCGGCTCATCTGGCCCGCGCCAACGCCGATAGTCATATTGTCACGACCGTAGACAATCGCGTTGGATTTGACGAACTTGGAAACACGCCAGGTGAAACGCAGATCCTCCATCTCCTTCTCGGTGGGAGCCCGGCTGGTGACAACCTTGAGCTCATCGTAGAGCCGCAGATCAGCGTCCTGGACCAATAGCCCGCCGTTGACCCGCTTGAAATCCAGGCGATGAATCGATTCCGAATTCCATTCACCGGAGACGAGAAGACGTACGTTCTTTTTCTTCTCTATTACTTTCGCCGCTTCTTTGGTCACAGACGGGGCAATGATCACTTCTACGAACTGGCGCTCCACAATGACTTCTGCCGTCTCTTTGTTCAGTTTCCGGTTAAAAGCAATGATGCCACCGAACGCAGACTCCGGATCTGTGCTGAAGGCACGTTCGTAGGCATCCTTGGTATTTTTTCCCAGCGCCACACCACAGGGGTTGGCGTGTTTGACGATCACGCAGGTTGGCCCTTCACTGAACTGTTTCACACATTCAAGGGCGGCATCGGTGTCCCCGATGTTGTTATAGGAGAGTGCCTTGCCCTGAAGTTGTTTTGCGGTCGATATGCAGGTCTCGGGTTGGTCGGATTCCACATAGAATGCTGCTTTCTGGTGAGGGTTTTCACCGTAGCGCATGGTCTGGGCCTGGGCTAACTGAAGATTGTATGTACGAGGAAAGTCACTCACATTGCCTTCAAGTCGTGCACCCAGATAGTTGGCAATGGCGCCATCGTACTTGGCGGTGTGCTCGAAAGCTTTCACGGCCAGGTCAAAGCGGGTCGCTGCCGTGACGGCGCCGGTGTTCTGTTCCATTTCATCGAGAATACGCTGGTAGTCTCCTGAATCCACTATCACGGTGACATCGGCATGATTTTTTGCGGCTGCCCGCAGCATGGTGGGGCCTCCAATATCAATGTTCTCGATAGCCGTTCCCAGGTCGCAGTCGGGATTGGCCACCGTCTGTTCGAAGGGATAGAGGTTGACCACTATCATATCGATGGGCGGGATATCGGATTCCTTCATCACCAGGTCATCAGTGCCACGACGCCCAAGGATGCCCCCATGAATTTTCGGGTGGAGTGTTTTGACTCTTCCATCCATCATTTCCGGGAAACCGGTGTGGGCGGAGACTTCGGTGACGGGGATGTCCTTCTCCATCAGTAGGTTGGCCGTACCACCCGTCGACAGAATCTCTATGCCGTAGCGGGAGAGGGCACGGGCCATGTCTACAATTCCACTCTTGTCGGATACGCTGATAAGGACTCTGCTGATGGCTGCCATGTTTTCTCTCTCAAACTTGATGTAACGGCCTGTGGCCGGTTGTTTAAAATTGCTGTCGATTCAATCCAGGTGATGGGCGGTGAGCTTTTTTCGCAAAGTGCCGCGGCTGATACCGAGAATGACTGCCGCGCGGGTCTGATTGCCTTCCGTGTGTTTCAGAACGGCTTCCAGCAACGGGTATTCCACTTCGTCCAGGACCAGTCGATAGAGATCAGAGGCGGTGTGACCGTCCAGTTGTCGGAAGTAGTTATCAAGGGCGCTTCGAACACACTCACCCAGGTTTTCCCTTGTCTGCTTGCTGGCTACTGTCAATGGTGACCCGCCCTGCCGGGGCTCTGAATTTTCTTGCGAAGTCATGCTGCCAGTCCCTCCTGTGTGGTTCGCTGTCGATCGAACACGTCTCCGAGCAAGGCCAGTTGCGCTGCCAGCGTTGTGGCGCTGTTAATCTGTTTCCTGACTTGAGTTTCCCCGGCGAAACCCCTCAAGTACCAGGCGATGTGCTTGCGTGCCAGCCGTACTCCCTGATACTCACCGTAAAAACTGTAGAGGCCTTCCAGATGATCGCACATCAGGCCACGTACTATGTCGGGTGAAGGCGGGGGAAGCACTTCGCCATGATTGAGATAGCTGTTAATTTCCTGAAAAATCCAGGGGCGCCCCCGTGCGGCCCGCCCGATCATGACGCCATCGGCCCCGGTGGTATCCAACACCTGTCTGGCTTTCCGGGCACTGTCGATGTCACCATTGGCAATGATGGGAATAGAGGTTCTCTGTTTGATCTCCCGGATCGTGTCGTATTCGGCTTCTCCTGAAAAGCCGCATGCCCGGGTCCGACCATGGATGGTCAGCGCCTGTATGCCCTCTTCCTGAGCGATTCGCGCAATGGTTGAGCCGTTGCGGGACTGCTTGTCCCAGCCGGTTCGTATTTTCAGGGTTACCGGCACTTCGACTGATTTCACTACTGATTCGATGATATTCCGGACCAGAGGTTCGTTCCGAAGCAGTGCTGAACCGGCTGCAACCCGGCAGACTTTTTTTACAGGGCACCCCATGTTGATGTCGATAATCTGAGCCCCCTGGTCTACATTGAATCTCGCGGCTTCCGCCATGGCTTTCGGGTCAGCCCCCAGAATCTGCACCGAGATGGGACCTGGTTCCCCATCGAAATCCAGTCGCTGGGAAGTTTTTTTGTGATGGCGCAGGGAGGCATTGGACGAAACCATTTCAGATACGGCCAATCCCGCATCGAGCTTCTTACACAACTGCCTGAACGGTCGGTCGGTGATGCCGGCCATGGGCGCCAGAATCAGGTTGTTCGCCAGTTTATAGGGACCGATGCGCATATCAGCGGGTTAGAGCCACTTGTCCTTATAGAATCAGGGGGAAGGCCCCACAGTTTACGATGAAACAGACAGCAGGCAAAGCCCGTTTTTGTCTTTTGACAGAGCCAGGGCTAATAGAATTCGAACCGAAATCCAGTGACTGCTGCTCCCGGGTCTGTCAAAGCCATTGTTACTTCGATTACTCCATTGGAATCGATTAGTGGGTACTCACTTGCGCCTTGGGAAAGGTACTGCTCGGGGGAGAAGACCCGTCGTGCCACCAACTGATTGTTGCTGCTGTACAGGCTCAGCTGCAGCATCGGATGGGGCTGGGGGAAGTCAGCCTGATTTCTAAACGTCAGTAAAACCTGGAGTGCCTGATCTGCGGTGGGATGACTGGCGATCGAGCGGTTCAGGATTTTAAACTGGTGGGGTGCCCGGCGCGGTTCAAGGCGGCAGCCGGTGTATTCGCAAACTCCTTCGAGAAAATTCCACAAGCCTGGATATGCCTGGAGCCGGTTTTGTTCCAGCCAGGCAGCCTGTACCAGTGCGGTGAACACAAGCAGAATAATCCCGCTCGACCATCCCAGGATACCGGCGGTGCTTCCACTTGAGGCGGGAGGAGGGACCCAGGCACTAAGTAATTCCTCAGGAGGGGAATCGGAATACTCCCTTGAGGATGGGGCTGGTTCTCCGGATGCCCGTTGTTGATGCTCCCGTGTTACTGGTTCTACAGGGGGGGCGTTGCGGGGATGGGTGGTGAAGTCCGGGTTTGCTGCGGGCAGGTCATCTTCATCCAGCAGTGCCCCGAACTCCGGTTCTTGCTCCGTTCCCTCAATCCCATCGTCCTCCAGGGAAAAGCCCGGCTCATCCTCAGTGATCAGCGGGGAGGTATAGTCCGGGCTGTCATCCCCCGGTTCGCTGGCAAAGAACGCTTCGGTGTCGTCATCAAGCGGGTCGTCCCCGGCGGAGAAGGAGGGGCCGCTGTCGGGGGATTCCCCGAACGGAAAATGTTCATCGGTAAGACTCTCCCCGTGGGGCGCCTCGAGGTCGGTCAAGCTGTTCTGGAAGCTGAAATCCCGAAGATGTTCCAATGCATTGAACACCTGGTTGCAGCGGCAGCAACGTACCCGTCCGTCTGCGGCTTTCAGTTGATCCGCCCGGATGCGAAACAGGGTCTGGCAAGAAGGGCATCGAGTATACATGTGCAGGGCTTTCGTTCAGTTTCAGGTGGTTACAGTCTTTCGAGTACCAGTTGATCCTTTACACAGCCGAGTATACTCGAAGGGGGGCAGCGCTCCTATAGTTCAGGCCGTGGCTGTCGGCAGACCCGGTCAGTCGGCGCCAAGCCGCTGGCCCTCGATCAATACCCAGTTTTCTTTCTGTTTCCGGGTTTGAATCCGAAAGTCGCCGGTGTAGGCGCTGGCTACCGCCTCCCATTGGTCTGTCAGTATCCCTGAAAGAATGACCGATCCGCCTGGGCGGGTACAGGCCGCGATTTCAGATTTCAACTCGATCAAAGTGCCTGCAAGTATGTTCGCCACTACCAGGTCGGCGGGGAGGGGGAGGGCGCGGTTCTCAATGAGCTTGAGGTGTTCGAGAACCCCGTTTTTCTCGGCGTTGACCCGGGTTGCCAACAGCGCCTGGGGATCATGGTCCAGCACATCGGCCCGGATTGCACCGAGTTTGAGTGCAGCGATGGCCAGGATGCCCGAACCACATCCGTAGTCGAGTACCCTCATGCCTTCAAGATTGGCATGATCGAGCCATTCTAGGCAAAGCGCAGTGGTCGGGTGGGTGCCGGTGCCAAACGCGAGGCCGGGATCAAGATCGATGAACACTCCGGAATCACTCTCGGGCCGCTGGCCGTCGGGACAGATCCAGAGCCGATTTCCGAAGCGCATGGGATGGAAATCCCGCAGCCAGGCCCGCTCCCAGGTCTGGTCTTTCAGGACTTCCACCTGGAGGCTTTCCACCAGTTCAGCGCTCAGCCTCCGGTTGATTTCGTCACAGACGTCATGCTGATCAGAGTCCCCGGGGAACAAGCCTGTCACCTGGGTCTTGTACCACAATGGCTGCTCTCCAGGGGCGGGTTCCAGCAGGGCTTCATCCTCTGCATCTTTATAGGTGACCGATAAAGCACCCATGTTTTCCAGTAGCGCCTCTATGAGTGTGGCGTGCTCTTTACGGGTACGAATGTGGAGTTGAATCCAGGGCATGGTCGAACGTAGGTCGGTAAGGGTAGTCCGTCGGATTCCGGACCACTTTGAGATTGGAGTCCTTTGCAGTCCCTGGACGATATGCCAGAGGAGGTGCCGGTGGGGCTGGTCATACTGGTGAAATGAGGTGCCTCGTTGGTAGTGGCTGTGTTCCCGGCGCGCAGAATTTAGATGCAGTGCTCAGGTGCTGACCGGTTTTTCTGCAGGGTGCAGCCCAGGGATGCCCCGGTGTGCAGGAGGAAACAACGATTCCCAGCACACCGGGCTTTGGGGCAAAGTGCTATGGTGGGTCTTGCTCCCCTGCTTCAGAGTCCCAGTTTCTTTTCCAGGTAGTGGATGCTGGCCCCCCCTCTGGTGAAAGTGCCATCCCGCATAATTTCACGATGCAGCGGAATATTGGTTTTGATTCCGTCTATCACCATCTCCGACAGGGCTGTCCGCATACGGGCGATGGCCGTCTCCCTGTCCTCACCGTGAGCGATCAGTTTTCCGATCATCGAGTCGTAGTAGGGAGGGACTCTGTAACCATCGTAAATGTGGGTGTCGACCCGGATTCCGGGGCCGCCGGCCATGTGCAGATGGGAAATGTTTCCAGGGCTTGGCATGAAAGTAACAGGGTCTTCCGCGTTGATCCTGCATTCAATCGCATGACCACGGATTTCTATGTCGTCCTGGTTGTAGTGGAGTTTTCTTCCCGCGGCAATTCGCAGTTGCTCTTTAACGATGTCGACACCGGTTATCATCTCCGTAACGGGGTGCTCGACCTGTACCCTGGTGTTCATCTCAATGAAATAGAACTCGCCATCCTGGTAGAGAAATTCGAATGTTCCTGCACCCCTGTAACCGATCATTCTGCACGCTTCCGCGCACCGCTCCCCGATCTTGTTTCGTTGTTCCTCGGTAATGCCCGGTGCGGGCGCTTCTTCGACTACTTTCTGGTGCCGTCTCTGCATCGAGCAGTCACGTTCACAAAGATGGATGGCGTTACCGTGGGTGTCCGCCAGGACCTGGAACTCCACATGCCTGGGGCGCTCCAGATACTTTTCCATGTAAACGGTTTCATTTCCGAAGGCGGCGCCTGCTTCGGCTCTGGTGAGCGAGATGGCATTGAGTAACGATGCCTCGGAATGTACAACACGCATTCCCCGTCCACCGCCGCCCCCTGCGGCTTTGATGATTACCGGATAACCGATATCCTTAGCGAGCTTGAGGGTTCGTGCTTCGTCGTTGTCGTCGATAGGCCCGTCAGAACCGGGTACGCAGGGCACACCTGCCTGCTTCATCGATTCGATGGCGGTGATTTTATCGCCCATGGTCCGGATAGTCTCCGGTTTTGGGCCGACAAATATAAAACCACTCTCCTCCACCCGTTCGGCGAAGTCTGCATTCTCGGACAGAAAACCGTAACCGGGGTGTATGGCTACCGCGTCGGTCACTTCCGCGGCGCTGATGATGGAGGGGATCTGCAGGTAGCTGTCAGCCGAGGCCGCCGGCCCGATGCAGACTGATTCATCGGCCAGTCGAACGTGTTTCAGGTCACGGTCAGCTTCCGAATGAACGGCAACTGTACTGATGCCCATTTCCCGGCAGGCACGTTGTATACGCAGCGCAATCTCGCCCCGATTGGCAATGACAAGTTTTTCGATCATGGTTACCCCGCTCTTTGTCTACTCGATGATGAACAGGGGCTGGTTGTATTCGACAGGCTGACCATTCTCGACCAGTACTCTCGCCAGTGTTCCCGCTTTGTCGGATTCTATCTGGTTGAGGATTTTCATCGCTTCGATGATACACAGGGTGTCACCCACGTTGATGTGTTGACCCTCTTCCACAAACGACTTGGTTCCTGGGGATGGAGACCGGTAAAAAGTCCCGACCATCGGAGAGATTATCTGATGGCCCGTGAACTCGGGTTCTTTGGTTTCAACTACCGGGGGGGCGGCTGGAGGGGGCGGCGCGGCGATGACGGGGGCAGGGGCTGCTATCGGCGCCGTTGCAGTACCACGACTGATTCGTACTGATTCTTCACCTTCGTGGATTTCAATCTCGGCGACGTCAGACTCTTCCAGCAGTTCGATTAGTTTTTTTACCTTTCGGATGTCCATGCGACTGTTTCTCTACAATTCTGTGGCCTGGCAGCAGGCTTTGGCGGGACCGCTGGCAGGGCGCTCTCAATTGCCCGGTTGGCAGGGTCCTCTGAATTTCACCGACAGTGGTCGGGAACCCGGGGGGTATGGCAAATGGTTATTGTGACAACTTAAGTGGGGGGCTGCGCCTCCATTTCCCACAAGGGGATTGGTATGCCCCGTCTGTGGGTTTTGACGCGCCACTACGCCGCCAATCCGCACAAGTTTCCGGCATTGAAGGCACGGATTCTGTTTAACACCACGCTCCCGATACACCCGTTTATCTGTTCCTCCCCCCTCGCTGATTTTTTGCACTCGCATTTCGGAAGCTCTATCCGGCTGATGCCTGTCTGTCCGCATCACTCTCGAGGGGGGTAACTGCAGAGCTTGGTGCTGTATCGGTTCTAGAGGCACCAGGCACCGTCTCCAAAGACATGCCGGGGCTTGCCGGTCCTGTTCTTCAAACCGGCAGGCTGGTGCAGCGCACAATTCTGTATCATTTGGACAAAATTGTCCAGTTTTATGGTGATTTCAAAACAAGATCGCAGCAAATGGCGGAGTATTGATTCCAGAATCAAAGTAGAGAAAGAACCTCTTTGGCGAGGGTTTCATCCGTGACTTCACCGGCCTGGAAGTACCTGGTTTTACCCTGGCGGTCAAAAACGGCGGTGAAGGGGAGTGAGTTGAAGCGGTTGCCCAGGGTATTGGCGAGCTTTATGGCTTCATCGTCACCGATCAAGGTTGGAAAGTTTATCGCGTAAACGTCAAAAAAATCTCGGACCATATCGGGCTCGTCGATAGCGATCCCGACAAACTGAAGACCCTGGCTGCCATACTGTGCCTGCATTTCAATGAATCTGGGCATCTCTTCGCGGCAGGGTGGGCACCAGGTGGCCCAGAAATTTACCACCAGTACCCTTCCCGTCCATTCGCTGTTGGATCGCTGGGCGCCCTCCAGGTCCGGGAAGGAAAAGTCAGGTAGCTGCTCGACCCCTTCGCCGGTAAGTTGAGCTGTTGCCGGTTCAGGTGCGAAGTAGCGACTTCCGAACCAGCTGCCCGCCATCACGGCAAGCAGCAGTAACAGGGCAATCAGGGTCCTTGCGGCACTCATTGCACGGCCTGCTGAATGTGGGAAGCAAACTCATCGGCGGCCATGAAACCCACGACCCGGTAACTCTGCCGCTCCTCGCCGTCCCGGCCGTAGAACATTATGCTGGGAGGTCCGGGCAGCCCGAAATGCCCTTGGAGTAACGCCTGGTCCTCGGCGTCGTTTGCGGTTACATCCGCTTGCAGCAGTACGAAATCCTTCAGACCGGCTATGACGGCCGGGTCGGAAAAGGTGTAGCGCTCCATTTCTTTACAGCTGACGCACCAATCGGCATAGAAATCCAGCATGACCGGTTTGCCGGCGGCGCTTGCGGTGCTGACTTCTCGCTCCAGATCGGCGACGGTCTTGATACGCTTGAAGTGCAGTTCTCCAGACTCTGCCGCACCACCAGCGGCAAAACCCAGCCCCCGCAGGGGTTGGACCGTGTCCTTGCCCCCGGCAGCGGCCCCGACCAGCATCAGTGCGCCGTAAATCAGCAAGACCACACCCAATCCCTTCCAGAGACGGTCCCAGCCGGATGCCTCCACCTGCAGTTGGTTCAACGCTCCCATGTAAACGGCACTGATGACCATCAGCGATCCCCAAAGCACCATGGCTACCGCCGGAGGCAGTACCCTTTCCAGCAACACGATGGCCACAGCCAGCAGGCCGACGCCGAATACCGCCTTCACCGTATCCATCCAGGCACCCGCCCGGGGAAGGAATTTGCCAGCGGAGGCGCCGATAACCAACAGGGGTGCTCCCATGCCCATAGACAGGGCGAAGAGTCCTGCAAACCCCAGCCCTGCGTCGCCAGTCTGCCCGATGTATATCAGCGCACCGGCGAGCGGGGGAGCGACGCAGGGGCCGACGATAAGTGCCGAAAGCAGTCCCATGACGGCAACACCGATATAGGATCCGCCTTTCTGTCGATTGCTGGTATCAGTGAGTCGGCTCTGCCAGCGGCTTGGCAGCTGAAGTTCGTAAAACCCAAACATGGAGAGCGCCAGCAGTACAAAAACCAAAGCGAATGTGCTCAGGATCCAGGGATTTTGAAAAGCCGCCTGGAGATTTTGCCCGAAGAGGGCAGCCAGCACCCCTGCAAGGGAATAGGTGACCGACATCGCCAGAACGTAAACGAGGGAGAGTCTGAAGGCGTGTCCGGTGGTGATGTTCGTTCCCTGACCCGCAATAATCCCGGACAGAATCGGAATCATGGGGAATACGCAGGGGGTGAGGGACAGCAGCAATCCGAATCCAAAAAAGGTCAGGATGACGAGCCAGGTGTTGCCTTCGGCCAGTGTGGCTACGATCTTGTCCTGCTCCATGACCGGCTCCGCTTTAATCCGGGAGTCGCCCGGTGCGGTTGCTCCGGTGTTATCGGGGGCGGTTTCGGTAGTTGTGCCGGTCTGAATCACCGCTGGGACGGCCATCTCCGGGGCGATGGCCGGCAGGGCCAGTGTCAGTTGCTCCCTCATGGGTGGATAGCAGACACCGGCTTCTGCGCAACCCTGATAGGCGGCCGAGATCTCGATCTCCACCGGGTCGGTATTTGAGCGAATCAGGGGGATGGGCAGGTCGATCACACCGTGGTAGACGGGTATATCACCGATAGTGCCGTCGGGTTTGATCGTGTCCGGTTTAATTTCCGCTTCCGGCAGTTGGTACTGGCCAAGGGACACACCCTCTCCGCTGATCAGCTTGACCTGGACTTTGTCCTGATACAGATAGGTACCATCAGCAATGTCCCAGCGCAGCCTGATCAGATTACCTCGTTCCACATTGGCTAGCAGCTTGTAGGCTTCCTCCGGTGGAAGGATTTCGTTTCCAGCATCCATGCCCAGGGAGAGGCTGAGATCGCTCAGTGCTGCCAGTGCTGATTCCGGGGTTGCAGCGCCTGCGGTGGCGGCGGAGGCGGGCAGATTGACGGAAACTATCTGGGTGTGGGGGGGGTAGCAGAGTCCGGCGTCGGCGCAACCCTGGGAAATTGTCTTCAGATTCAGTGTGTCGGGAGCGTCGGTCCTCCGCTCGACTGGAATGCCGATCTCGATCGTACCCCGGTAGGTCTGTACATCACCAAAGAAATCGTCTTTCTTCAATTCCGATGGGGGGAGGTCAGGGGTACCAAGCTGGACTCCGGAGTCGTCGGTGCTGAACTTGAATTTGCTCTGATAGAGGTAATACCCGTCGGCGATATCCCAACGAACGATCAGTTGGTTCTCGGACCCCATTTCTGCGGATACCCGGAAGGCATCTCCAGGTAACAGAAAATCGTCCTCGGACTGTGCAGCCCCAAGTCCCGGGAGTAACCACAGCAGCAGCAGTCCTGTCAGCCAGGAGGAGTGGGAAATTCTGTTTTTGTGCATTGATTTATCCAGTCGAGATATCCCGGTAGCCCTTGACTTACAGGGACCGCAACAACCTCCGGAAGTTCATAGGGGTGCAAATCCACCAGGGACTGTTGCAACGCCTCATAGCGACTGGAGTTTGTCTTGATCAGAAGAAGTATTTCCTCGGCAGTTTCAAGTTTTCCCTGCCATTTGTACACCGAGGTGACGGGGGATGAAATATTCACACAGGCGGCCAGGTCCCGATCTACCAATGACTCTGAAATCCTTTGCGCCGAACCCATGTCGGGGCAGGTACAGAATACAATCAGGGCATCTTTCATGGACAGTATCTCGACAAGGCTGCAGCATGCCGCCCGTCAGCATGATTCATATTCGAAAGCGGCTTATGCAGCGGGCGGGAAACAGCTGGGGATCAACCGCATCGGTAGTGTGCAGATTCGGCAGGTCGCCGCTGGCGCTATCCTACACGGACTTTGCCAGCTTGTCAGATTGTAATCTGGGGGAGCTTCCGTCTACGTTTCAAACCGGGACCCAGATCAGCGTGGAGAACATCATGACTAAATCGGGCTGCGTGCCTGGGCGCGAGGCCCTCAATCATGGCTGGACTTGTACCCGACCCTCGTCGGGGGGTAAGCTTCGCACCCATGAATCCAGTCTTTCTCTTACTTCTGCTGTTCGTCGGCCTGCCTCTTTTCGAACTGTATTTCCTGATCCAGGTGGGTTCAGAGTTCGGTGCCATACCAACCATTGCACTCTCTGTGTTTACGGCGGTACTCGGTGGGTTGCTGGTACGTGTTCAGGGTGTTTCCACGTTGTTGCGGGTGCGTGCCAGTCTGGAGAAAGACCAGGTGCCGGCCATTGAGATGCTGGAAGGCGTTGTGTTGCTGATTACCGGTTTTTTCCTGTTACTACCTGGTTTTCTCACCGACTTTCTTGGCTTTTTGTGTCTGGTGCCGGCTATCAGAAGAGCATTGGTACTCAGTTTTCTACGCCGAACCGGGACCACCCAGCCTCCACCTTCCGCCCCGGGGCAACCTCAACAGTCCACCAAGGTTATCGAGGGGGAGTTCCAGAGGGAAGATGATTGAACAGACCTGAAGCCCGACGACGATAAATCTGCAAGTACTGTGTTCCCGGATGATCAGTCCATACGGATATGGCCCGAGCGGCGGGACCCTCGAGCCTGTTCAAATAGTCTTTATGAGGATGGGTCAAAGGGATTTTCCTGACTCAGGTTCCATCGTTGACCAGGCCTTCGGCCTGCAAGTCGGCATGATAGGATGAGCGCACCATGGGGCCGCTGGCAACGTTGGAAAATCCCATCGATTCACCGCGTTTCCGAAGCTGGTCAAATTCGTCGGGGTGCACAAACCGTGCTACCGGAAGATGGTCCCTGCTGGGTTGCAGGTACTGCCCCAGGGTGAGCATATTACAGCCGTTACTGCGAAGATCGTCCATGACAGCTTTGATTTCAGGCAGCGTTTCCCCCAGTCCCAGCATCAGGCCTGATTTGATCGGGACATCCGGGTGTCGCTCGCCAAAACGTTTCAGCAGTTTCAAGGACTCATTGTAGTCGGCACCGGGGCGGGCCTGACGATAGAGGCGTGGTATGGTTTCCATGTTGTGATTGAAAACGTCTGGTGGTGCGCTCAGAAACGTGTCGAGCGCCACATCCACCCGGCCGCGAAAATCCGGTACCAGAATTTCGATCTGGAGGTCCGGGCTTTTTTCCCTGAGAGCCTGTATGCAGGCAACATAATGTGAGGCGCCCCCGTCCCGAAGGTCATCTCTGTCAACCGATGTGACGACGACGTAACGCAGTTTCATCGCTGCTACCGCTTTGGCCAGATGTTCTGGTTCCTGGATGTCCAGAGGTTGTGGTTTTCCATGGGCAACGTCGCAGAAGGGGCATCGTCGGGTACAGATGTCCCCCATAATCATGAAGGTGGCAGTACCGTGGGAGAAGCACTCTCCCAGGTTCGGGCATGCTGCTTCTTCGCAGACCGAACTCAGCTGTGTCTGCCTCAACAGCTGTTTGATCTCTTTGATTCGCTCCCCCGTTGGTACTTTTGCCCGAATCCAGTCCGGTTTTCGGGGCATCTGCTTCGTTTGTTCCACCTTGATTGGTATGCGCGCGACTTTGCTTTCGCCTCGCTGGTGGCTATCGGGGGTCATGCGTGAAGGGGCTTCGAAATTGTTTTCGCGGCTCATGAGGGGTGGGTCTCCGGCTCATCGGTTGCAGAATTGTAGCCCAGACGCTCCTTGAGTTGACAGAGCAAAGGTGGGGTTACCTTTTCCGGGGTTGCTGCGCTGTTAAGTTCGCAGAGTTGTGTCACTTCCAGGCCGGGGTAACCGCAGGGATTGATACGGCGAAAGGGTTCCAGGTCCATGTCAACGTTCAGACTGAGGCCGTGGAAGCTGCAACCCCGGCGAACGCGCAGTCCCAGGGAGGCTATTTTTTTACCGGCTACGTAAACCCCTGGCGCGTCCGTTCGGGCACAGCCCTGGATATCGTAGTCGGCGAGCAGATCGACAATGCTTTCCTCCATCATCGTCACCAGGGGCCTGATTCCTGTTTTCAGGCGTCGAAGATCCAGCAATAGATAAATCACCAGTTGCCCTGGACCATGGTAGGTTACCTGTCCCCCCCGATCGACCTGTATAACCGGGATATTCCCCGGGGCGATGACATGTTCCTGTTTCCCCGCCTGTCCCAGGGTGAAGACCGGCTGATGTTCCAGTGCCCAGATTTCATCCGGTGTTTCGGGAGTGCGGATGTTGGTGAATGCTTGCATCTGGTGCCAGACCGGTTCATAGGGTTGCAGGCCGAGATGGCGCACCCTGACGGGTGGCAGCGGTGGTGTATCCGGGTTGCGTGTTCGGGTCATCGGCGGAGTTGGCTTTCCGGTCAGGTCAGGAGAATCAGGGTCAGCAGTATCTGTGACCCTGTTTAATGGAAAATAATTCAATCCAGAAGGGACAATTTTGCATTATGCCGCTTCGTGGTTGCCCAGCGCGAACCCATGAAGATCCGATACATCAGCGGGATCACGAAGAGGGTCAGCAGTGTCGATACAATCAACCCCCAGACGATGGCTGTGGCTACCGGGCTCCACATCAGGGAACGACCCCCCAATCCGGTAGCCAGGGAAAACAATCCGGCGATCGTGGTTAATGAGGTAATCAGAATCGGAACAACCCTGCGTCGGGCAGCGTACAGGGTGGCGTGGAGGACACTCATTCCCTTTTCCAGTCGTTCATTGGCGGCAGTGATGAGAACGATGGCGGCATTCACCGCAATGCCGGCGAGTGCCACCACGCCGTACATGGTAAATAAACTCAGTGGGTTGGATGTTATCAGGAGGCCGACGATCACCCCCGTAAACGCCATGGGAACCGTGGCCAGAATCATAAGGGGCTGAAAATAGCTGCTGAACTGGGTACCCAGGATCATGTACATCAGTCCAACCCCGAACAGAAACAGCACTGCGATGGAATCGATACCCTCCTGGATATCATCGAGTTCTCCGGAAAGATCCAATTCGATGTCAGGGTAACCGCTACGGATGGACTCCCACTCTTTTAGAATACGCTGGTTCGCTGTCACGGTGTCGGTGAGGGTCTTGTCCAGGTCGGCTTCAACAGTGACGGTGCGTCTGAAATCATAGTGGCGGATACTGCTCATGCTGGGTTGGGTCCTGGTATGGATCAGTTCCCTGAGGGGGATTCGTCCTCCATCCGGCAGGGGGAGGCTGTAATTGCCCGGCTCACGTATGTTCTCCAGAATTCGGGGTTTCGCTCTGACCCGGATCTCCAGTTTTTCCCCCTGGTCCTGCATTTCCGCCACCACTTCGCCGTCGATGAGTAACCGCAGTGTGCGGGCAATGTCCGACGGGTTGATACCGGCACGCCGGGCAGCATCCTGATTGACCCTGATTATCTGTGCCATCTGGCCGCGGCTGTCATCGTCCGTGATGTCTCGAACCGCTGGATCCCCGGTCATGATCGTCTTGAGATCGGTCACTGCGTTGCGGATCTGCTTGATTTCATCACCACGAACTTTGATTGAAATGGGCCGGGAGGTCGGGGGGCCGCCTGCCAGCCGAAGAAAGGTAATCCTGTTTGGCCCTGGGGTGGCGATAACGCTCTCCCGGAGGGAATCGATCATTTCGTCCACCCCGCGCAGGTGCTCGTTTTTTGGATGCAATGCCACCATGACCTGTCCGTACTGGTCGCCGAAAAAAGGTGATATTTCCGTGAACATCTGACCTGCATAACTGATTATGTTGCGCACCTCGCCTGGTTTTACCCGTTCCCGGACCTTCGACTCCACGGCCTGAACTGTCTTGAGCGTGGTCTCCAGAGGGGTACCTGCCGGCATTTCCAGACTCACATAGAACAGCCGAATGGGATCAGAGGCAAAAAAGTCCATTTTGACCTTGCCGCTGAGGGTCGCTGAGAGCGTGGTGGCAAACATCAGTACCATCAGCAACAGGATCGATTTCGGCCAGCGCAGGGCTCCTATCAGCAGGCGGGTATACTTGATTCTGATCCAATGTAGTGCCCGGATGCGAATCCGATGGATGCGGGTGGGGTTTTTGTAGCTTATGCGGGCGGCGAGCAGGTGTGAGGGCAGTATCCAGTAGGCTTCCACCAGGCTGATGGCCAGGGCGATGGTGACTACCAGGGGAATAACCAGCATGAATTTCCCCAGAATTCCCGGTAAAAGCATCAGGGGGAGGAAGGCGGCCATGGTGGTGAGTACCGCCGTGGTGACCGGGGCAATGACTTCCCTGAGGGAGGAGATGATCGCTGTCATGGCCGCCGCACCCCGTTGCAGGCGGTAGTGAATGGATTCCACCACGACCACGGCGTCATCCACCAGCATGCCCAGGCTGATGACCACCCCGAGCAGCACGCTGACATTCAGGGTTTGATTCAGGCTGCGCAGGGCCCAGAAAGTGCCGGCCAGGATAAAGGGGATGCCGATGGTGGTCAGTAGTGAAATACGGTTACCTAGAAATAACCAGGTGACGATGAGTACCATCAGGAGTCCCAGCAGGGCATTTCTCTGCATGATACTGAGTGCATTGCGGGTAATCTCCGTCTGGTCATCGATCAGTATCAGCTCCACACCCGTCTGTCTGCTGAATCGGTTCTTGCCGGTAACGAATTCATCGATGCGCTGCACCAGTTCGAGGGTGTTGGTGTTCTCCTTTTTCATCACTGTCATCATGACCGCAGGTCTGCCCTGGTATCGCACGGCTTCCGAGGGTTTCTCCCTGGCCCGCACCACTTCCGCCAGGTCGCCCAGGGGGATTTCGCCATTGACACCCAGTACCAGCAGGGTGGCCAGGTAAGCCGGGTCGCTGTCCTGTCCAATCACCCGCACCAGCCAGTTTTCACCATTGACCCGGGTGTTGCCGGCTGCCGTATCCTGAAGATTCTGGGCAAGGGTGTTTGCCAGCTGAACGGGGGTTACGCCGGCCGCCTCCAGACGCGCAGGAAAAAAGTTGATTTGCAGTTCCGGGTCGTGCAATGCCGTTCCCTGGACCCGGTCCACCCCACGAATACGCTCCAGGTCTTTCTTGAGGGATTCGGCCTGATCCCTCAGATTCTCATCATCGGCCTGTCCCACCACCGCCAGAGTGGCGGTGGGGAACGCATTGGCACTGGTGATTTCGAAAACGAAAGGCGTCGTGGCATCGTCCGGTATTTCGTTTTCAGCATCCTGCACTTCCCGGCGCAGGTCGGAGACACGCTTGTCGAATACCCTTTCATCGATATCGTCGAAGCGAACCAGAATATTGGATATGCTTTCCCGGCTGACACTGGAAACGAATTTGATATCCGATACTTTCCTGATTTTCCGTTCCAGGATCTCCGTGATTCGAACCTCCACGTCCTCAGCCGTTGCACCGGGCAGTACGGTGGTGATTTCGATCCAGTTGAAGTTGATGCTGGGGTCCTGCTCCCTGGGCAACAGGTTATAGGAGAAGAAACCCATGGCCAGCACCAGGATGAATGTCAGGTTTGCCAGCACGTGATTTCGGTAGAGTTTCTTCAGCATCCGGGGCACCCTTGTCTTACAGGCTCAAAGAATCGACCGGGCATGGATCGGGGTGGTGGTGCGGACCCGGGTGTGGGTGTTCGGGGTATATGAAACGAAAACATCTGCTTTCGCCTTCCGGCTGGGATAGCTGGACTTTCTGTAATGCAGAACTGTTCATCGGCAGTGCTATGGGTTTGGGTTTTGAAAGGCACTTGTTCATCCGTTCAGCGAGTTGTGGTGCCAAGGACCTGAATCGGGTCACCATGACTGAGCCCCTGCCGGCCCTCTACCACCAGCTGGGTTCCGGAAGGCAGATCGACGGCTGCCGGATGACCCTCCAGCGCATCGGGCAGTGGCAGAAAGCGGGCCTGGTTTCCGTCTGCCAGTATCAGCCCAAGCTGATTGTCACGGCGTATCGGGAGGTCTGCCGGAACATGTGGGCGATGGTCCTGCCATACCAGGCGTCCTGCTGCGCCTGGCATGGCCGAACGATCCATGAACTCCAGTCTCACCTCGAGCGTGCGTCCGCGACTGTTTACGAAGGGGACGAGTCGTCTTACCTGGAGCGTGAAGCGTCCTCGGTTGGTGACCAGTTCGAGGGATGTTGCAGCACGCAAAGAATCCACCCGATCCACAGAAACCTGGGCTGATACTTCCAGGCGTTCACTGTCCAGCAGTCTTACCAGGGGTTGTCCTGGAGAAACCCACTCCCCCTCACCAGCCAGCCGTTCCATGACGACGCCGGTAAACGGGGCGATGAGTCGGCAGTGCTCCACCGCCAGACGCGCTTCCTCCAACGTCGACTCCAGAGCCGCTAGGTCTGCATTAGCGGTTTGTAAATCGTTTTCCCGCTGGTTGTAGAGTTCCTCGGAGATGTTCCGCTCCCGTTTGAGTGATCGGGATCGCTCGATCTGGCGGGTCGCCAGGGTTACTCGGGATCTCGCCGCCCTTACCGATGCCTGCGCTTTGCTCCTGCGAATTTCGTTGAATTGACAATCGAGTTCCCCCAGGGAGTCCCCCTGCCTGATCAGGTCGCCCACACGAACGGGCAGTTTCAGGATGCGTCCGGATGTTTCGGCCCCGATACGGCTGTCATTCAGACTCAGGGCGGTGGCTGGCGCCGTGTATTCGGGCTTGAACAGTAACTGCTCCAGTCTGGTTGTGGTGACCTGAGTAGGTGAGGGGGCGTCCCCGGCCTGGGTTGGCATGCCGGTGCCCAGTAACAGAAGGCAGGCCATGGGTAAAAACTGTTTCGTGGTCATTGGCTCCGGGGCCTGGAAAATACCGCTGCTGTTCGGATTATTTTCCGTCAGGTGGTAACAACTCTGTTAATCTTGGGTTGTTGTCTTCGATTCAGAGGGCTTACCCGCATACTTCAGGAATCTCACTGATGGATTTTACCCCAGTTCGTCTAAAAAAAGACCAGGATCGGCGTTTGCGTTTTGGTCATTGCTGGGTCTACAGCAATGAAATCAATACCGCAGTGACACCCTTGAGCGATCTACAGCCGGGGCAGCCGGTGGATGTCATCAGTCACCAGGGTAAATGGCTGGGTTCCGGGTATGTGAATCCCCATTCACTGATCTGCGTCCGTCTGGTCAGTCGCGACCACAAGCATCCTCTCACTGAATCTCTGCTTGTGCACCGGCTTAAGATCGCGTTGGCATTGAGGCAACGCCTATTCAGCTCGCCCTTTTACCGGTTGGTATTCGGGGAGAGTGACGGATTACCCGGGCTGGTCATCGACAGGTTCGGTGACTATCTGGTGATACAGGTGACTACCGCGGGGATGGAGCATATGAAAGAAGGGATTCTCGCTGCGGTGGCGAAAGTGGTTAAACCTGTCGGTGTTCTATTTCGCAATGACTCCCAGGTTCGAACGTCAGAGGGACTTGAACGTTATGTGGAGGAGGGGGCTGGAGAATGGCCCGATCCCCTGGAGCTTCACGAGCAGGGTGGTGTATATCTTTTTCCTTCCAGGGCCGGGCAAAAGACCGGCTGGTACTATGATCAGGCCGAGAATCGGGGGCGGATGACTGATTATGTAGAGGGTAAGCGGGTTCTGGATGTCTGCAGTTATGTTGGTGCCTGGGGGGTTCTGGCTGCCCTCGGAGGGGCTTCAGAAGTAGTTTGTGTGGATGCCTCGAAAGATGCTCTGAGCATGCTGGAGCAGAACGCTGTCCGCAACGGGGTGGGGGATCGGGTAACTGCTGTGCAGAATGATGCGTTCGAAGCTTTGCGGGAGTTGCGTGCCGCACGTGAGACATTCGATGTGGTGATGCTGGATCCCCCGGCATTCATCAAGCGTCGCAAGGATATCAGGCAGGGGGAACTCGCCTACCGCCGCCTGAATCAGCTGGCACTTCAGGTGCTCTCAAAGGACGGAATACTGATTACTTCATCCTGCTCCCACCACATGAGTGGTGAGCGCCTGTTGCACGTAGTACAGCAGGCAGCCAGACATGTAGACAGGAGTTTACAACTGCTGGAGCAGGGCGCCCAGTCCAGAGACCACCCGATCCATCCCGCTATTCCGGAAACAGCCTATCTCAAGACTTTCTACCTGCGGGTGCTGCCCTCATTCTAAGATACCTGTCGGTGTGTCCCCCGGGTGCTTATCCATCCGGGGGGATATTCGACAAGTTTCCCTTAGAATCCCTTAATCAGCAGGGCGGGCCGTCGTGCCCGAATCTGAAATGTTACCTGGGTCAGGCAGCACTGAGATTCAGGATTTCCTGGCGTATCCTGGACTTATGGGGTTCAGGGAGCTTATTCCAGGCATCGGCAAGATCCTGGGCATCCACTGGTAAGGGTGAAGCGGATTCATCACCGAACATCAGCCACGCCGGGCTGACTTCCAGTACCGCTGCGATTGTGTCAATCTTCCTTGGACGCAGGCTCTTACCGTTTTCGATCTTCTGAATAACGGCTTGATTGGTTCCGGCCTTGGCGGCCAGCTGTTCCTGTGTCCAACTTTTTTCCAGTCGCATGTAGCGCATGCGCTGGCCGAGCGTCCCGAGGTTTTGGGGATTTATCATACTCATGCCATTCAACCTGTGTCTATCCGTGGTGAATATTTATCACGTGATACCTAACGGCAGCTAATCAGGTTCCTTGAGCGCTTTTGTCAAGTGGTTTTTAGCCTGATTTCCTCGCGGATTTTTGGGCGAGGTGCCGTCCCATGACAATGGGCGGTCGGAGTTTTTTCCCTTCAAATAGGATAGATCAGTAAGGGAAAAATACGTTCCATCGGATATTGGACACTGATATCCACCGAAAGAAAAGGAATTTTATTAGTTTTTTTGATACCCCCGTCGGGTAATTGATAAATGGTTCTTCCGGCGTAACTGCTCCCCTCTCAGAGGTACCCCGTATGGGTGGTCTGCGGAGGAAGTGTCTTTGGCAGGGATGCCCCAGCCCAGCCTGCATGGAGGTATTGACGGCGTCTTCCGGAACAGACTACCCATGGGTTGTGCGTACTTACCTTCCGGCAATCATTCAGCGGGGGGCGAAACTGGAAATACAGTTGGCCAGGCGCTGCCAGACATCAAGGATTGGGGTGCAGCCCGAATCAGCCAGAGACCGGAGCGACAGTGATGGAGGATGCCGGAGGGCAGGGCAGCGGGGGGCTCGCAGCTTACTCCAGCCGGTATTTGATCAGGGTGTCGCCATGGACTTTGTCATGGGCGCGGATCAACAGTTCTCTGGTGTTTGCTGGAATAGCCACTCCACTCAAAGATCGGGTGAAAGGTTGCTCGTCCACGTGGGGGTGATAAAGGGTACGGGTGCCGAGCAATGCACCATCGATGGTGAGGACCTCCCAGCCGTCGGCATAGTGTTTCCAGCCGGTATCTGCATGCTCCAGGGTGACGTCGAAACGATACAGTCCCCCAGTGTCCATCCGGCTGCGTACCTCCTTGATTTCCACCTGCCCCGCCATGAGCAGTGTGGGAACAAGCAGTGGAATTGTGATCGCGAGCAGTTTCATCCTCAAATCCTGGGGTGATTTATTCGTGTAGGACCCCTAAGATAGCGCGTCATGATGACTTATCCAAATCTCGATCCGGTTGCACTGGCACTGGGTCCGCTTAAGATCCACTGGTACGGGCTCATGTACCTGGTGGGATTTCTCGGGGGCTGGTGGCTGGGAAGGGTGCGGGCGTCCAGGCCTGGTTCCCGCTGGAGTGCCCGGCAGGTGGATGATCTGCTGTTCTATCTGGTGCTGGGGGTTATTCTGGGCGGGCGCCTGGGCTATGCGTTCTTCTATGGTTACGCCAATCTGATCTCGGATCCCCTTTCCCTGCTGCGAATCTGGGAAGGCGGTATGTCATTCCATGGCGGCTTGATCGGTGTGCTGGTGGCCATGTGGTTTTATGGGCGGCGATATCAGAAGGGATTCTTCGAAGTGACCGACTTTATCGCTCCTCTGATTCCCGTGGGCCTGGGTGCCGGACGGATCGGGAATTTCATCAACGGTGAACTGTGGGGGGCACCCGGCTCGGTACCTTGGGCCATGCAGGTTTCCTGCTATCGTTTCGTGGAGCTTTGCAGGGAAAAGCTGCACCTGCCGATGGGGGGCGAATACTCGCCCCCTCTCCATCCGACTCAGCTCTATGAAGCAGGCCTCGAGGGATTGGCACTGTTCCTGATATTGTGGGTTTATTCGGCAAGGCCCCGGCCCACAATGGCGGTATCCGGTCTGTTTCTCTTGTGCTATGGCCTGTTTCGATTGGCGGTGGAACTGGTGCGGCTTCCCGATGCGCATATCGGTTACCTGGCCTTCGACTGGTTCACCATGGGCCAGTTGCTCACCCTGCCGATGCTCGCGGGCGGGATGGGGTTACTGCTGTTGGCCTACAGGAAGAAGAACCTGGCAGGCTGATTTTTTTTCTGATTGAAAGTGCCCGTAGCTATGACCAAAATATTCATACACGATGAGTTCGAACCGGAAGCCAGCGCCATGTTGCAGGCCCTGTACAGCCGTTCTGCGGAGAGTGTCGAGACTCATGTCAGGAAGGTGAAAGAGAGGGGCTCGTCCAGGTTCATGGAGAGCTACTACGTGGGCTATGGGCACTCTTCGATCGGAGACTGTGGAACCACCACGATCTTTATCGAAGGGCTTTCCATACTTGCCACCAAGGCCGTGCAGGACAACCCGTTGTATTCCGGGCAGGAGACGTCGACCCGCTATATCGATTTTTCGAAACAGCCGATGCAGAACCCGCTGGGTCTGGCGGAGTCCAGGGCGATATTGGATCGCTGGATCGACTACTACACCAGCGCCGGCCCGACGCTGGTGGCGCATTTAAAGTCCGTTCATCCGTTGCAGCAGGCACAGAAACCCTCGGTATGGGAAAAGGCCATCGACGCCAGGGCATTTGATATTCTGCGGGGATTTCTGCCGGCGGGCATTACTACCCAGCTGTCCTGGAGTACCAACCTGCGTCAGGCACACGATAAATTACTGTTGTTGCGCCACCACCCGCTGGAGGAGGTCAGGGAGATAGCCGTCTCCGTATCGGATATGCTCAAGGAGAAATATCCAAGCAGTTTTGGACATTCCATCCGGCAGGACCAGGAAGATTACCTGGAGACAATGGGACTGGTCATGAACTACAGCGACCTGGCGCCCGACGGCAAGGGGCCTGAGTTCGCCTACGATACCGACATAGATAATACTGTTCTGGAGTCCGATGCATTGGCATTGATCGCCGAACGGCCTTCAAGAACCAATCTCCCCCGGCATCTGTCCCAATACGGCCGTTACCGCTGCCGTTTCAATCTCGACTACGGTTCTTTTCGGGATCTGCAACGCCATCGCAACGGGCTCTGTCCAGTGCCGCTGTTGAACCATCGATCAGGATTTCACCGCTGGTATCTGGAACAGTTGCCCGAAGCGCTTCGGACCCACGCGATCTCTCTGATCGCCGAGCAGTTGGACAGCATCGATTCCATGGGAAAAAGGGTTGAACTTTCCCCGGTTGATCGTCAGTACTTTCTTCCGCTGGGGATGAAAGTACCTTGTGAAATCGTTTATGACCTCCCGGAAATGGTCTACGTGACCGAATTGCGCTCGGGATCGACAGTCCACCCGACACTGCGCACAGTCGCCCATGGGATGCATGCTGCCCTGACCAGGGAGCATCCCAGGTTGAAACTCTACAGTGACCTGTCTGTCGATCCCTGGGATATCAGACGGGGAGAGCAGGATATCGTTGAAAGGGATCCAGGGTCTTCGTGATAGCAATGAGTCAGAATTTGAGGGCTGTATGATAAGAATGATCTACCGATGGAGGGTGCAAACGGCCGACCAGGAAGAATTCAAGGCGGCATGGGGTAGGGCGACCACCCGGATAAGGGGCACCACGTCTGGCGCACGAGGCAGCATGCTGATGCAAAGTCATCAGGATCCCACGGAGTTCGTCACACTGGCCCGTTGGGACAGGGCGGAAGACTGGCAGGATCCATCGAGAACAGAAATGCGGTATATGCACAAAATAGCAGAGCGATTGTCGGCAGATGTTTTCGAGGAAATAGAAGACCATACCGTCTAGATCGACACGCTTGGCCTGATTCGGTTTGATTTTTGACCCTCTGGAGTACTGCCGTGGAAGCAGCAACAGCACCATGGGCAGGCATTTGCGCCGGTGAGTCCCCCTCAATCTCAGCTATTCAAATCCGTACCTCTCTTTGAAGTAACAGGCACCCACGGGCCACCCATCGGGGATCTGGTAGAAATTCCGGTTGATGTTTTTTAGTATACCCTCCCGATATTCGGGATATCGAAAGCCGGTTCCGATCACGATATCGAACTGGGAACCCCGGACCGATAGGGTCTGGTAATCGATTGAGTCGAAATAGGGCGTGTAATTCTCCGGTCCATGGTATTTATTCAGGAAAATCACGAAATTCTCCCCATCCAGCTGGTCAAAGCGAGTGTGCTTGTCGTCTTCCCGGGCATGGGATGAGCCGTAGGAGTACACCCCGACGGGGCGACCGGCATGATAGGCCAGCTCAGAAGACGCGGCATAGCTGTGAGTAAACACCAGCCTGTTTTCGGCATAAGGTTTCAGTTCCTGCCAGATCCACTCTCCCCGGGTGGCATCGATAATCTCTTTTTGAAGCTTGCCGCTCAAGGGTAGCTGATGCCAGGGTGTGAATATGGCAATCAGCAACAGTACCAGATGCCCCAGTGTAAACCACAGGTTGAACCGCCAGGCCTGGCGCAATGTGGGTTCGCCCCAGACCATTGCCACCAGCATGATGCTGAATGCGCAGAAACCCAACAGCCAGTGCATGCCGATGATTTTCCCGAAAGAGAGCAGCAACAGCAGACCGTAGGGTACCAGATTGAGTACCAGTAAAAGCCGGGTCTGGGGTTGGTGCAGCGGCCTCGATCTATTTCTTTTCAGCAGGTTCCAGGCTACCGGAGGGGTAAGCAGGTAGGCGAGAGTGGCCAGATAAATCAGCGGGGAGTACCAGGGTACGCTGCCCCGGTTGCGGTTAATGAAATTGAACTGAAAATTGTCCAGACAGTGGTTGTAGTTCCAGTAGACGTTGATTCCGAACAGGATTGAAGAGATCAGCACGACCAGCAACAACCCCCGGAAAACCTGCCTGGGTTTTTCCGCGACCGGCAGATAGGCCGCCAGTGCCACCGCGAGCAATCCGGCAAAGTACTTGGACAACAGTGCCATGCCAAGAAAGAATCCGGCGAAAAAGTACCATCTCATCCGCTCCCGGCGCACTGCCAGATCGAATGCCATAACGGTGAGAAAACTGAACAATATCACCGGTGTGTCGGTGGTGATGAGCACGTTGAGGGCGTTCACAGGGATGATTAGAAACAAAGCCCCTGTCAGCCATGCCAGGTTTTCATCCCGTTCTTTGATCAGGTAGACGATGCCGATGCCGATAAGGGTACTCAGAAACACCGCTGGCAGACGCAGCCACCAGATCGCCTCACTGACCGAGAGCAGCGCACTCAGCCACAGTCCCACCATAGGTGGATGGTCGTAATAACCCAGTCCGGGATGGCGCCCCCAGAATATGAAATAGGCCTCATCACCCGTGATGGGTATCGTGGCCGCAAGCAGCAGCTTGACCCCAAGGCTTGTCCAGAGGGTAATGTAGAAAAGCCGTTTGGGGGATAACTCGTGCACTGTCATGTCGTTGAAAGACCGGCGTCGGGTGGCTGGAGTGTCAGAT
This sequence comes from Gammaproteobacteria bacterium, assembly GCA_024227135.1. GTDB lineage: Bacteria > Pseudomonadota > Gammaproteobacteria > Chromatiales > Chromatiaceae > JAHEHQ01. Next base: position 27,631 of record JAAELC010000719.1, read on the forward strand.
CTGGAAAGAGCCTGTAGCGTGTTTCACTTTTCCAGTGACCCGTAATGATACTCGCAATACCACACCCCGCAATATGTTAGCCTTGTACAGCAGCAATCAACTGCTTTTCAGGTTGCAGTAAGCAGAAGATCCATGACAGTATTTCCTGCCCCGTTCAGGGGTATGCTTTCAAGTGTGGCAGGTTCCGGCTGCGGGGAGACCCATTGGCGGGTAAACCGGGATTTACAGTGAGAAAAATGTACGCGAGCCGGATGAAAAAGACAGACAGGATAGTAATTACAGGTGGGGCTGGACTGGTCGGACAGAATCTGATCGTTCATCTCAAGTCGAGAGGGTATACCGATCTGGTCACTATCGACAAACACTTGCACAACACCCGGATACTGCAACAGCTGCATCCCGATATCGAGGTCATCAGCGCTGATTTGTCCCAGCCGGGGGATTGGGAACAGGCGATGGAGGGGGGCGGCGCTCTGGTGATGTTGCATGCCCAGATCGGTGGTCTGAATAAGGGGGCGTTTATCGCCAATAACGTCACCGCTACCCGGAGGGTATTGGAGGCAGCACAGGCCAGGGGTGTGAAACATCTGGTTCATATTAGCTCTTCGGTGGTTAATTCTCAGGCGGTCGATAACTACACCGAGACCAAAGAGTCTCAGGAAAAGCTGGTACTGGATTGCCCCATTCCTCATGTCATTCTGCGTCCCACACTGATGTTCGGCTGGTTTGATCGAAAGCACCTGGGGTGGCTGGCTCGATTTATGAAGCGGGTGCCGTTGTACCCGGTGCCTGGGGATGGCCGCTATATGCGGCAGCCTCTCTATGCCAAGGATTTCTGCAATATCATCATGGCTTGTCTGGCGACCCCCCCGGGGGAGACGGTATACGATATATCGGGTCTGCAGAAAATCCACTATATCGACATGATGCGATCGATCAGGAAAGTGACAGGTGCACGCACTGCCATTATCCGGGTGCCTTATCAACTGTTCTGGTGGCTGCTCAGAATCTACGCGCTGTTTGACAGCGATCCCCCTTTTACCACCCGTCAGTTGGAGGCGCTGACCATCGTTGAGGAGTTTCCGGTAATCGACTGGCCCGGCATATTCGGTGTAGCGCCCACAGCTCTGGACCAGGCCTTCGAGGAGACCTTCAATGACCCCAGATACAGCAGCCTGGTACTGGAGTTTTGAGCGGCCCTGATCCTTTGGGTTCAACGGGGCCGAAGTGCAGTCCGGTCGCCGGTTGCGGATTCATCACCATGTGCAAAAGAGATTATCAATGTCCAAGATTGCAGTAATCGGGTCCGGGGCGATGGGGTTGGCCGCCGCCTATCACGCTTTGAAGGCGGGACACGCCGTGACAGTATTCGAAGCCGATGACCGGGCCGGCGGAATGGCGGCACATTTTGATTTCGACGGACTCAGTATCGAGCGGTATTACCATTTTATCTGCAAAGCGGACCAAGCTACTTTTGATCTGCTCGAGGCACTCGGGATTGGAGACAGGCTGCGTTGGCGGGATACCAGTATGGGGTATTTCATAGACGGTGAGCACTATGACTGGGGCGATCCCCTGTCATTGCTGAAGTTTTCCCGGCTCAGTCTCCCCAGGCGACTGCGTTACGGATTGCGCATGTTTCTGGCTACCCGCCGCACGGATTGGAGTAAGCTTGAACATCGTGACGCTCGGGAGTGGCTGACCTCCGAGCTGGGAGAGGTGACCTACGATTTGCTGTGGAAGCGCCTGTTCGAACTCAAGTTCCATGATCGCGTGGGCAGGATCAGTGCAGCCTGGATCTGGACCCGTATCAAGCGGGTGGGAACCTCGCGGAGGTCCCTGTTTCAGGAGCAGCTTGGCTATCTGGAAGGGGGTTCCGAAACATTGGTGAATGCACTGACCGATGCCATCCGGTCTCTCGGTGGGGAGATCAGGTTGTCCAGTCCCGTCCGGGAAGTGGTACTGGAGCAGGGTGAGGTGCGGGCGTTGGTGACTGCAAAGGGCAGGGAGGCTTTCGATGGGGTGATTTCCACGGTTCCCACACCGTTGATCAGCCGTGTGATTCCCGGATTACCTGAGGAACTCAAAGCCGCCTACGACGCCATAGATAACATCGGCGTGGTCTGTGTGTTGATGCGTCTTGAAAAATCGGTCACCCGCCATTTCTGGTTGAATGTGAATGTGCCCGGTATCGATATCCCGGGTATCGTTGAGTTTTCCAATCTGCGTCCGTTATCGGAATCCCTGGTCTATGTGCCTTACTATATGCCTCGGAATCACCCCAAATTTGCCTGGGATGACGAGCGTATCGTCGCTGAGGCTTTTGGTTATCTGAGTCGGATCAATCCGGATCTCGGGCCGGGTGATCTAAAAGCCAGTTATGTGGGGAGGCTGCAGCATGCCCAACCCGTCTGTGAGCCTGGTTTTGCCAGCCGGATTCCATCGGTTCAAACCCCGATCAAAGGCTTGCAGATTGCCGATACCTGTTTCTACTATCCCGAAGACCGTGGAATTTCTGAGAGTGTCCGTCTGGGGAGACTGATGGCTCTGGCGATTTGACTCCGGAGCCGTAGATATGAAGCGACTGCGGGCTCTGGCGGGGCATCAGTTCACCCGGTTTGCATTGACCGGTGGTGTTGCCGCATTGGTCAATCTTGGCAGCCGTGTTGTGCTGAGTCGTTTTTTCAGTTTTGAAGTTGCCGTGGTGCTGGCCTACCTGGTGGGCATGCTTACCGCCTATACCCTGGCACGGCTGTTTGTATTCAACGCGTCGGGGCGTGGCATCAGATCAGAACTGATTCGGTTTACTCTCGTCAATCTGGTCGCCCTGGTGCAGGTGTGGGTCATCAGTGTAGGACTGGCCAGGCTGATTTTTCCTGCCCTTGGATTTACCTGGTACCCAGAGCCTGTTGCCCACTTTGTCGGTGTACTGTTTCCGGTAATCACCAGCTATCTGGGGCACCGCCACTACTCGTTCCGTCCTCATTGAATGTAACCTTTTTACAAAGCTTCTTCAGAGAGACAGGCGTTTGAACAGGGGTTCCGGTATCGCTTTGATCACCCACATCAGATAACGCCAGAAAAAGGGGGTGTAGATAATGTCCCGGCCCTTGTTTATCCCCTTGTAGATGTCTGCGGCGACCCGTTCCGGCTGAGCCCAGAGCAACCCCTTTGGAAAGGTGTCGGTCATCGGGGTATCCACGAATCCCGGTTTGATGGTGATGACATTGACCTGGGAGGGGTACAAGCGGTTGCGGAGACCCTGAAGAAACAGCGAGAGTGCCCCTTTGGCGGTTCCATAAAGGTAATTACTCTGGCGGCCCCGATCACCTGCGACCGATGATAGCACCGCGATGGTGCCGCTGCCTTTGGATTCAAACAGGTTGGCCAGGTGTGTCAGCAGCGAAAAGGTGCTGAGGCAGTTGATTTCGAGTTCCCTGCGGGAAAGTTCAATGTCTGCCTGGCAGGCCGCCTGGTCGGGGAGAGTGCCGTGGGCGATAAGTACCCGATCCAGGCCCCCAAGCCTTGCGGTCGCCTCTTCTATCACAGCCAGATGCCGTGAATGTTCGAGTACATCCATGACCTGGAACTCCACTTGACTCGACCCCCGGGTCTTCAAGTCGTTGGCAGTGGCCTCCAGCTTGCCAACATCTCTGGCCACCAAGTACAGGGGGTCTCCATCAGATGCCCACAAGCGGGCGGTGGCAATGGCGATGGCCGAAGTGGCACCAATGATCAGTGTCTTATTCATCGGTATCTACTCACCCCCCATGGGGGGTGATCTCTGGAGGTGGGCAGTTACATTCATAGTATAGTTTTTCAATGGCATCGATCTTCGGTTCTGGCCCGCTGAGGGCAGTGGTTGACCCTGTTATCGGTTGCCCGTCCGGCTTGGATTTAGGGGTGTCATGGTTGGGTGACACGACGCCAGAAACTCGAGGAGAACCTGGGGTCCAGGTATTTCTGCATTTTCTCATGTTGTGGATAGTAGTGTTGAAAACTTTTCCTGCTCATGCGTGCATCCTTTGCCGGGTAAACCGCCCCCGCCCCAGCCACAACCACCTCATCCAGGTAATCCAGTAATTGCAGGGTTTTCTCTCCCTGGTTGGGGAAGTCCAGTGCCAGGGTGACCCCCGGTCTGGGGAATGAGAGCAGACCCGGGGAGGGTTTGGCGCCGAACATTTTCAACACGGCAAGAAAAGATCCGGCTCCTCTGGCGGATATCCTTTTCAGCATCTCCTTGATCGCGCCAGGGCCGTTAGATTGGGGGATGACACATTGATATTGAAGAAACCCCCGAGGCCCATAGATTCTGTTCCAATTGGAGATCGAGTCCAGTGGATAGAAAAAAGGCTCGTAATAAACTCTGGTCGTTCTTCGCGGTGATCGCTGTCTGTGGTAGTAAGCGGTGTTGAATGCTTTTAGAGTGAAGCGGTTGATGAGAGAAATCGGCGGATCCAGGGGGACACTCAATTTCAGTCCCGAGGGGCGCTCGACAGCCGGGTGTTGCTCGTCGCAGCTGTTACCCCCCATGAATAGTCCACGTCCCAGGCTGGAACCCCGGGCCTGGCAGTCTACCCAGGCAACGGTGTATTCGAATGCCGTATCTGAATCCGCAGAGAGGCTGAAGAAATCCTGAAGATTATCGTAGCGAATGGTCTCCTGGTGTATCCAGGGGCCAGGGATCGGTTTGAGCCTGAGTTCCGCCCAGGTGATCAGCCCGGTCAGACCCAGGCCACCGATAGTCGCGTTGTACCAGCCGGGATTCTCCTGGCTGGAGCAGAGTAGCCGGCTGCCGTCTGAGCGGAGGAGTTCGAAGCGGGGCACGTGGCAGCCGAATGTGCCTGCCCGGTGGTGGTTTTTTCCATGCACGTCATTGGCGATAGCACCCCCTACCGTTACGAACCGGGTCCCTGGTGTAACCGGCAGGAACCAGCCCCTGGGAACGAATAAGTCCAGAATGTCAGACAGGAGCACACCCGCTTCGCAGCGCAGGACCCCCGTGTGCTCATCGAAGTCCACGAATCGATCCAGGTGCCGTGTCTCCAGGAGGATGCCCCCATCGTTCAGGCAGCTGTCGCCATAGCTGCGGCCGGCACCGAACGGTAGTGCCCGGCGATCGTCCTCCGGTTCAAGGGGCAGTCTGTGATGGCCCCAGCGGATCGGGATCCCCTGTTGGCGGGTCTTGGGATACCTTCCCCAGGAACGGTGATTGTCACCCAGGGGGAAAGCTGTACTGGTTTTCGGCATGTCGATGTCGGCGAGTGCTCAGGTTGCGACCCAGAGGATCAGGATACCAATGGAGGCGATCAGCAGGCTGCGCTTGTCCTGAGTGGCAAAAATCACCGGGTCTTCATGCATCTCGTTGCGTCGGGCGAGGAACCAGACACGGCCTATCCAGTAAAGCAAAAGAGGGCAGAGGAGCCAGATGAACTCCGGATGAGTGTACAGCGCCCGCACCTGGTCACTGTTGATATAGAGGGCCAGTACCAGTACGGAAAGATATCCACTGGCGATGCCGGATTGTGCCAGTCCCTCGAGGTCCACGGTCCGATAACCCCGGGTGGCTGCATTTCCCCAGGGTTGCTCTTTAACCAGCCCCAGAAGCTCGGAGTAACGTTTCAGTAACGCAAGGCTGAAGAATAGAAACATGGAGAATGCCAGAATCCAGTGTGAAGGGGCGGTGGAGACTGCGGCTGCTCCGGCCATGATGCGCAGGGTGTAAAGTCCTGCCAGTGTCAGCACGTCGGTCAGAGGGGATTGCTTGAGATAAAGGGAATAGGCCAGGGTCACCCCGTAATACAGCAGCATCACTCCGAGAAACTCGATGGGTAGACACAACGTGATGGCGAAGGCCAGGATAAGCAGGGTGGGAATCATCAGCAACCCATGCATGATTGGCAAGGTTCCTGCGGCCAGAGGGCGGTAGCGCTTGGTCCTGTGCTGGCGATCTGCCGGCAGATCCAGCAGATCGTTGAGTAGATAGACGCTGGAGGCACAGAGTCCGAAAGCGAAAAATGCCAGAGTAGCCTGTAGCAGCAGCTGGGGCTGTAGTATCTGGTGGGCCATACCCAGGGGGACCAGGATCAGCAGATTCTTCAACCATTGATGCAGCCGTATGGCTTTGAGGTAAAGAGCCAGTCCTGAGTTCCTGTCATCGAATACCCTTTCGACTTCGGTCATGTTCCCGGCTTTTCGTCTGACCCCGGGGGATGTGTCCACCAGTATTGCGCGACGGGCATGGGCCCATATCTTCAGGTCGATCCCGGCATTGGCCACGTAATCGAACCCCTTGTTCCCATAGGCATCTACCAGCTGCCGGCATTTGGTGCGACCCGAAAGGTTGGTTTCGGCATCGCTGGCCATTACCCGATCAAACAGCTCGAGATGATCTGCCACCTGGGATGCATATTTAATGTTGGAGGCGGTTGCGAGAATCAGATGTCTTCCCTGCGCTTTTTGTTCGTGGAGAAATTCGAGCAAGGGTCCGTTGAAGGGGAGCAGAGTCATGTCCACCTCGACCCGTTCTGCTATCTGTTGTTTGAAGTGGGCCTTTCCCCCGAATAGCCAGAAAACAAGCAAAAACAGATTGAGGGGGGTTTGTCTGAGTAATCCGAAGACAGACTCTATCAGCATGTCTGTTCGTAATAAGGTCCCGTCCAGGTCTACGCAAAGCGGGATTGCCGGGTTTGAGGACGATCGCGTCGAGTTTTTCATCATGCTGGAGATGCTACAGGCCGCCAACGGGGGCAGCACACAGAATAAGGGCTGCGGAAAAAATGAATCATCCCATCCTGCTGGTCTCTCACCTCAGCTATCACTACCGGCATCCTGCCTCGCGTGAATCTAGTCCATCCATGGACGTTGTCTGCGTTGCAGATTCAGTTGCATA